>JAGLZA010000234.1 GCA_023131835.1 Caldifarciminota bacterium
CACCAGTCCAAGTAAAAAAACCACTATTTGGTATAAGATCATACTTAATCGCATCAGCTGTATATGCATAGGAAATTTCAACCGGTCTACATCGTGTAGTAACTACGTCACATAACATTTTAGTGGCAACCGCAGATTGAATTCTACCATCATGATCTTCAATATACACCATTATTGCAACAGTGGTATATCTAATATTTTCTACTTCAAATGAATTCTCTTTCTGTTCTAATGAAAATGGAGGATTTACAAACCGGTTCATAGAATTTTCACCATCCAAATCTGCCGGCCAAACAACTTTCTCTGTATCGGAATCATCATTTGCCTTTGATGTTTCTAATAACTTATATTTATATTCAACATAAAGAGTCCAATCTTCATTAAAAAATCCTTGTGGTTTGGAAGACTTTAATAATACACAATTTGGTAATATATGATCACGTTTAATGGTATTCGGATTGTTGGCTTTGGGAAAAATAACTTCTAATTCCATCTTTGTTCCGGAAGTATCGCCGCAAACATTAAGACTATCCGAAGGTTTAATGTATGCTTTTGTAACTTCAAAATCAAACATATAACTAAGCTTAATATTATCTATTTCAGCCCATATATAACCTGTTGAACCAATCCTAACCCATTTTGTAGTTTTTGCATTTTCTCCATTAACGATATATTCATTCACACAGTAAGAAACACGGACTTTATCTTGCATTGTTCCATATGTATACATACTATACACAGGAAAAATTGAATGTACATTGCCACTAAAACACTCTACGTGACCTTTTAATTTGGCAGGTGGAGAAAAATTGGCTGGTAGTGTAGGAATATAACCCGAACCAGTTCCATATTTAAACTCAAAATTATCTTGTACTATATATCCACCATAAAACTTTGATTTAACATCTCGAATAACAACCTCATACTCAGTTGTTGACCATTTACAAATAATGGCAATAGTTGTAGTTGTATTATATTCAAGTTGTAATGGCCCTATACCAAAATAACCATATTCGTTAGACATTCCTTTTATTATATACTTATGGTCTATAGCACTTTCCATACTTGTGGATATTAAATTCTTAATAGATTCATTCATCTTCTC
>JAGLZA010000235.1 GCA_023131835.1 Caldifarciminota bacterium
TTCCGGTGGTGGTTCGCTTATCATTTCAGTTTGCTCTAAAGCTAACATCACAGCATCATCCATTTGTTGATTCCCCGACGAACCATAGATCCGGTAATCAACAATCGTTCCCACCTCATCCATAACAATCCTGACCAGTGTTTTAAGCTTGTCGGAAGGTATCCCGCCGTTTCGTGCCAGGCGTTTGCTGATCGCTTCTTCAATGAACCGTGTATACCAGGCATATTTTCTTAATAGCGAATTGTTCCCCCTGCCCCCTCCAATCAGGGACCTCCCGCCTTTTTTTCCCACCAGCCCGAATCCGTCGGATCCTGCGCCTCCTTCGGCGTCGAGCCCCAGATCGTCACCCGCGGGTGTATCGTCCTGGGACTGGTCTTCAGTCTGCTCAGGCTCAGGCTCAGGTTCTATTATCTCCTCTTTCTTTATCTCAGGCTCGGGCGGTTTTTCCTTGATTTTGGGAGGTGGAGGTGGTTTCAGCAACCTCACCATCTGAATCTGCCGTTTCCTCTTCTGCCCCTCATCAGTCATGAGTATTTTCAATACAAAGACACTCAAGCAGATAAGAACAAGTACAACCCCGGCAGAGACAAGCCCGATCATGATTCGAGGTGATCTTTTCTTTTTGTTTTGCATCATTTAACCAATTTCTGTGTCACAAGCCCTAATTGCGTGATCTCCAGTTCTTGAAGGAGATCCAGAATTTCGATCACACGCTTATAATAAATCTTTTCATCCCCCTTTATAACCACCGGAAAATTGGGATCTATGGCCTTGTATTGACGCAGTCTGGTCTCCAGCTCCTCCATGGTCACAGGAAAGGCATCAAGATAAATATACCCTTCCGCAGTGAGCGTGATCGCCCTGGTGGTCGGCTTCACAAGGCTGGGAGTGGCACTCGCCTTGGGGAGATTCACCTTGATTCCCTGGGCCGCGGCCGTAACCGCAATGATGAAGACAACCAGGAGAGTCCAGGCCAGATCGAGAAGGGGCGCAAGATTCATTTCATCGAACACCTTTTGTTCATAAAGACTTCTTCTCATGATGCCTCCCCGTAATGTTCATCTACCTTGAAGCCAAACTCATCCGCAAAGATATACATGTCAGCGGTGATGCTCTTTATCTTGCCAGACAGGTAATTGTAGCCAAAGAGGGCTGGTATGGCCACGATGAGGCCAAATACTGTGGTCGAAAGGGCAGAGGCTACACCCGGAGCAATGGCCATGATATTGGCCTCGCCGGCCGCAGCCATGGCCGCAAAGGTGTTCATAACCCCCCACACTGTGCCAAGCAGCCCTAAAAACGGTCCCCCGGTGATGGCCATAGTCAGTATAACCAGCCAGTTGTTGAGCTTCTGGATCTCTCTGGTCAATCCTTTTTCCAGGGCGGCCTTGAACGCGTTAAAGGCCCTGGGGGGAAGATTCTTTTCCTGAAGCGAGGCGCCCGGATTGCCCAGGCGGCCTTTCAGTTCGTGGCATCCTGCAAGGTAAACCTGGTACAGGGCGGAATTTTGAAAATCCTGGCCTTGTTCTTCCAGGGCGAGCGGGTCGGTCACCCCCCCGCAAGGAGACCAGAAAGGCGTTATTCTCTTTCTTCATCAGGCCAAGGAAAATAGCCTTGCTCACAAACACTACCCAGCTCAGCCCTGAGATAATCATCAGTATTCCGATAATCGCCCAGCCGTCCAGGGTGATGTTCTCCAGGACAGTTCTCAGATAAAAGACCGGGAGCGCTCCTGTCTCGTTCAGCTCCTCCTCCCCAAAAGAGCAGAGAACGCCTTCTGGCCCCTGGCTCCTGGCAGCGGCCCTTATCCATGCAGCCGGCCTTGCCGTGTTTGAGATTTGCACTTCATCCAGGTCACCCAAAAAGAAGTGGCCTTCTCCGGCTGAAGCGCCCAGGAAAAGACTACTTGCCAGTTCCGGCATCGGCCCAGGCAGGTTCATCCAGAAGGTTTCTATACCGTCTAAGTAAACAGTCAGCCGCCCCTCTTTTTCTGCTGAAATAGCCAGATGGTGCCAGGTCTCAAGAGATAAATCAGCGCTCTTCTCTGTAATCAGAACCTGATCCTTTCCGGTAGCAATCAGGCAATAAACTTTGGTCTGGTCGATTCCGATAACAATGGCCTGATCTCCCTCTTCCCTG
>JAGLZA010000236.1 GCA_023131835.1 Caldifarciminota bacterium
GTCTGGTCCTGGGGCAGACCTTCAATCTCCCCAAAATGGTAAACAGCCACCTGGTTTACATCATAGGTCCCCTTCGCATCCTCGCCGCCAACAGCAGCTTCGTTGCCGTAGTACATCCATATGAAATCCTGGTTCGATGCGCCTGAAAGCCGGGGCGCCTTCACCCATACAAGGGCTAACTCATCTATGGGATCAAATTTCTCAATGTGACGTTTGAGAAGCATTGTCTCATCGCTGCTCACAAAACGAAGATCAGCCCCGTCTATCTGCACATTGGAAAAGTTGAGATTGCCCGTGTGCAGCCTCAGCAGGATCGGCGCCTCATCGAGGTTTTCCTTTATGTCAGCCCCTGTAAGTGTGGTATCAAGAATAATCTTCTTGCGGTACTGCCAGTTATCATTCCACCAGGCATTTGCCTCAGTAGCCCAGCTAAACACGAGAAGAACCAACAGTATGCAAACAACAATATACCTTCCTAATCCCTGAATTCGTGACGCTCCACGTAGATTATTTATCTTGCTCATTTTTTTCATACAATTCACACTGCTGTCCGGTTAAAATTTTCAGAATATAGACTAACCAATTGAACGAAAACCGCTCAAAATTCACACTTCACCCTGAAATAGACAAGGGTGTCACCTTTCTCTGTGCGGTCTGTATCCGCCAATGCCGTGGCCCAGTCAAACCCGTATTCAATATACCTGGTCACATACCCCCGAACACCCGCGCCCGCGCCATCAATGACGGCAGACCCGTCCTCCCCGGGCAGGGGGTCTTTTGTACTCAATTCTGCGGCATCGTAAAACAGGTATGGCGTAAAACTGAACTTCTCCTGCAAATCAAAGATACCGGCCAGATCCGGAGCATGAAGCTCTATGGTTCCGTGAATCGCATTATCTCCGAGTTCCTCGCTCTCCTTGTATCCGCGCACACTTTCCATGCCGCCTGCTGAATACTGTTCATTGGAAATCAGGGGCTGATCAGCAAGCTGCCCGTCGAGTTTAAGAAAAAGCCCCATACCTGCGGGCAGCTTCTGGGTTCGCTCAATCCCCGCGGTTACGTACAAATAATTCCCTCGAGCCTTGTACCGTTTTACCTCGAACTCTCTTTGATCCGTCACCATTCCGCGTAACGCCATATTGGCGCCTGCGCTGAACTGGGTGAACCCTGTTTGATCCGGCAAAGAAGCGCTGTAGGAAAAGGAAAGTGGAAGGTAGGTTACAGGGGTTTTCGTCCCCTCCTCTTCGGTCTCAAATCCGAGGGTTTCTTCAAAGTCCTTGTAGTCAATGCCGATAGTTATGTTATGGGAATAGCTCTTATAGGCCGGCAGGGGCATCACATATCGCGCCCCGAATATCTTGCCCTTGCCCACAACCTGGAAGCCCTCGCCAAATGCTGTTTCACTGTCCGACCAGACGCCGTACATTGCCAGCAGATTTTTGTCGTTCCATGGGGTGGGGAACACGTATGACCCTGCCAGCACCTGGACCTCTTCTGTTTTTTCAGGGGAGGTCTGATACTGAAGAGAGATAGAGTGCTCTTTCTGCCATAGATTGTGGTACCCGATAATGCTGTTCAACCTCAAATCAGTTGTATCGTGGCTGGATCGATTACTCAGCTCAATACTGCCGTGGAGGGGGAGCTGGTCTTTGACCTTCAACTCCACATCTGTGGTGCCAAGCTCCCTTCCGGCCATCAAGACGGGTGATACCTTCAGATCCTGGTTGCTGTTGACCTTGTTGAGATCCGCCTGAACACTGGGGATGTGGAGTATCTTTCCCGGCCTGAAGGAGGGAAGATCTTTCAGGATGCTTTTTAGGGTGAAATATCGATTCCCCGTGACCCTGACCTCCCCTATCCTGCTCTCGATCACCTGAAGCGTTATGATGCCTTCGTCAACAGTCTGCTCCGGAATGTTTACCAGCACAGTAGGATATCCTTCACTGTGATAGAGACCTTCAAGCTTTTCCCGTGCCCTTTCCACGTCGAACGCGTTCTTACCCTGCCCTGTAAACTCGTCCACGACTTTGCTGATCTGCTCATCCAAAAGCAGGGTGTTCCCCTCCACAAGAAACTCTTTAATCTCAAACCTTATCTCGCCCTGAGATTCAGCATAAACACCTGAAACAAATACCATACAAGTCAGGAACAAAATCGCTATGCGTAACAAAAAAACGTTATTTCCAACCATGAATTCCTTTGACTTGACTACTACTAAGCTGTGAGCTGTGATTACTGCAAATTTTATAATTTTTATCAGGTGATTGTTACAATATTGTTAAGACAGCGTTTGAATATTGTTAAATTTCAGAGTATCTTGTCTAATCAAATGATTGTTACGATATTGTTAAATTTCGGAACCTAATATGGCAAAAAGCGCCAAAAAAAAGGACCTGCAAAGCAGGCCCTTTCATTGCTTATGATTCAACTACGTATCATCATCTTTTTCCTCATCAAATCCGACCACCTTCACCTTCAGCCACGTCGGCGTGTAGTCTTCTGGTTCCGAATATCCCTCTGCCACGTCTTCGCCGGTATCAAGGCCGGCCATCTCCTCTGTAAGTCCGCTCGTCGCGGCCAGGCTTCCGGCCCCGGCAAGAGCGCCCAGACCGCTCGCGCCCTCTGAAGCAACAGGAACGCCGACAGAGACCCCGCTCACCTCGATGTTTTGCGCATTGAGCACCGCTGTAGCGCCCAGGATGACATTCCTTGCGGAAATCCCGGCCTCACCCGCATCAATTATCCCCTCCGGGGCAAAAAGATATGCATCCCCTGCATCAGGAGGCTCAAGCGGTCCTTCAAAGCCGTCCGGGTCATAGGTCAGGGTACGGATACCGCTGCCCACTGCAACAGGCTTTCTCTGAATCTCCCAGTGGTCCTCTTTCCAGACCCTTGTCGGTTTGCCCCTGTTAACTGCTGTCGTGGAGCCTCTTCCCGCATTGATATCCCCTTTATCGCTCCATACCGTGATGTCTCCGCCCATCATAGTCATCACTCTTGATTCAAGCACGTTCACATCGCCATCAGCAAAGATATTTATTGGTCCTTTGCTCTCGGTGATTACCCCTGTATTCTCCTTTTCCGCCTCCGCAGAAAAAGTACTTTGCCCCACATTAAAATCTCCCCTGGCAATAACAAAGATACCGCTATCGCTGCCTGCTGTCATGATCTGGGATCTGACCATGTCGATATCCCCTTCTCCAGCAGGATCCCCCTGGAAAAAGGGATTGATAATATCTTCTCTTGCTTCTTCAATACGCTCGAAGGCCGAACCCGCATCCCCCTCTGCCAGGAGGTTGCTGTAGTCAACTCCTGCATCGCGCAGTTGGTCAAAGAAGGTTACTGCCTGATCCGGTTCTATATCCTTATTGCTCCCTGATATAACGATGAGCGAACACCCCTTGGAACCGAGTGCGGAATTATAGAAATTTCCAACCGATTGAATCCCCTTTGTGGTTCCCAGATCAATGGAATTGCCTGCCTGGACGATCAGGAAACCCGGGCCCCCGTACTCGATACCGGTTTGATAATCGCTGGCCGCTGTACTGAAGAAGATATTTCTCCCCGCCTTGATGGTTGTCACATCCTCCGGGTTAATGTTCTGACCAACGTAATAGATGTCTCGGATATCCCGGCAGGCCTCAATCTCCGCCTTTTCAGGAAGAAAAAGCCGCAGATTTTTGATGTCACGGCCGGCTTTGATCTCTATTGGAACAGGGTCGTTGAGATGGACGAGTGTTTCAGCATGTTCAAAGCCGGAGTTAAATGTGTTCCAATACTGGAATCCCCAGTCGCCATAGACTTCATCCGGATCAAGATCAGAAAGTATGATCTTTGAATTAAAGACCTTCCCGCCACTCATATATGATCCATTGATATCTTCTCCGGCTGTAAGACAAAAATTTCCGGTAGCAGACGGAGCCAGAACAAAGTCGCTCTTAATATTAATGTCACCTCCGGCCTCAATCTCAAAGGTCGCGGGAAGTATTTGCTGATACTGGGTGTTAGATATCTGGTCATAATGCCTGCTTCTGCCGGAAATGGTGACATCTCCGGTAACTGCTGTGAGTTTCACCTTTGTATCCTCGGTATATTGCAGAGACTCGCCTTCGAAACCCTGGCGTGCTATGGTGGGATTGACTACCGTGCCGAGGTCTATGTTTCCCTGGGCGCTGACATTCATCTGCGCGTCAAATGCCTCAACAGCCTGGTTTTCAACGGAGTTCATTTCGAGAAGGGCAAGGGCGCCGAAATTACCTGCGCCATGAATCTCCCCCTCACCTTCTTTAATCAGGAACCGGCCGTCTATATCCCCGCCCGCATAAAGCCTGACATCTCCTGTTTGAAAAGCGCCGGTCTTGCCGTAAAAATCGCCTCCAACGCGAACATCAAGGTCTCCGCCGCCCATGGTGGCCAGCCCTGAGGTAATACTATCGGTATAATTCGCGGCCCACACACCGCTTTTACCCCTATAAATAGTGTATCCTCCATCTTTATCCCAGTAACTTTCGATATTCATACTTTGCACCGCATTTCCAACATCAAGGGTGATACTGCCGCCATGGGCATATTCAGGATAGTTTCCTATCACCATGTATTTCAACCATCCTGTCTCCAACTCCTCCTGGGACAGCTCTCTGTATCCTGTGGTGCGGATAGCGCCTTTTAAACCGAGATCAAGATTTTGGCCGACCTTTATATTAATGTCGCCAATAGCTGTCTGGATGGCGTTTTCAATGATGAGATCCCGGCCTGCATCGCCCTGAACAGATCCATCATAGGAAGCCAGGCCGTACTTCATGTCACTGCTATTGTTAATCATATACATGGGTTGCCTGCCTGAACCGATAACTGTATCATTCCCCGATGCAAACCGGATGGGGGCGCTCTCGGTATAAACCACCTTACTATCCTTTATTTCGAGTTTTCCTGTGTTGTCCGCAAGGTTACGCTTTACAGTCAGATGACCAGCGCCTTCAAGGTCGGCCCCGGCCGCGAGATTAAGACCCCAGGAGTCTAATTCAGGGCTCATTTGCAGATCATAGTAAGACGTTGTGGGATGATCAACAAGGTCGTAATTTATATCCAGGTTTCCAGCGGCCCTCAGTGTAAGGACACCGGGCTCATCATCAGCGCCGTAGCGCCACCAGTAGCCGGTTGGGAAGCCCCAGGAGTGAGGACTCATATCCCAGGTGGATACAAGGGTAAGATCCCCCGCGCTTTGAATCTCTATGCCGGGCAGGAGATGGAAATCATTATCATCATCAAGTGTCAGACCTGCCAACAGCCGGGTTTCAATCGTTCCCGCATAGTCCATGAAGTCTTCGGTCTCGGTCTTTAAAGTGTTATTAATATAAGTATTTGTAATCTCAAAATCACCAGTGTGGGAATATACCTTCACCGCCTCGGCTATGACGCGGGATGCCCCGGCTATGGTTCCGTTCAGGTTCATCTTTACGTCATTGCCGTCCCGCATGGCCAGGAAAGAGACCTTTCCTCCCTCTCCGTTTTCGCCTCCGGAAACATCTACGAATGAGCCGTCTTTAAAATCCACAGTCCCGGCGGCCGCGCTCAGAAAGACCTCGCCTTCCGGCAAACCTGCTCCAGTGGCATGGGCATTAATTGTCCCGTCAAGGTTAAGGTCATTTCCCGCGTAAAGCTCAACCGTGCCGCCTTTATCTCCTGACGCATCAATCGTTCCCGATAAGTTAATATCGCCGTCGCCGGTTACTGTTTTGTCAACAGTGAGCTTAAATTGACTGGCCATGACCGTATCATCCGCCGCTATGTCCACATTTCCGCTGCGGGTCCGTATATTGACTTCCTCGTTGAAACCGCCGGCCGCCAGTTCTGTATTAAGTGAAGAAAAATTATCCAACTCCTTTGTATCCAGGGCAAAGGAACCTCCCCGGCCCCCCTGTGAATGGCCCTCAATATCCCCGTCTATAACCACGCCTTCCGCAGGCGCGTAAAGGCTTACAGCCCCTGCATCCCCCTGGCCTCCGGCAGACACATCAATCTTTGAGCCTGCCTCAATGTTCAGGGCGCCCTCTTCTGTTTGCAGATCCACCAGCCCTCCCGGGGCATAGTCAGAGCCGCGGGCAAAAATCTGAGAGCCGTTTTTCAGAAAGATTCCCTCGTTTGCCCCGGAACCCGTGGCAATAAACTTCACCCTGCCGGCTGTGACATCCACGATTCCGGAATGGTTGATAGTCCGGGCAAGTAATTCCAGGCTTCCACCGGGTATCTTTGTATCTTTCGCAATCCCCCCGCTTTTATTGATATTAATGGTACTGTCTCCCGCATCTACCTGAAAGTCAGCTACTTCGTAAGATGTCTCAGTATCCTGATAACAGGAAGTCGTCACCCTTGCGGCGCTCATATTCAGGTCGCCGCTGGAGATAAGAGACCCTTTCCCCTTGAAGGTAAGATCACTATCGCTGTTGAGATTGACAGCGCTGAACCCGTCAAAGAGGAGATCACCGTGGCCGACTGTCATATCGTCGGCATTAAAGGTAACAAGGCATGTATCGTCAAGACCGGCATCGATGGATGCGTCTCCTGTAGTATTCAAGAGGTTTATGGTTTGAGAAGTTATATTGGAGGTATTTCCCCCATCAAGGTCCAGACCCGCGATCCGTTTTGCATCAATGGTAAGCTCTTCGGCAACCTCAAGATCGATATTACCCAGAAACGTCAGGTCATTCCGGCTTATAAATCCGATGTTATCAAATCCTGTCAAACCCCAGAGGCTTTCGGTCAGATAAATAGTGTCTGCAACCCTGGTTCCGGCATAATCATCCGGAACAATAAAGATGTTGTCGCCCTGGAGGTTGAGTGTGCTGTTATCCACCTTCATCTCCCCGTCAAGAGTAAAATTCGAGGTCTCGAGGTTCACCACATTCGAGGCGTGTACCAGGGCGTTCTCTTCAATAATAACTTCTCCGTCCGGCGATATCAGGCCGGCGGTTCCTCCCTCTCCAAGAGCCAGTATCTGAGCGCCGGATTCAAGGGTAATGGAATCTCTTGCCGAAAGCGCAACAATGGGGGCATCAAGGATGCTTCCATCCTCCAGGGTAATCGTGTTCGTAGTGCCGATATCCCCGATATTCAGTTCTCTGACCCCTCTCCCTGCCAGGCCGTCTGAAGAGACCATGCACATTCCCTTTAGATCTCCCGGAAGGGTATCCTCAAACCCAAACCCGGTTGGCAGGGAAACGGAAGAACGGACAACAGCGTTTTCAGCAGCGCTCATGGAAAGGAAGCCTCCCTGATATCCGGGCAGGGCATCCCCCTTGATGGTCCCGTCCAGGATCGTGGTCGGTCCGTTAAGCGTCACACTGCCGGCATCACCGGCTGTTAATTCACTAAGGTTGAAACCCCCCTCTTTCAGGACATCCTCCGCAGGCCTTATTGCATAGCCGCTCGGTTTTGGAGAACGAATATTGGTCCCAAAAACCGTGGCATAACCGGAAACTACGGTGTAGCCTTCCTCTGTGACCATGCTTTCACCCGGCACAACGTCCATGCCCAAATCCGTGATGACTATGGCGCCGGGCACAAATGCATACTCTTCAGGAAGAAGAGAGTATGTCCCTGCGGGGATGCCTTCAGCGCCCTCAAGATAAACGGCTTCACCCGGAAGAACAACGGAGTTATCCGGCAGAATGACATATTGCCCCTCCTTGCTGAGCGGATCCTCCGAACCCTCAATGCCGGCCAGAAACTTATAAGAAAATAAAGACCCGCCGCCGGACGCATCGATCTCGGCGCCCTCGCGGACAATGATCTCTCCTCCTCCTTCAGGGTTATCTATTATGGAAATATCCACGGATTTCTCAGGCGCATTTTCTACCGCAATCCCGTCAGCATTGGACGGATTCTCTTTGTCATTGATGGTCCAGAAGATCTCATCCAGTGTTCCATACTTCACACGACCCTCACCTGCGGTACTGACAAGACTCCCCTCTGCCAGGTAGATCCGGCTGTCATCCCCTGCGCCATACAAATTGATTTCTCCCATGGGCGCGGCCAAAACTCCCCTGTGCTCGATCTTGTTTGCCTCAATGGTCAGGCTCCCTCCTGCTGAAAAGACCGGACCCACCGGCAGCGTCCCGCCGGGAAGCGTGGTGACCTTTCCTTTGGATTTTATGGTAAAATCAGACAGCGTTGTCGGGTAGATCCGGGCCGCCTTCAGTGTCAAATCTCCGTGTGTCTCCAGCCCACCTTCATACACAGGACTATATCCGCTACGGATGTAATATCTGTCCGACAGTCTTATATCATGCGAGGCCTCAAGCTTTACGTCCTTGAATCCGGACATTATAACGCCGCCATCAACATCGATCCAATCGCCTGAGAGCGTAATTTGAGCATCTCCCTGGGCTGCCTCGCCCCCGTCGTCCGGCCAGTAGGTATTGGCCAACTGCAACCATGAAGCGCGAAGATGGATTTGATCCTCACTTGAGCCATTAATTTCGGGGGCATTTAGGGTAAGACTCCTTCCGATGTCCATATCCATGGACCCTGAAAAGTTCAACTCTTTCCAGCTCCCAAAGGTCAACGCGTCAAAACCATTTGCCTGATAGCGCATGATGTCATCCGCATTAATGGTCAGGCCATCGGCCTCACTTCTTTTACCTATGGCAAGCGAGCCTCCTCTCACGCCGTCCAGTCCGGCATGACCATTCAGTTCCCCTTTTAGTGTCATATTATTTAAATAGGCAAGCTCGATGCTTCCGGGATCACCTGCTACAGTAACCGATGAGAGGGTCATGTCGGAGTTTCGAATAAAGCTTGTGGTGGACGCAGAGCCTGAGACATCTATCAAAGAGCCGGATTCGATGATCAGATCTCCGCCTTCAGCTTCAAGAATCACCTCACCGCCGGACATGGGCATGTATCCGGCAGCCAGACCTTTTACGAGCGGCTCTGCCCGCTGTTTGTTATAGCCTGCGGCCAGTATCCGGCTGCCTGTTCTCAATGTCAGGTTACGAGACCCTTCGGTCCCTGTCGCAGTGAGCGTGACCTTGCCTGACCGGGCCTCAAGAAGACCGGCAAGTTCAACCTCAGTCGCTTTTAGTTCTATTGTCCCGCCGGGCCCTGCCTGAATCCGGGCTCCGGATGCTACAAAAAGTTTTGCGTCAATATTATCTGCTTCGACTCCTTCACGGTCCTCACCGGCCGCCATCTCAACCGAAGATGAACCGACATACTCAGGAGCAACCGTGATGAACCCATCCTCTCCACCACTGCCCCGCGTTTCCTGCATAGCATTATAATCCTTGACATGGGATATGCCCCGAAGCTTTCCTGGCCCGGGAGTTGTCAGTTTTACCATGGAAGGAGAAAAATTCACGTCCTCCTCCACAGTCAAATCATGGACGCTCCTGAGCGCTATTTGTGTAAAACCGGTCTGATCCAGCCGGTTTTGGGCCAGGATCAGTTTGTCCTTGAGATCGTCAGGTATGTCTGAATCAAAGTTGAAATCCCCGGGAAGACCCGGCGCGGACCGCAAGACTTCAACGTTTTCGGCATGCAAAATGATTGTCCCGCCTTCATTGCCGGCAAGCGAATGACCCCTGAGGTCACCTTCCACGGCCAGGGTAGAACCCTGCAATTCCAAAGTTCCGGCATCACCGCCCGAGACATTCCCTTTTTCGTCGATCTCATACCCTCCGCTCACATCTATGAGAGCGCCTTGCTTTACTATGACCCCGTCGCCAAAACTTGTTTTGTCTTTGATATAAACCCTGCCGGCGTTGATATGGCCGGACATGATCGTTTCTCCGGCCCCGGCTCCCGTTAGGGAGTTATCAATTTTTTCACCGCGGGTCAGGATACTGCTCCCGTCCGCAAGATAAATCCTCTGTTCCATGGATACATAATCGTCACAGCCAATATTTGAAGTCTTGTTGCCCGTTATGGTCAGATCGACCATGCCCGCTGGAACGCTGATCTCCCCCTGGTGCTCAATGCTTCTCGCTGTGACAGAGAACCCGCCGCAGGCGCGAAGCGCGATCCCTGCATCCTTTTCGGTCTTGAATCTCGTGTTTGTATAGATCTCCAGATTGCTCAACCCTGCGGAATTCAGTTTTTCCGCGGAAAGAAGCGTCTGATGGAGTGGCGTCTGATCTTCATAGCAAAGACTGGATTCAAGATAGGAGGGAAGTTCACTGTCAGCCCCGAAGCCCTCCGGCAGAGGAGCAGCTTCAGATTTCACGACCACTTCATCTACGACAAAATCCCGGCTCCCCTCAATCTGGGTTAATGCGTTTGAATCGCCGATGACCAGGGCGCCGCCTATAGGTTCCTTCCTTCCTCTGACCGTCTGGTTGCTATATTCATCTTCCGGCTCTGAAGCCTCTGTCTGATAAATCCCCGGCTCCACAGACCCGTCGAGCATACCGTCAAGAACAATGGTCTTTCCGATAAGCGTCAGTTGTCCGGCATCGCTGCCTGCTATATAGCCGGGTGAATAGTCATTCAGAGGATTCGCTCCGCCATAATAAAGGCCCGCATATTCCTCGGTGATCCCGTATCTTTCGTGCCTTTTTTCCTGAAATCCCATGATCTTGTCATATTGAATCCACTGGGGCGCTTCGCTGATATCGTAAATCTTGTCCCCGGCCAGCAATTTGGTTGTCTGGAAATTGCTCTCACCATAGCGGATTCCACCGCCTGAAAAATCGATCATTGCCCCCTCTTTCACGATGATGTCACCGGAAGAGGCGCTGATATTAACGGTTCCGCCCTTTGTGCTCCGTTCCAGGGCAGTCATCTCTTCAGAGGTAAGATGGCCGGAGATATCGCCGATTGCAGAGCCGGCCAGGGCATTGGCGGTAATCGTCTCTCCCTGAAGCAGTCCGTCCTTCTGCCCGTAATCATCCCTGAGCTGCACGCTGTTCAATTGCGCCTCAACAAGATTTGCCTCCCCTGATTTATCTACCCACATGCCGCCCACATCAATGCGGCTGCCGTTTTCCAGATAAACCCGTTCTTCAGCGTTTAGGTTGACGGTGCCGGAAGGCGCGCAGATTACTCCCTGGTGTTCGATCAGTTTCACCGGGGTGTCAGAATCCAGTCCACCTATTGATATCTCTCCCCCCTGGTATTCAAAGGACTCGTGGGCGGTCTCAGAAGACTCGGAGACAGGAGAAATGGTCAGGCTGTTTTTACCTGTGGAAACCTTCTCGGAAGCTAAAAGTTCGATCTTTCCCCCCTTCTTGATGGCGGAAACAGCCCGGATCAGGCCTTCCTGGTTCACAACCCTGCCGTACATGCCGGCAAGACCGGTGTCCGCGATCAACCAGCCGTTTTCAAAGTTGCTGGCGCTGCCCTGGTCCCCTGCATCCTTAACTTCTACTTTCTGATATCCCGTGGCAGGAGTGATCTCCACTTCCGTGCCCGCGGCAAGTCCGATTTGCCCGCACGGGGTGATAATTACCCCGCTGTTTTCCACCGTGGGAGACAGGAGAAAGACAGAGCCCAATTCATCTGTTTCGATTACCCCGTGGTTTGAGACAACACTGGTGTTTACGTCAGCGAAATTATCCGCCTGGGAGTTGTAATCCTCAGTCTTAAACTTCAAGAGCCCGTTCAGGAAATCCTCATCTTTTATGTTCAGCGAAGAGGCCGTAAGGGCGTGGACATTTACCCTTGATGACGGGCCGAAGAGAATACCATTCTGGTTGATCAGGTAGATCTTGCCGTCTGCCGTAAGAGCACCGAATATCTGACTGGGGTCCCTGTCAAAAATGCGGTTCAGGGCAGCCCAGTCTGTATTGCCCTGCTGATCAAAATGCGTCGAGGCATTTTCGCCGATATTGAAGGATTCCCAGTTTATGATCGCCTTTGATTGATTCTGGTTGATCACCAGCCGGTTATTTGATGCTCCGGGCACAGAAGCGCCCTGCACAACATTCCTCAGCACAGGCAGGGCATTCACAGCAGGAGGCGCCAACTGAGGCGTCACTGCTCCGTAAAATCCCGGAATTGCAGGGGCCGCCAGGCCAACACCAGGTAATATGTTAGACCAGAAAAAGAAAGCGAGAACAAACCCGCTAATTTTTTTGAGCCCATCTTTTTTCATAATAAACCTCACCAAAAGTTCACTATATAATATTATCAAGCTCCCTCTTGAGCGTAGCCGCATCTCTAAAACCATCAAGTTTTTTGATGATCTCGCCCTCCGGACTCAACAAAACAATCAGGGGGAATCCCTTCTGCTCATACAGATCCTTGTATTCCAGCTCAACGTCAGAGTTTATTTTCACCCAGACAAATCTGTCATTGAGGCTTTTGATCCGAGGGTCATCCATAACCTCGTTAAGAAGCCTCTTGCACCACCCGCACCATTCAGCGTGGAGCACGAGCACCACCGGTTTTCCGTCTGTCAGGGCAGCGGCAAGTCCTGCGTCGTGATCTTCGAGCCAGGGGATCTCCATCGTCTGAAATACTGATGCCCTGGTTATGGAAACAACCTTTAGATCGATCACAATGGTTTTTCCTGCCAGCGGGTTGTTAAAATCAACTGTAAAAGCGCTTCCATCAGTCGATATGATTCGCCCTTTACGCCCCTTGACTTCAAAAGGAGCCCCTATGCGCGGGACCAATTTAATGAAGATTTCTTTCCCGTCCGAGTGGATTTCCGTTGTGCCGAAACTCTCTTGAACCTGTTCTCCATCTTTTGCCAGGTGTTCCAGAGTGACCCGGCGTTCTGTTATCTCAATTACCCGCGTCTTGAAATACGGCACGAGATTTACCTCTTTGCCCACTACAGGAAGAAACCTGAATTTTTGCACATACTCTTGAGCGCTCATGGAGATAACCTCAGACATGCGCTTGATTGTGGGGAGTTTCATCATTTTTCTGGGATCCGGGGGGCCGTATGCCTTTTCAGGGGTAAGCGTGATCATTCGTTTTTCGCCAGCAGACATCCCAAGCACTGCTTCCCCTAATCCGGGCATAGAGGCTTTCTCACCGGCCAGGATATCTTCCGGGGAAAAACTCTCAGGCTCCTCATACCACGCGGCCTTCTTTATGTCCGGATCTCCTGCCACCTCTGCCAGTGTGGTGCGAAACACCTTGTCATCCGAAAAACACCTTGCCGTATAATTCACCCGTGCCAGATCCCCCTTCTGAACCCTATCCCGGTTTTTATCAAAATCGATCTCCGCGACCGTCTTTCCTGCTCGCGCGGCCTCCTCAACAGCGGCTTGCGATTTCTCCTGAGCAACACGTGTCTCACCTTTTTTGGAAGATGGGGCAGTTATTACCGGAGTCTGTGCAGATTCCACAGTAATATCACAAACCAGCGCCTCCCCTCCAAAAGGATGGCCATAGTCAAGGGTAAAAAGGCGCTCGTCAACATCAATGATTTTTCCCACCAGCGGTCCGGAACGGACCAGGTGTCCCTCACGGGCATCAATCACAATCTCAAAGTGGTCACCCATGTCCCTGGCAGTCTCTTTGCCAAAAAAGGTATCCCTTCCCGCGCCCGGCTTTATCTTAAACTGGACCACAACCTCGTCGCCAATCACCGACGTCACCTTCCCCGGAATCGCAGGATTGAAATTAACTTCCTGCCCTGCCTCAGGCTGCTTGCCGGTTTGAGCTGCGTAGATGTCTTTTGCCATCCTCATCTCTCTGGGGAAGTTTCTTACACGGGCCATCTGTATGAATTGCTCGTCTTTTTTCATACCGGGAGGGACAGCGGCAGTGATCTCCACAGTGCGGCTTTCCCCTACCCTCAAATCCACAATCGCCTCGGCCAGTCTTGCGGCAATATCCTCTTCAAACCCCTTATGTATTTCTTCCGGGCAGTCCTGGCAGCCTGTCTCGCGTCCGGCCACCAACCCTAATGCCTTGTAATGCAATTTTTCACGAAAAATAGAAGCTTTTGGCAGCGATTGGTTCTTTGCCACCCCTTTATCCGTGGTTGTCACGATTTCGCCGTTTTTCAAGCAACAGGTATAGTTCAGCATCACCTGATCACCCGGTTTAACCACGCGGGCCGGACCGGATCCGGTAATTGCGCAACCGCTCAGGACTATTATCAGGGCTGCTATTGTAACAGTTATACTTAAAACTCTCTTCTCTTGACGACTCATCTTCACTCCTTTATAGAGACCTCGTTTATTCACTCCACTTTCAGCCTTCAGACTATCCACTTTTTCTACAAAATGATTATTACAATATTGTTAAGATAACATTTAAATATTGTTAAATTTCAGGTAAGCGTTTACGGAACGTTGAAATTGGAAATTGGAAATTTTGACTTCATGTTTTTGTACTGTTCTTCCCAATTTCCAATTTCTATTCTAATCTCTCCCAAATTTCTACTTTCCAATTTCAAGTTTCAAGTTTCAAGCAGTAAACGGCTACAATTTTAGAACCCCTTGTGGCTAAAAAAAGCCAAAAAAAAGGGCCTGCAAAGCAGGCCCCTTTCCTTACTTATGATTCAACTACAACTACTATTAAGGATTCCATCTCGGATAAGCAAAGTCATTGTCCTTCTTGCAGCTCATCTCTGACTGCGCGGCCCAGAAATCTGCTCTATAGCCAATATTCTCATAGGTCAGATTTAGAGGATCCCCGGCATAGGTCATCAAGTCATTTACAAGATTCGTAAGACCAAGCCCCTCAACCTCGGCAGCATCCCAGTAAACCCACTGAGTAGCCCAGAAGTTGTACTCGCAATTCTTGATCTTTTCCCTGACAGGCTCCACACCCTGGTACTTTAGAATGTGAATATTTCCGGTGTCATCTGTGCCCATCAGCTTATCTGCATCAGCATAACCAACAGCGCCGGGATAAAATTCTACACAATCCAGCAGGTCGCTGGAACTCACGTAGTGCCAGATCATTCCGGGCGCTATGGGATTAGACGTCGCATGCGGAACACCATCCCTGCGCATTACCGCAAGATCGAGCGTGGCATGGGTCCCTGACCCTGCATGACGCATGCATTTTACGATATCAAGACTCGGGTACCATGGTCCGAATTGGTCCCAATTCGTGATAGAATCATTCTTGAAGAGCAAAATAGCCATCAAACGGGTAAGGTTGTCAATCGGCATGGCAAGACACTCAGTGTCTGCAAGCGCCACATCAGGACAATCCTCGGGATCCACGCAGTCTAGATCAATTCTTACACCACCGAGGCATTTTTTAGTATCATTAGGACACTTGTAGTAGCCAATGCAGTCCGCGGAATTTCCATTGGCGTCAGGCACACACTGCCATCCCCAGTGAGGATATGCCTTGTGAATTCCGTCTGGACTGTCCGGACGCGGGCTGACGCATCGGGTCTTGGTCACGGAGTTATTAGCGTAAAAACCAAAAGGGACTACAACCGGGTTGGCATATGCCAGACCCGTCGTGTCAAAGCCAGTGAAGGATGGAGAAATCATTGGACCAGATGGAAAATCCTTGTGGCCGTCTTCCCAACCTGAGGTTGACTGCTTTAAGGAGGAACCCGCCACATCAGAAGCGCCAAGGGTCACATCCACACACTTTGTTGAACATGAATTGTCTTTGGGGCCGGTCCAGGCGCAGGTCGCCTCATCGACCATTAATCTGAATTCGGGCCCTTCGCTTGGACACTGGGCCGAGGGATCTTCGCCTTTTACAGCCCGAATGCCGTCATAAGAAGCCTTGGAGGAGTAGCGGATATATACCGTGTCATCATTGCCGCCAACACCATCTACATCACATCCCGTTCCCCTGGTGATCCCGTTTTTTTTGTCTTTTGAGGACTGGGCTGTCCCTGTGCAGCCCATCACATCCGTAAGAAAGCTTGGAGCAGCAGCGTTCCAGAACTTGTGTTGCGCAGATGCTCCGTAAATGTTGAGATTATACTCCGTTGCCTGTGCCGTGCCTGCAAGGCCCAGCATCGCGGCGCCAATTACCGCTGATTTTAGAATCTTTTTTATCTTCTTTTTTATCTTCATTATTATAATTTCCTCCAAAAAAATTTGTTTATTATTTATTGTTTGTTTGTTTAAATTCCTATATTTTTTTCTTCTGCTTCAGGCTGCCGGTAATCACCCCCTTTCTTTTTATGTAACCGTTCACGGTTGTCGGTTCACAGTTTTTTCAACCGTGAACGGTTACCTTCATGCTCCGGTTATTAAAGGGGCTTTCCGGTTCTCACCTGAAACAAGGCGGCAAAGTACCCAACCACCCCCCATTCCCCACTCGATAAGGGATAATTAACACTCTATTCCCCCCTTGAGGGGGGATAAAGGGGGTGTTATTTCACTATTAAACATAGATTAAGCTGATTTCCTTCTTCTGATACCGACCAGTGCAAGAAGTCCTGAGCCAAAAAGCCATACAGCGCCTGGAATCGGAACCGGGGTCATCATCGTATAGAGCTCACCGGCTTCATTAATGCCGATTCGCATTGTCGCCCGGTATGTATCAGTGACAAAGTCCCCAGGTTGCCACCCGGCACCCTCTGCTTCGAACAGGTACATATCAACGTAGGACCCTGCTCCTGCGGCCAGAGGAGCCAGGCTCGCTTCGCCGAAGTTGACGTATGGGGCATTATTAAACTCGCCATAGCTCCCTGGAACAAAGCTGTCCTGGTTCATTAAACAGTCGTAAGAACTATAGTGTGAGGTCGGTCCAACTACGACTTGATTTCCCTCATAATCAGGGTGGGTGCCGTAATGTGTAGAAAGGTACATCGCTGAAGTGTTCACACCGCTCCAAGAAGCACCTATGTCAAAGAGATCCGGAGTGGTCATGGCAACATACCTATGTGATTCACCAGTAGTCAGCGAATAAGTAGAAGAATAATAGCCGACTTGCAGGTCAGCCCAGTTATCTGTGGTTGAAAAATTATTCAGAAACGTGGAAGCATCCTTTGTATCGAGAACTATAGAACCTCCGGTAAATTCATATGTCGGAAAACTGAGTCCATTGTCTGTAAACAGATCTGTGCCGACTTCATTATCAGTGTAATCGCCACCCGGTTCTGCGTAAATAAACTGAACCAGATTGCCAGCGTCAAGGCCATTTCCAAAATAGGCCTTGGCCTGGCCCGCGACAGCAACCGTGAGAAAGGCTGCCAGTGCAATGCTTAATAATTTGTTTTTAATTCTCATTTTAATTTCCTCCAAAAAAACAATTTGTTTGTTTAAATTCCCAGGCAGCCCGGCCATCCAATTGTAGCTGTTAGCTATTAGCTGTTAGCTGTTAGCTTTTGAGCTTTCAACTTTGAGCTTCTTCTGGATCCGTTGGCTTTCCGTCACCCGGTTTCCCGGGTTTTGGCTTTTTCTGGAGGCTGTCTGTCCTGTTTTCCGGCCCGATTGCCGGCAGACAGACTTTCACTTGAATCACTTAATGCTTTTTCTCTTGCTTCAGGCTGCCGGTAATCACCCCCTTTCTATGTACTTAAGAGCAGGTTTATTTCATTCAAACAACCATGCTCCGGTTATTAAAGGGGCTTTCCGGTTCTCATCTGAAGCAAGACGGCAAAGTACCCGGGAATTTAGTGTATAGGTTGAAGGCTTAGAGCTTAGAGCTAAACCCTGAACCTTTTATTCTGCTATAAAACATGCTCATATTTAATTATTATTAGCCAATTGTTAAAAGTTCGTTAATCATGCTTTTTTTAATAGTTCAGCCACAAAGACACGAAGACACCAAGATTATAATAT
>JAGLZA010000237.1 GCA_023131835.1 Caldifarciminota bacterium
ATTCTCTTCTATATCGCTGTAGACCTATCCTATGTGAGCCTGGTCATTCCGGTTGCAAGCCTCCATCCCCTGGTTGCCGTAATATATGATATCTTTAACCACAAGGCCCCAAAACCCCATCAGTGGATTGGAATAATCCTCATCATCTCGGGGCTGTTTTTCATACAATGAGGATATTATTACAAAGCAATATGCCACATTTAATTACTACGAAAAATGTCATATCTTCATCCGCCATTCGGACAAGCAAAGAGAAAAAACGCAACCAATTTCTAAAAAGTATTAAATGCAACGCATTTTGCTCGGGGCTTGCCCTCACACTTCATCCAATGAGGATAAATGTTAAAGATTAACGATATCTACATTGAAAATGGGTTGATTGTTCCACCATCGAAGCCAGATAGGGAATTGATATTCCCGGACAAAGAGATTTATCCTGGTTTCTGTGATTCCCACACGCATCTTGTTCAATGTGGTATAAAAAAGAGTAGACTGAATCTCTCCTCTGTGAAATCTAAAGGAGAACTATATGAGTTATTGAACGAATGGATAAAGAACGAGAAAACGAAGGATATTATAATAGCAGAGGATTGGGACGAGAGCAATTGGAAGCACAGGGGATTCCCAACCAGGGAAGAATTAACTAAAATATCTAAAAATAAAGCAGTAATCCTCCGAAGGATATGTGGACATATAGCTATAGCGAATGAAGAGGCACTCTCCCGTTTGCCCGGAGAATGGAAGAGGATAGATAGAACGACCGGAATATTGAAGGAGGATGTGGTCTTACGTATCAATGAGATATTTCCGATATCCGAAAATGAGATAAAAGAAGGAATCCTCCTGGCACAGAAAGAAATGATAGAACTTGGAGTAACCTCTGTTCACGATATAATGACCCCTGAGTATTTCAGAGCATATCAATCCCTTGAAAAGGAGAAAGAATTAAAGATATCCGTTTATTGTTTTATAACAGAGGGATATATTGATAGTATTCCGAATCTAAGATCCAGCAACAAGGTGAAACTCGCAGGAACCAAGGTCTTCATTGATGGTTCTATTGGGGCAAGAACAGCAGCCCTTGAGGATTTCTCATATATTCAAGGAGGTAAAGGTCTGCTCCTACGAACAAAGGAGCAAATAGAACCACTCATTCGACTATCAAATGAAAACGGATATCAGTTAGCTTTCCATGCAATAGGCGATCGTGCCATCCAGACGGTGCTGGATGCTATGAATGTAAATCCTGTAGACAATCCAGGGAGACATAGAATAGAGCATTTTGAACTGGCGAGAGACAAACAGATAAAACAAGCAATTAAAAAGAATCTAATACTCTCAATGCAACCAAATTTCTTGAAATGGTCAAAACCCTGCGGGCTGTATGAGAATGTCCTTAAAAAGGACTATCAGGAAAACAATAGACTGTCCTTCATAATGGAGGAAGGTGGTAATGTCTGTTTTGGTTCGGATGGTATGCCCTATGGTCCTCTTTTTGGAATAAAACAAGCCGTAACCGCCCCATCCCTATCCCAGAGAATCACAAAATCAGATGCTATCAGAGCATATACAAAAGGAGGAGCATACGCTTCCTTTAAGGAAAGTGAGACAGGGGATATTCAGAAAGGCATGAAGGCTGACCTGGTCGTAGTAGATGAGAAAGGCATCTATATGACAATCATTGACGGCAGGATAATATATCAGAGAGAAAGTTGGTGCGTTGGTGTGTAAAAAAATTTGAATCGAGATTTGGGATTTAGAAATTAGAATTAATTAAACTTTCTTCTGCATATGTGCATGTTCATCTTCTATCTCATAACACATATCACCCGATTGTCTTCTCGCTTGACTTTCTGTGCAACCACCGAGATTGTTTACCCATGTTCATCTGCGTTTACAAGTTTCGCGCCCTGAGGAGCGCAGAGCAAGCTCTGCTACTCCAAAATATGCGAATAAATGGTTGGGTGGAGAGGTGATAACAAAAACATTATTTTTCTTTGTGTCCTTTGTGTCTTTGTGGTGAACAATCTGCATTTTTCAATTGGAGCGAAGCGACTACCTCTGTGGTTAAAAAATAGGGGGGTTGTCAGGGTCTCCTCTGTGTTCTCTAAAAACACAAAATTTAAAAGGGAGTGGT
>JAGLZA010000238.1 GCA_023131835.1 Caldifarciminota bacterium
TGGTTCAGGATTATCAGTAAGTCCTGACTGGACAGCAGAATCAAATCAGGCATCTGCATTGTTTGGAAATTCAGTCTCAACCGCAGGGGATGTAAATGGTGATGGATACTCTGATGTGATTGTGGGTGCATATCGTTATGATAATGGAGAGACAGACGAGGGTAGAGCATTTGTCTATTATGGAAGTGGTACAGGATTATCAACAACCCCTGACTGGATGGATGAATCAAATCAGGCAGGTGCATACTTTGGATATTCAGTCTCAACCGCAGGGGATGTAAATGGTGATGGATACTCTGATATGATTGTTGGAGCTCATGCCTATGATAATGGAGAGACAGATGAAGGTAGAGCATTTGTATATTATGGAAGTGGTACAGGCCTTTCAACAACCCCTGACTGGACAGCAGAATCAAATCAGGCATCTGCATACTTTGGATGGTCAGTCTCAACAGCAGGGGATGTGAATGGTGATGGATACTCTGATGTGATTGTGGGTGCATATGGTTATGATAATGGAGAGACAAATGAAGGTAGAGCATTTGTATATTATGGAAGTGGTACAGGTCTTTCAACAACCCCTGACTGGATGGATGAATCAAATCAGGCAGGTGCATACTTTGGATATTCAGTCTCAACAGCAGGGGATGTAAATGGTGATGGATACTCGGATGTGATTGTGGGTGCAATTTATTATTCTAATGAACAGACATATGAGGGTGGTGCTTTTGTTTATCACGGAAGTGGTACAGGATTATCAGTAAGTCCTGCCTGGACAGGAGAATCAAATCAGGAATATGCAAACTTTGGATATTCAGTCTCAACAGCAGGGGATGTGAATGGTGATGGATACTCTGATGTGATTGTGGGTGCACATGCCTATGATAATGGACAGACAAATGAGGGTAGAGCATTTGTTTATTATGGAAGTGATTCAGGATTATCTTCAACTCCTGACTGGACAGGAGAATCAAATCAGGAATATGCATACTTTGGATATTCAGTCTCAACCGCAGGTGATGTGAATGGGGATGGATACTC
>JAGLZA010000239.1 GCA_023131835.1 Caldifarciminota bacterium
AGTAGTTACAAAAAAACTTGACATAGAACTTATCATTTGTTAGAGATGCCTAAATTATTTAGTAATATCAAACCCTGAAGGGATGTCTTACGGGTTCCCGACCTAAGAACGGGAGAAAGTGAAGGCGTAACTTGGATTATAGAAAACATCTGAGTTGCGCCTTTTTTTGTTTATCGACCAAGCACGGCAATAACATTACGTTTGAGGGAAAAAGGAGAGGAAAATGAACAAATCTGATCTGATCAATGAAGTAGGCAAGGTTGTTGGCACCAAAAAAGCGGCCAGGGAAGCGGTGGATTGCATTTTATCCACCATTACAAAGAATTTGAAAAAGAAGAAAAAGATCACATTGATAGGATTCGGAACCTTTAAGGTGGCTAAAAGAAAAGCAAGAAAGGGAAGAAATCCTCAGACAGGTAAGGTCATTAAAATCAAAGCAAAGAAAGTCCCTAAGTTCGTGCCAGGGAAGGCCTTCAGGGAAGCTGTAAAGTGATAGAGCAAAAGAAGCCTTTTAACTTTAAGAAAACTCTGGAAAATGAGAGGAAGAAAGGTAACAGTGGCAGGGGTGTCAGGGAAAGAAGGTTCAGTCTCTGGGTGAAATCGAATACATCTATCCCTTGATCAAGGTGAAAGAAATCCACCTCTGGCCTGTCGAGAAAAAAGACAGGGTTTATTATCCCTGACCTTACCCTTACTGGCATTATCCCTGGTGGTATGGTCCTTATTGGTATTAGTTTGATAACAGGAGATAAAGGAGCTGTAATAGGGCAAGTTAGAGTGGTATTTGAAGGAAGGCAGTTTTTGTTCTGTAGTCACACATCAGTTTGATATCAGTCAATATATCCTCAAAACCGATAATGAGGGGAACGGTGTCACTGTCAACAAGGAACCCTTTAAACGAGATGGGAGGGGAAAGCGCTTTTTTATCCAGAAAAACCATGACAACTTCAGCAAGTTTTCCGGATACGCCACCGGAACCCAACCCTGTAAATTGTATGGAACCAGGGGAAATCCATTTTATGCTGACTTTATCCCAAATATGCTTTGGTATTAGAGTTATAGGACTCCCTGTATCAATTATTGCTTTATATGGATCAGTCCAGGCTTCTGAAGTTTTCAGCCGGAGAGAAGCAATTAACCTTATCAAGCGAGTCGAAACGCCAACAGCGAGAAGCTCTGAATCAAGCCTGGTTTCAAATTCCAAGTCGATCTTAGTAGACACGTATTCCCTTCTCGGCAAACAGGATAACAAACTCCTGATTACCCACCTTTTCTGTGGCAATATGTTCTGCTTCCGATCCGCTTGTGCTGGCTGCTACCACCTTCTTGTCATAGATAACCACCCATTGATTGGGATATTTTTCAGAAATTTCGTTCATGTGCTCATAAGCCCATTCGCTGTCTTCCCAATACTCTTGAGATACAGGAGGAGGAATCTTTATTTCTGCTGCTTCTTTTGCACTTAATATTGGCATAACAAAGGTCTCCTTTTTCGATAAGGATGTACAATATTTATATTTAAAAAATAACATTAAAAATGGCAAAAAGTCAACCAGAAACAAAACCTTAAAGGGAAGCAAA
>JAGLZA010000024.1 GCA_023131835.1 Caldifarciminota bacterium
TTCATATTTTTTCACCTCCTAATTTTTTATCCTCTCATAATTTGTTGCTGTATATTCAAAACCAACTCTTCAAGACCTTCACTTAGCTTACCAGATGCACAATGCACTCTATTCTTGTATAGATGTTGTTGTCCTGGTTTTGGATCACCAAACAAAACACCAACTACTGGAAACTGATATTCTACTTCCTGTACCGCTTTCATCGTATCGTTTAATGCTATTTGAAACATATATTCTGTATGATTGTCTTCAGGAACACCATCTGAAAGCACCACTAAAAACTTCGCTGCATTTACGTTCGCATGTTGTTGTATGTAATCCCTAATCACACGTATATGATATCCGTCACGATTGCCATTATCAATATCCGCACTTACTATTAAATCCGTTCTCCTATTTGAGAAACCCTTATACTGGAATGTTTTCATCGTATGATAGTTTTTTCCATAACCACTACTATCTGCTGAACAAAAACCAAACATCGCAAACTCAAAACCCTGTAGACCGTTTAGAACTTCACTTAGTATTATTAATGCATCCTTAGCTTCCAGTATTTTTGAACCCGCCATAGAACCACTTTGATCCAACAAAAGAGTTATGCTGACATTTCTGTTTGTATTCTCAACAGCCCTATTAAATGCTGGTCTGCCTGATTGAGCCACCATATTAATGCTACGGTTGATATTAATTAAACCACCTTTGCTCTCCTGTATTTCCACTGCGTTTTTTATCTCCATTAAGTTCGTTCGTAATCGTCTAATCAATCCTATATTTTTGTTCTTTATGTCTTCATAGTACTGCTTATGAAGCTCTGTAAAATCCTTCTCAAGCTCCTCTTCGGTTATTAGTTTTCGTACTGGTATGTAAGAGTTATCTTTAGTTAATTTCTTAAAAGGGTCTTTTTTTTCGATATCACCATCGTCTATAATAGCAGACTTTCTTTTTTCGATTGCTTTTTCAATGCTTTTTTTGTTTTTTGTTTTGGACTTAAACCTTGATTCTTCGATCTTTTCTTTTTTGCCTGTTATATCCTCTTCGGTCTTAAGGTCTTCTTCATCATCTTCTTTATGCTCACTTTCTCCTTCTTCTGGTTCGCTACCGTCCTTAGTTTTTTCTGTGTCTTTTTTGCTTTCTTCCGTCTCCTTATTATCTTCTAAAAACTTATCTATATCAAAAGATTCGTCCGATTCACTATCACCTTCACTTTTATCTCCTTCATCAGAAGTACCTTCTGAAGATTCATCATCTTTTTCTCCCCTTGTTCTTATCCTTTCTTTAGCTTTAGCATCCTCCCGCTCTTTTTTCCTCTTAGCTAGGTATTTATCTAAGTAATCCAAAACCTTTTCGCTTACATTAACTACCGATGTTTGTATCCATTTACTTTCGATCTCTTCCTTAACTTCTTCAGCTAACACTTGCAGTTCTTTGTTCTCAGGTCGTATACCATTAATCATATACGCACCAATCTGAACTATTATCCGATCCAGTGGTTTAAAAGTGTGTAACTTACCTAGTAGTTCCTTTAATGCTTCAGTATTACTATCCCTGAACTCAGATTCAGCACCAGCATAAATTTTGGAAAAAAGATATTCTACACGTCTATCTTCAAATGCATTTATTATTTTCCAAACCTTGTCTTTGTCATATTTCTCACATAAACCCTTCATTAGTTTTTCATAGCTGTTAGTATTAGTGAAAAGCACATGAGCACTTTCGTGTTGTCCATATGCACGTAGGGTTTGCCAATCTTTACTGTTTAACGGTAGGTGCATCTTTTTATGTTGTAAATCAACCGATGCTTCCGACCCTACATCTTCTATGTAGTAATTCTCTCCTGACCAGATCTTCACCAATTTATTCATTAAGAGACCTTTGTAACCAGTTGAACGTTCATTGCTGATTAAGTTATCTAATCCTTCTATCATTGGTCTATTCCTCCATTTCTTTATTTGCGGTCACCGATGAACTAAAAATCCCTAACCAACATATTGCAGTTTGGAATATCTCGATACCATCACTGATAGAATACCCTTCTGGTAATAGCTCGATAAACTCTATTGCTTTTCTGTCACATTTGTTTAGTTTTAGATGTGATTTGAGTAAGATAATACCTTCCTTGTCGCTTACTTCCTTAATAGTATCCATCAAATTCTTGTTTATCATTGTTCTTTCTCCTTTAGAATGCAACAAACTCCCTTTGCATAATACAACCATCAGGAGCAGAAATCTGCAAACAGAACTGCTCTTCACGAAATAGAAAGTCAACATTACATTCATCTTTGTATACTAGTGTATCCATCCACATAGTCTGTCTTATATTGGACATTTTTTTTGTTCCTCCTAAGGCACCAAACTCTTCATTATGTTCTTCACTACATCCTCAGCTACCTTGCTCTTAACGAACTTATCGAAGAACACCATATACACCGTTTCTTTGATAGTCCTATGTTGTCTGATCTTTGCATACTGCACCATCTCACGGATGGTCGGATAATCCTGTAGCTCGCCTTTCTCGTAGCTTGCTTTCATCGCTTTAACTAAACCTATCACTATATGTTGCTCTTCCTCTTTCTTTATACCATTCACCCTAAGTATTTCTTTCAGTATGTTATCATTCGGAAACGGTATGTTTTTCTCGATAAACCTCGAATGCAACGCTCGGTTTAAAGTAAACAGACCTTCATAGCCTACGTTCGCTGTTGCTACTACATACAACTTCCCTGCACCATTTAGTTTCAGAACTTCTCCAGTCGGTTTAATCTCCAACTGGTGTTGAAAATCTAACAAGCTATGCAACATCATCGCTATCCCTGGATTAATTGCGTTAATCTCCTCAATCACTAACATCGCATCCTGACCACCGCATGCAGTCTTCACCGCTTGAGTTATCATACCGTCCACAAAAGTATTAAAATCTACGTAGTATCCTACGAGGTCGCTTTCGGTTACTCCGTGTGAACAATTAAAAGTATACCTCGGTATGTTCCAGTTTTTTGCAATGCTCGCTGTTAGAAGAGATTTACCTATGCCTCTGTCACCTGTTAGCATCAGGTTCTCACCTATCTTCAAGACCATCTCCGCATCCTTTATTACTTGTTTACTACCAATGTACTTTTCCAGTTTGTTTACTTTGTAGTTTTCGTATGATGTACTTATGTGTCGTATACCGTTTGCTTGTTTGTTTGGTTCTTTGTTTTTTGGTAAACCTTTTTTTCTGATTACTTTCTCTCCATCTATGGTCTCTATCTCAATTAAACCTTTGTAAAGTAGTTTGCCTAATCGCCATGCAATATCGTTCTCTGATACACCTATTATAGTAGATAATTTGGTTTCGGTTATACCTGCATCCTCAGATCTATAGATGGCTTCACGTACTCTTTTAAGGATTGGATTATGGGTTTTCATTTTTGCTTCAATCAAAGCCCCTTTATTTTTCATTTTTCACCTCCTTCACTTAAAAAGAAATCAATCATAGCTTCTTCTGTACCGCATTTACTACATATTTCTGTCTTGTTATCCCTTCTACTTAAAGCTGGAAAATCGGTTGTTTCTTCTCCACACCGTGGACAAATCCAAGGAATTATATTTGGTTTTTCCATCTTATTCGCTCACCTCCACAAACCGCTCTTCCCTTCCACTACCATTCTCAAATACATACATAACTAATTGCCTCTCGTTACTTCTTGTGAACAGCTTAGGCAATAATACAACTGCTCGACTTAGCACACCTCTTACCATGTTTCGGGTCATCTTTTTATCACCCATCGGAGCAGGATAGAATCGAACTATCACATCCTGCAAAGTTTCATTGCCTCTCTAGTCTTTAAATTATGTGTTAGTCCTTAAAACAAGAAACTACCATACTGCTCCAAAATATTTATGGACATCGTCATTGGTATAAACCTCTGATGTCCAACACCAACATCGCATTATCACGTCTCCACATCTTTGTATAAGATTTTTAGTCCATAATGAACTTCAAAGGTTTAGCCGAATGTAGCATATTATAGACCTAATAGTCTTAAAAGAAATTAGTCCTATCCATCTCACTAAAGAGAATAAAAATTAGAAAGAACTAATAGAAACGGAAGATCAACAACCTCGGTGGATACTAAGAGACTTAGATGACTCATTAAGCCATTAACGGTAATAATTATTCATCCCTTCTCCTTATCAGAAAATTTAAACTCGTATTTTAACTATCCAGTTCCTCTTAGCATTTTTGTTGATCTCCTGTGTAAAAAACTAACCACCAAGCAAGGCACAGGTTTTAAGGCTCTTCACCCTTTTACGTGTCTCAAACAGGATTGGATTACCCTTGCACACCTCTTCCTGTTCTCATATGCGAAAACAAAAAACAAAAACTGTTGGCTCGTCTTTGTTTCTCGACTTCGACTTATTTAAATACATGTTTATATCCCTATATAAAGTGATAGGTTATATTAAAAAATATTTTAAACTTGTTATCTAAAGAAGTAATATATGTTACCTAAAAAGGTAATAAGTATTGTCTATATAGGTTATGATAATAGGAATATTTATTGGAAATAAAGGTCGTAGCGTAGCCGCTTTTTTGTCACGCTTTTTCGAGAAAAGGGGGCATTGGAGTTGGAAGATGAAATAGGGGTTGTATGCCATTACGCTTTTTCATTAATGTTTTTTAGAGAATCCTTATGTATTATATTTTTTGGTAAAAAACATTTGCCATCAGTAAGATAGTTAAGACTTACGGTGAAAAACTCTTCCCAATATTTGCGGTCTCCACTAGTTTTTGCGTGACAGCTTTTACACAATGGTACAAATAAGGGCTTCACGTCGTTACAGCAGACCATCTTGTTGTAGTTGACGTGGTGAACTGAAAGACGCTGTCCGTTATCGGTTTCGTTTTTACCACATACATAACAGCATCTACCGAAGAAGTTTCGGACTCGCTCCTTAAATTCATTGTTGAATTTTATACAGTAAGGTTCGGATGAAATACCATCTTGCCAATTCCAGTGTTTTTCACCAGCCATTAAGTATCCTTTACCCCTCATTCCACTATTATCCCTCATATGTTGTTTATGTTCTTCTGAATGTGGTTTACCTAAATGCGCATCTCTATTCTTTTGGTTAGATTCTTTAGTATGATGTTTACCATACATACCATGTTTCTCACCTGCAATTAAGTATCCTTTTCCATACATACCAGTTTCTTCACCTCTCTTACCAAACATTGGACATTTATCACCTGTCCTACCATACATAGGATTATTTTCATCAGAATGTTTCTTACACCAACCTTCTGATACTATTAAGGCATTAGGGAATTGCTTTCTATATTCATGCATAGTTATACCGTGTGTTTTAAGGTGAGTAACTGTGATAAACTCAAATTCTCTACCACAAATTTTACATTTAATTTTTGGTAGTATCCTATGGTTCTGCTCTTCTTCATCAAATGTTTTTTGAATAATCATTTTTCCGCCTATTTATACTCATAATCCGCTCCTCTATCTTCCTCTTTTTCGCCATATCCAAATTCTTCAGCAGCAATTCCAAAAATCTTTACTACTGCATAGATATAGATAATCACTGCCATAATTACCAGCAATAAACCTGCAAACTCGAACTCCAGGAGAGCTTCGGATATGTAACACTGGTAGCCGAGCATAAGGAATATTGTGGGTGAAATAAACAACATAACTATATCCATATAGAAATCATACCCTACTTCTAACAAACCCAGCACCAAAAAAATAAATGCTAGCACTACAAAAATCCCAAATATCATACTTGTTCCTATCATTTCGTTCTCCTCAATTAATTGTTTATTTTGGTTATATATAAAGGTTAGTTGTTCTAATATATCTCCATACTCTTCCTCACCAATTGTTACAGTCCACGTGACCGTGTTTGAAGTTCCGTTTGTGTTCGTCCCATAGACAGAGACGGTTTTCGTGCCATTTGATGTCCAATTTAAAGTTATGTTATCATAATTATGATTTTGATCTATCCCATCCTTTTTCCAAGTCCATGTAATTATGGTTTGGTCTGCTACTGCACTAAAGTTTATTGCTGCTTGAGAAAGATTAACTTGAAAACTTATTACACCGTCACCCGTAATGTTATTGTACCACGAAGTAATTGAAGGAGCAGCTACCGATTCGGTTAGTGTGATATTCTGATTGGTTTTATCCACCCCGTTTACTGTTACTGTCGTTGAATTTGGTATGTATCCATCCTTGGTTGCGGTTAGAAGATAAGTATCGTTTGCTATACCTTCCAGTTTGTAATATCCTGTTGCATCAGTGTTATCATTTACGCCTGTTAGATTGTTCGTTACATGTGCCGTTTGAAGCGGTGCTCCCGTTGTATTTATCACGTAACCGCTAATATTATAAGTAACAAGAGGAACACCAATTTCAAATGTACCTGTTACCCAACTACTAAATTCGTAATTATCTTTTGTTCTTACTTGAACATAATAAGTTATTCCTTCACTTAAACCTGAACCAGCATAAGTTGCTGATGTAGCTGAGCTTGCTACTTGTCCGCTGTTCCACATATCGCTTGCACCCACATCTAACCCTACATAAACCTGATAATGAGATTGTGTATCTCCTTCATCATCGGAATATGTCCACGAAAAATCGGGAGTATAATCACTTATGTCTGTTGGATTAGTTTGTCCTTCTGTCAAAAGGTTTGTTGTCATAGGTTCACTATTCATTCTAAATTCATCAGCAGTAGTATAATTACTCCACAATGAACCATCATAACTTCTCAATCTGTAATAATAGGTTGTTCCGTCGGAAAGGGGTATAGTATTGCCCAAATTACATGTCTCACTTGTTGTATGCGTTTCGTTATCAGTCGGAGTGCTGGTTGTTCCTACATAAACATAAGTTGTAACGGTATCACCATCTGCATCTGTACCTTTAGTCCATGTAATAGTTGGTGTGTGGTCAGTTAGATTCATACCTAAATCAGTCCATCCTGTTGGTACGGTAGGTGCATTATTAGGTATCTGTGTGTTCTGTGAAATAAATGAAGATAAATTCCCAGTAGTAGCGTTATATCCAGCAACTGATATGTTACTCCATACGTGAGGCAATAAACCCGTATTATTGTAATATGTATTTGATGAGTCATTTGTCCAGCTATTATTTACTGAAACATTAAAAGTATCTGTATTTATTCCTGTGTCCCAAGTATGATTTATCCAAAAATTACCAGTTGTATTTTGAAGGTTAGTTGGTGTCCCAGGTTCCGCACCACTTACCGTTATAGTCATAGTGTAATTATCATAGCTACCATAACCGTCTGATACACCAAAATCAACATAATAAATACCTTCTACCGAAGTCCAGTTGCCTATCCCTGTTACAGTAGAAAAATCTGTAAACAAATCAGTTCTATTACATGAGAATGTTGGGGTATCGCTATCAGTATCTGTAGCATCATAATCTACATAAACATTTTGAGTTTTAAATCCAGTCCAATCTGAAATATTTGTTATTGTTATTGGATTGTTTGGTATTTGAACATTGTCCGATACATTTCCAGAACTTAATGTTCCGTTATCGCTGGAATTAAATGCCCATACACTGATATTAGACCACCCGTGTGGACTCATCCCAGAGCCATTGTAAAATGTATTTGTAGTGTTGTACCATGAATTGTTTACAGAAACATTATAACTATCCGTTACGTAACCATCACTTCCATTATCCCATGTGTGATTAACATAAAAATTACCTGTAGTGTTCTGGAGATTTATCGGATCAGGTGGTGTAAATATTAATACAGTAACATTACTATAAGTTGGTGTTGTTGCATTAAAATAATGTGTTGTGTTGTAAAATCTAACAGTGTAATTATAAATACCTGCTGTACTTTCGTTCCACGTAAAATTAACATAATCAACAACAGAAGAATTAGTACTTATAATATTTCCATCTTCTAATAGGTCTGCTAAACCGTAGAACGTGTCACTATATTCCTCTATTAGACTTGCATTGATAAAGAAATCAACATTCTTACCAACGGATTGAGTACCATTACTATCCATAGTTGCAGTATTGTTTCTTTTCGTTATCTCATAATAAAATGAAGATGTGTCGTTATTAGCACTTGGAGTACTAGAATTTAAGTAGATTGTCACAGAAACATTAGTAACTGGTGAACCTACATTGTGTGATTCATTTGCCCATTCATCAAGGGTCAGATTCAAGTTTCCGAAACTTTTATTAGTAAATTCTGCATTAGTAAAATTCATCCAGACATTTGAGGCGTTGGCTACAGTTACATCTGCTGAAAAGTTTGAACTCCAATCTTGCCCCCAATCTTGTTTAACATTGGAGACGTTGCCTATTGTTAGAACAGGTGGTAAAACTGTTACATTACTATAGTTCGAGGTTGTGACATTATTATAATGTGTTAGATTATAAAAACGAACTGTATAGTTATAAGTACCGACTGAACTTTCATTCCATGTAAAGTTAACATAGTCAATAATTGATGAATTAGTTGAGATGACTGATCCATCCTCTAATAAATCCGCTGCACCGTAAAAGGTATCACCATACTCTTCTATTAGACTCGCATTAATAAAGAAATCTCGATAGATTCCTATGTTTTGCGTAGCATTACTATCCATAGTAGCAGTGTTATTTCGTTTTGTAATTTCATAGTAAAACGATACCGTACCATTAATACTGCCAGGAGTACTCGAATTTAGAGAAACATTTACTGAGATATTAATAATGGGTGATTCGATATTATGTGACTCATTTACCCATTCATCAATAGAAGTATTAAGCCATCCTAAGCTGGTATTTGTAAAGTTATTATGTGAAAAATTCATCCAGGTATCTTTAGCATTTTGTCCAAGAACATGGGCACTGAAATTTGAGTTCCAGTCTTGACCCCAGTCTTTTTTTATATTTTGCTCACCACTGATAGTGAGCGAAAGTGTAGGTGGATTAATTGTAAAATTAACATCTAACCATGTTATTGTACTAACACCTTCATCATCAGTAGCGTTTACTTGTAGTGTGAAATTATCAACTTCAGAATAGTAAGAAGAACTATCAAATGATATATTAATAAACATATTATCTCTCATAGTATCATTAAAAGTATTATTTATGATTGCAACAAAAGTTCTGTTTCCGTAGTGTAAAGTGAGGTTGTGTGATACATCTCCATCATCTGGATCTGATGCCAGTGCAATTCCAATATCAAAAGTCCCTGAATATGTATGATTCATCTCTAGATCTTTCTCGTCTTGGTAATAAAAATAAACAATACCAGGCTTTGTGGGTGGAAAGTAAGCCTTCTCTATATCAGTTGTATTTATTGTACTGTTTGTCCATGTTCCAACATTATCAGCAATATAAAGTTGATGTTTGAACTGATGTCCTCTATGTCTGTCTGAAACAAATGCATTTGTTGTATATAGATTCTCAATTAAAGGAGCATTATCACCTATCCAAGTTACATTACATTCACCAAAGGTACGGTTTGTTGAGGTAGGATCATTTGTCATATTCAAAGAATAAGGTTTCGATTGGGATGTTTCTGTATTAAAGCATACCCACGCAGTGTTTGTTGTATTAATACCAGCATCTACAATAGCTGATTGATTTATGCTAAATGCTTTGATATAAGATGAATTTCTAACATTATATAAATAATCAACCCATGTACTTGCATTATGTTCAGTTACAAAGAATCCATAAGGTGAATCTTCTGGATTTACAGAACCTTCTGGATCATAGCTACTATTTAGATAATATAAAAAGATAGGCTTACTTGGCACACTTCCACCAAAATGAGTATCTAAGTAGAAGTTAAAAAGATAATCATGGTGATCATAGAATGTCTCTAAATTCCATATTTTAATACAAGGTCTGCTACTCTTATGAATATCTAAATTCGTCATTGTAGCATTTTGTTGCTCTTCTCTATTTAGATACCACATATTTATAGATGCAGTATCTCTTATAGTTCCATTCCAGTGGATTAAGGTATATGTGGAGTTTACAGGTTCAATAGTTAGTCTTGTAGTATTCTCATCTCCACCTCCCCATTCATATACGTTTCCTCTTGTAATAGTTGCATTATCTTCAAAATTTAGTGTATAATTTCGATTATCTGCTCTTAAAATGTGCTCTCCTATTATAAATTCTAATGCACTACGGTTATTAGATGGAACTCGTATGGAGTGGTTATATGTACCATCTATTGGATTATAAACAGTATAGATAAATGAAACTGAAGTATTATTCAGACCACCGCTACCATGACTAATACCATAAGTAATATTCAAATTTCCAGTTGAATTTTGGTATAAAATAGAAGGGTCTTGTGATAGGAGGGTTATTGTGGGTGGCGGGATAGTTACATTACTATAAGTCGGTGTCGTGGCATTAAAATAGTAAGTGGTGTTATAGAATCTTACTGTATAATTGTACTGTCCAGCAGTACTTTCGTTATGTGTAAAATTTACATAATCAGTAACAGTGGAATTTGTTAGAACTACTGCTCCGTCTTCAAGTAAATCAGCAGCTCCGTAGAATGTATCCGAGTATTCTTCATTAAGAGTAGCGTTGATAAAGAAGTCTTGATCAGTGTATGACATACTTTGTATAGCGGCACTATCCATTGTGGCTGTGTTGTTTCTCTTGGTAATTTCATAAAAGAAGGTGTCACTATCATTTGCAGCTCCTAAAGCAGTTGATGTTAATTCCACAGTAACGGAAACATTAGTAACTGGAGCAGTGACATTATGGGATTCATTTACCCATTCATCCAGAGTGCGATTTAACCATCCCAAACTTGTATTTGTAAATTCGGCATTGGTAAAGTTCATCCATACCTCGGATGCATTTGCCCCTGTTACATTAGCACTAAAATTGGAGTTCCAGTCACGCCCCCAATCTTCCTCATAGTTCTGAATGTTACCAGTTGTTAATGTTGGTCCTACAACAGTCACATTTGAATACCCAGAAGTAGTATTATCATAGTGAGTAAGATTATAAAACCTTACGGTATAATTGTAAACACCTACGGTGCTTTCGTTCCACGTGAAATTAACATAATCAACTATGGATGAATTAGTGGATATAGTTACGCCATCTTCTAAGAGATCCGCTGCACCATAGAATGTGTCTCCATACTCCTCATTACAAGTGGCATTAATATAGAAATTATCGTTTATACCTACGGTTTGCGTTGCAGAAGAATCCATCGTAGCGGTATTGGTTCGATTGGTTATCTCATAATAGAAGGTATCAGTATCGTTGGTTACTCCAACAGTGGTTGAATTAAGGTAAATTGTTACTGAGATGTTTGTTATTGGAGTATCAATATTATGTGATTCGTTCACCCATTCATCTATAGTAAGATTTAAGTTACCTAAGCTGGTGTTTGTGAAGTCAGTATGAGTAAAGTTCATCCAAACATTTGAGGCATTGGCAACTGTAACATTTGCTGAGAAGTTTGAGCTGAAGTCTTGTCCCCAGTCGTGTTTATAGTTTTGGATGTTGGATGTTGTTAGGGTTGGTACTGCTGATGATTCTTCAGTGCCAGTGTAAGTGGTTGGCTCTGGCGAGGCGTATTTGCGGACGAGAACTTGATCCAAATAAGCAACATAAGTACTACCACCATATAGGCAGGAATAATAAAATTTATCGAATTGAATTAATGATTCATATAATACCTCTCCACCTGAAAGCTTGCTATCTCCATCCACCAGGATGTCATAATAAGTATCGTCCACTCCTGTTGCTTTTACCTCTATTTCATACCATTGATTTGCGGAAATACTTTGTAATAACGTCTCCCCACCATTTGTATAATAATATATTTGAGTACCTGCATTAAATAAAATTCCAGCGTCTCCCTGCCCACCCGATTTAATATCTTCGCCCACATGGATACTTGAATATCCTGAAGTTCCCATTCTTGCCCAACACTTAAACGCTATCCCAGCGGTAATCGGAGAAAAGGAGTGATATGCATATAAACCCGGTGAGCCTGATTGTTGTCCTGTATCGTCAAGTTTCAAACTCTTCGTGCCGAATTTCGCGTAATCGTCCGAAACTCTTATGGTTCCTACATCATCATTACATGTCCAACCAGATGGGCAATTACCAACTGTTCCATCCTCAAAATCATCAAAGAACTCAAAGGTGTTGGTGCCGTTGGAGGCGGAACTCGCAGAAGGGTTGCCATAGTACATCTCCGTGGTGTCATTTGACCATCCCCCACCAGCGATGTAGGTGCCATTGAACCACACCAAGCACCAGTTGCTGTCTGACTTGTCTTCGATCCAATACGCCTCCTCCGTGCCAGCGGATACATTCACAAAGCGCAAATCGTCAAAATCCACCTGCATATCTGCATCATAGGTGACATTGAGTGACACCTGATAATGCGACAGAGCGGAGCCACCCGTGTTATTGATACAGACGGGGGCTTTCTTTGTCCAGGTGGCGTTCCACCATGTCAATTCAGATCCCTCAATCCCTCCAAACATCGGAATGGTCTGAATAGAAAAAGCACCAATCTCTGCCTTCTTATGAAACACCAGCTTTAAATTATACACTTCATTAGTTTTTATAGTTTTTCCATGTGGGTTGAATTGTTTCCAATGATACTTTGTTTCCTCATTTTGATTAATTATAATATTATAAGGTTTTTCAACAAACCATTCTACATAATCAATACTATTTCTGCCTTTATGCTTTATCCACCGTGTTTTGAAGTCACTTGAATCATTAAATGTGTAATCAACATAAGACGTGAACGTATAATATTCTGTAAAAGTTGTTAAGCCAGATTCTGTTTTAGTTAGTTGTATCTTAGTTTCAAGTTTATCGCGAAATATAAAATTATCCTTATAGATAGATATGGTCTTTGATTCGGGATTAAATTGTTTATAGTGTGTGGTATCGCTAAATATACCTGCTTGGACAGGCGAAATTAGCAAAAATGCTATAAGTGCAATTATCCCGATTGCTATTATTTTTCTCATTTATCATCGTGTGATCGCTACGAAAGTAAAAAGCACAATTATTACTATGATTACTACTATTAATAGAGGGAGATTCGACATTATGCTGAATGCTCCTGTTGTTACATTTTTAGATGTCTCAAAGCTCTGACTAAGTGTAGGATCTTCACTTGCGTTTATACTAGAATTTGCACTGTCTATAAGGGTTGTAATTGAACTCATAGAAAAAAATATTAACATTGTAACCCCAATCAAGAGAAAAACCATCCCTAATATTTGCTTAATTTTTATTCACCTCCTTTGGTATGAAACACTTACCATCAGTTAGATAGTTTAGACTTACGGTGAAAAACTCTTCCCAATATTTGCGGTCTTTTTGGGTTTTTGCGTGACAACTTATGCATAGGGGTACGAACAATGGTTTCACGTCATTACAACATACCATCTTGTCGTAGCTTACGTGGTAGACCGAAAGATGCCGTCTGTTTTCTGTTTCGTTCTTACCACATATATAACAGCATCTATCAAAGAAATTGCGAACTCGTTCTCTGAGGTCATCATCAAATTTTATACAGTAAGGCTCAAATGAGATGCCTCCTTTCCATGAAGAATGATTTTTGCCTCTATTATTTTCATCTAACCATTGTTGACCTTCTTCTGTAGCATAAAATTCAGTTTTAGTTTTACTGCTTTTTTCAGCTGCTTTCCTAATTCCTTCATCTGTCTCTTTAGTTTTACCATGCATATGATTATTTTCACCTAATTGAGCTTTACTCTGCTTCTGCTTAGCCTCTTCTGTTTGGTGCTTACCAAACATAGGATGGTCTTTGCCATATCTATGAACACCAAACATAGGATGGTCTTTACCTGTAGGATATTTACCAAACCTTGGATTATCTTTACCAGTTTTTCCATAATTTGGATGATTTTTACCTGAATTATCCCAATGATTATCTCTCAATTTTTGTTTATAACTATCTGATACTAATAAAGCATCTGGAAACTGTTCTCTATACTCACTCATAGTTGTACCATGTGTTTTGAGGTGAGTATTTGTAATTTGCTCAAATTCCTCACCACAAATTTTACATCTAATTCTTATTGTTCCCTTAATAAATTTACTATCTAAAGTTTGTTGATTACTCATCTTTTTTGTCCTTATTTTTTATATTTAATCTACTACTATTAATACTTTTTTGCTTTTTCTTAAACTCTCTGTGCTTTAGAAAGAAATACTTAGCATCTTGCCAACTCTTGCGTCGGGCTTCAGGATCAACTGCAAAGTTCGTTAGCTGTTGCATCGCACGTGCGGATTGCAGATAGTTGTTATTACACGCTGCTAACACCTTCATATGTCGTGTATCGTCTTTGTCAGATTTGTGCCAATTTAATTTATTTTGTTTACCAAGAACAAATATAGGGGGTACGTATCCCATCTCATATTCCAGCAGGTTTAATAGAGTATCAACGCTTTTCCTAATAGACATGCCTTTACCATCGTAAAACACGTGGTTGTTTTTCTTGTCTCTTAATGTGATATCTATTGCGAATTTTTCCTCTTTCTTCTTTTTTTCCATCTTAGTATTCCTCTTCCTCAAATTCTTCTTCATTCGTATCATACCGCTTATCCCATGTATCCTGAATTTGTTTTGCTCTTTTTCGGATTTCCCGTATCTTTCTTGCCAACAATATATCTGGATTTATCATGTGTTTACCTCCATCTTTAGTACGACCTCGATTTGAAAAATGAATACAAAATCCCCGCAAGCGAAATATAAAACAACGACCTCGCAGGCGTCTGATACTCAATCGGTAAGAAAAAGAACATCGAGCTGCTAACTAATAACCCTAAGATAGTCGGTATTATTACGCTTTCTTGTTTGATGAACGAGACAATGAATGGGATCGAAAAGATAAATAACCAGAAGATACCTCCAACCTTTTCAGTGTAAAACGCAGGTATCATGTTAATAAACGCACCTGTATCTATTCTACTGCCTTCGTAACACCCTTCGTCGGTTTTGTTGTATCCGCTGTAGTTCTTCCAGATGCTTGTGTAATCCTTATCAAATGGAACGATGTCTGCTAATGTGCAGAATTGCCAGTAACTACCACTAGTAAAATTACCCGTATCGTTGTCCCATGCAACTATCTTCCAGCAGTAGCATTTGCCTTTATCTGAATCTCCTGCCAGAGATGGGTCGTATACGGTGCTGGTTTGGTTCGGCGAGACTATATTATCCGGTGTAGTTCCCTTAACAAAGTAAACATCGTAGGTGGTGTTGGTAACACCGCCTCCTATCCATGTAAGATTTACGGGTATGGGAACATTGGTTTGTCCATTAAAGGGGGAGGGGTTGGTGGGCTTGTTAGGAAGGGCTGCATTAACAACGCAGACTAACATTAGAGTTATGCAGAATCCGAATAGGATGGTTTTTTTATTCATAATGCTTGATGGAACGATTAAATAGTAGTTGGATACCTCCAAGGAAGTAGATTACCCAAATCCCCGTCTGCATTATCGCAACCAACGCAAGCGGCATCCCGAGCTTTTCGAATAGGATAGGAGCTATCCAGACAATACCAAGCAAACCTCCTGTAATTAGCTGGAGTCCACTTACGAGCATCGATCCCATTGAGAACTGTTCATCATATTTTGTGATGTCTCCAGAGGGATCATAGCCTGTTAGTTTCTCTATTTCAGCTGTCTGGTCTTCTAAAGCAAGTTGTGTGGGGAACATCTCAAGAGAATCAACAAGTCCAATACAACTCGTCAACAAAATACAAAAAAGTGCAAGATCGTATGCCTTCACCGCTCTCCCTCCTTCTTTTCACTATCTACCCACCTATCTAATATTTTTTGAGGGATTACATAATCACTCTCTTTTCCGTGAAATTTTAAGATCTTTTGTATCATTGTATCTCTATTTTTAAGTTCGTGTTCCCAAATTACTAATAGATCCCATCCGCATTTTTTAAATAAGTCTATTCGTATTTGTGGATCTTCTCCTTCATGCCAATAATCGCCAAATAAGTCGATAGCTTTTTTCTTTCCGTTTACGTTTACGAAATCAGGGATTTTACCGCCTATAGATATTCCCAAATCGTAGTTTCCGTTGTATTTGTATTCGTTAGGGATTAGGTTTTGGACTATACTGTCTGTATCTTTTTCTGGTTGTGTTGGCTTTCTATTATAAACACCTTTTTTAAGGTTTTCAATTATAATTTCTCTTAAATTTTGTCTGTGCTTTATTCCTTTTTCAGTCTGATAATATTCCTTTTTTGCCTTACTCATCATTTTGATAAATTCTGGGTCTTGCCAGTTTTCAAGCATTCTTTTACTTCGTTTTAAACCTTGTTCCTTTAACAATAACTTACCTTCTTCTGTCTGATAAAAAACAATCTTTTTTTTACTTATTATCTGTTTAGATTCGTCTGTATGTTTATGACCAAAAAAATGATTTGCTTCTCCCTTAGTATCCATAACACTTAATGTTTTTTTAATTTTTTCTATTGTCTCTTCTGTTTGATTTTTTCCATAAAATGGATTTCCTTCTCCACTATATTTTTCATTTTTTTGTTCCTTAAGCTTAATACCTTCTTCTGTTTGATAAAAACTTAGTAATGACTCACTAACTTGCATTAATCCTGGATCAGTTTCTTTTGTTTTTCCTTTACACCATACTTCATCAATTTCACCGTTTACATACCTTTCTTTATAAGTTTCACCTTGTTTCTTTACTCTATCATCATTTTCTTTAGTTAATCCTTTGTTCCATGCAACCCTACCTCTGTTTTGATGTCCAGCAATATATTTACTCCCTTTCCTAGATACCCTTCCACCACAACCACATTTGCAAAAAGGTAGTTCTGGTGGTAGTCTTTTGCCTTCTTTAATTTCTTTGTTTATTTTACGTGTTTCATTTCTCTTTCTTTTTATTTCTTCTGTAAGAATATAATGTCCCTGTATAAATCTTCTTCCAGGACTTGCATATCCTCCGCATCCACATTCACATAATTTTTTCATATTTATTACTCTATTTTTATTATATATAAACCTTATGTTTTACGAAGCCAGATTTTTCTCCCTCCCTGTCGTAGTTATAAAAACTGCAATGCCCAGTGCGGTAGCAATTCCAAGCAATATCGCACCTGTTATAAGATTATCTGTAGGACTAAACCAGCCTATTCCAAAGAGGATCCACCCTCCTAAAGGAAGTAGAACAGCTCCAATTTTCAGGGTTGTCCCAGAAAAAAGAAGACCCCCAAAAATAAGAAGTCCGACGCTCAATAGTTGGTAATATCCTGGATGATCCTCCCACCCAGCAAAACTAATTAGCGGATGGTTATACCGAAAGAACACAGACACCGATTCCCCAAACTCTCCAGCCGTTGTATGAGTTACATTAAATCTCATAATGTATGTTTCCCCTCTGTAATCATCCTTATGAATAGGACAACTATAATTCCAAACATTGTCATCAATGTTAACAGGTCCACAACAATAAGTAAAATTGCTTAAATTAAGCTTCTCTATACCTGTTGTCTTATTTACCGTATATACATAGTAACTACCTGGTGAACTTGTTCCACTTATCGTATTGTTATACGTAAAATTCAGAAAAGCATGGGTATCATTCTTTTCCATTGTGAAATTCCATTTAATCTGCTCACCAAACAGTTGAGGTTCAACATCAAAGAATCCCGTCCTACCCACTATCACGATGTATCGTTCTTCTTTTGGATAGATAGTTAGTGTTTCGTTTACGTCGCTACCTTTAGTAAAAGTCATTGTATATTTGATTGTCTCAACCATCAAAAACGTAATACTTCCTGTTGAATCGGTCGTTCCGTTCATGGTGGTGTTTCGGAGTGTATCACTACCATCTGGCGTAAATCCCAAAAACTCCCACAACCAGTCCCATGAACCCATTGATATTTGGATACCAATCGCTATTACATTTACGTCAGAAATGGGATTACCATAAATGTCTTGAACCCGAAATTCAACTAAATGAGGTGGATACTGTAAAGCAGGACCCTCTTTCTCTTCTAACATATATATAGTTTGAGAAGTGTCTTGTCCAATAAAAATATACTCTGTATGTGTATAATACCCTTCTGTACTTACTTGAAGACGATATATACCGTATGTAATATTTCTGAATACTATAGTACCGTTTGTGGTTTCACTTTGTATCTTATTAAACACAGCACTAAAACTGGTAATGATATTATAAGTTTCCAAGTCTTTTACGTCTATCGTAAGACTAAAATATTCACTCATTAAAATATTATGATACGTTCTACCTCTTTCTACTACTTGTATATTATCTATCCATCTCTTATAGTTAGAATCAAAAGTTTGTGAACCAAACATTATTTCAAACCATTCGAGACCGTCTGTAGTAAAATTATTATCATAAGCATCAACAAAATATAATCTTCTTAAGTTCCAATCAGTTCCTACAGAAACATTATCCCAATACATGTATCCATAGTCACCACCTGAGTAGTTTTCGTAGTCTACTGTATAGTTATACTCCTCTTTTTTTGATACTAATACATAATCAAGAGATGTAATATACGGTTTTTCCCAAAATTCAATTCGGCTCAGCTCACCAGTTTTTGAAATATCCGAAGCATCAATTGGTGAAAGAAAATATTTAGCGAGATATCCATCTTCATATCCGCTTCCACCAGCTCCTTCTCCATATATAGAAGCAGTACCTTCCTTCTTATTTGTTGTATCTGCAGATAAATCAAGACAGTTAGTATCCCATCCCACCCACATAATAAAATGTAAATCATCTATTTTTGTTGTTACACTACCTGATTTAGTACTTTTCCATTCAAAATAGTTTATTTCTGATAAATTACATGTTCCTACTTCTGTACCTTCTGATAATAAGAGTGCTGTCATGTTCCAATATGTCTCAAAAACATCTTTATTCACTTCCCATGCGATTGTATTGGTACTATTATCTCCATTTGATCCAATTGTAATTGTTATGTTTGTACTACTTATATTTGCTTTATTCAATATTTGTGAATAGAAATAGAGTAATCCATGCACTTTGGATACTTTTGAATCTATCGGTGTTATAAAAGTCTTCATAAAATCTATTGTATTGTCTCCTGTTGAATTCAATGCTCCTGTTCCCTCTATAAAATCAGTATCTACTAAATTAGGATTACCTATTTTGTATTGATAAGAGATATTATAATTTGTATCATTTTCCATACTACCTGTGCAGATTATCTGAATTTTCCCATCTGTATAATTAATTTTATAATCTGTATCCTTTACAAAAGTGGTTGTGATATTTGTAACTGTTTCTGAGCTTGAACGTAAATCAACATGGTTTAATTGTACCCATGAGCTATTACACGTACCACTATCAAATGAGTCATTAAAAATAGAAGCATTACCCCAATAACCATTATTTGTTAATGAATCGCACTTATCCAATGTAGTATTATAAAAATTTGCTACATCACAATTATCTAATATATGAATTGCATCATGTGCACGAACAGATTCGCTTGGACTACGTCCAAATCCTGTCCTTGTAGCATATAGATTATATGAACTATCTCCTAGTCCATCAGGATAATCAAAAATGTAATATCCCCATGTATTTGACAGAGTAGTATCACTCCATGTATCATTAGCAATATGAACAGTTGCGTATGATACTGGTTGGTATAGAGGTGTATCCAGCACTACACCAGCAATTGAGGATTTTCTGGTTTCAGAGTCGCGATGAGATGGATATAAATATAGATTTATGTCATACGTACCAGATCGAATTATTTCAGTCGTATAGTTATTATGTTGATAGGTTATACTAACTCCACTTCCGCTAGTATACTCATACGTATATGTAATAGTATATGAAGTGTTTAATTCCATCGTACCTGTTGAAACTCTCTTAATCTTAACATTTGAATAATCTATTACGTAATCAATACCATATGTAAAGTTATGTGTTCCATTATAGACTTGTTCGTTTGGTATTGCAAATATTGCTGAACCATTCACCAATTGTATCCATTCTCCATCTGAAGTATTAAATGATTCAGTTGTAGTTAGAGTGCCATATGTAGATGAACCACCAGCGTTTACTTGAATTGGAACATCTGTATAAAATGACATTTCTTCACTTGTTACTGGATCAAGAAACTCGTAATAACCATTCGCGTCAGTAGTGTCTTTGTACCATTGATTGTTATGATACATACTAACACTCATGTTAGATAGTGTTGTGCCATCTACTAAGTTAAGAGGGTTGGTAGCATCATAGCATGTTCCTCGTATAAACACTGCATCAGTCATATATGTATAAGCATATGCTAAGTCAACTATATCTGTTGGAGGCGACATGTCAATATTAGGTTCTGTATCTTTAACCAAAACTGCAAATGCTGTCCCTACATCCCACGTAATGGTTGAGGTGAAATTGACATATCCATCCTCTGTAAATACTTCCTGTTCGCCTACTTGCTCGTAGCTACTATCAAATATTCGTACGTAATAATCATTGGCACCAAAATCAGGGGTATCAATATGATATGATATATCTACAGTGCTTCCAATTGCGTACTCAGTTAATGCAAAATCAATCCAACTAGCTTGACCTAATTCTTTGAAGAATAACCAATCAGTTGCAATTGGCTCTTCTTCAGTACTTTTATATAATTGAAATGAGTATAATCCATAATGGTCAGTTTGAAATAGTTTTGTCCAATTATAAACCACAAATCCAGTAGGTTTTTGTGTAGCATTTCCTGCGTCTTTTACAATTGTTGTGTTGTAATATTCATCGTACGTTAATCGTTTTACTTTTATTGTATATTCTGCAGCAGTGTAAGAGGCTTCTGGGATGGTTTTAACTGCCCAGGAAATATCTAATTCGTCATTATCTAATTCTGTTATTGTGTGATTTCTGAACGTTCCAGTACTACAAGGTTCTGCTCCTATTCCTATTATTCCTGAAGATGTCGTTATATCATCAATATGAAAGTCCCACGCACCCCAAATGTAACCATTTGCTTTAATTCTCATATAATAAGGAGTCGCTTCACATACTCCAATATTACCCCTATTAATTCCATTAATATATAAGTATACATTACCGCCTTCATAAATCAATTCCCAACGGCTGTTGGAATACGAGACAGCATAATCTCTCATATCATCACTAATAAAGATCTGATTGCTTTCTTTATCATAGAAATATATATATAAATGTGAGGATGTAGTAAAATCGGTATCACGAAAAGTAAATGCCCAGTAATCACTAATAGTGGGTTTAATATTGGTTATATTTGCATAAGGATAATTCGAACCAACCGCATACATACGTATTGAACTTGAATAAGAATACCCACCTGATGGGGTTATGATTGATGCAATAGAACCTGATGCACTAAATAACCATAAATCCGTTAAATCATCTACATCACCAAACCCATCCCCATCCATATCCCAATGATTCTGCACAGTATCTTCAAATCCAGCAGCTCCACTAACCAATACCAAACATACTAATATTCCAACAACTATTGCTAACTTCATACTACAATTTCTGATTTTATTATTACTCGTTGTTGTAGTGAGTATATTCATTCCTATTATTTCTTATGCAAAGGATAATGTTTTGGTCTAGGATGAAAAACAGGTTTTTTAACAGGGAATTTGGTAACCAGTTTAGTAGGTTTTTTAGTGGGTAATTTAGCAGGTGGTTTATAAGATACTTTTGCTTTAATTATTGCTTTCTTTTCTCTTAACATAATTGGTTTCGGTTTTGGTTTTTTAACTTCCTTAGGTTTTACTTTCTGCTCCACTATCTTCGCTCTTTTCATTATTTGTTTAAGTGCATGTGTTTTCGCTATTCCCTCAACTTGCCATCTACCTGTCTCTCTTATAACAAGTCGGCGTTGCGGCTTTTCGAGATAACCCCAATTATGGGAAATAAAATTATATTCCCTATCCTCTAATTTTCTGTAGCCTACTGCTTCTATCTTTGAAAAAATAAATTCTTGTCTTGTGCTTGGAGACATAACATTCCAATACATATTGACCCAATGTGTAATTGGTTTTTTTTCTTGGAGACTTTTGTATTGTTGTTGTAATGACCGTGCATATTTCCCTTCTGGATATTTCATACCTGCTGTACTATATGTTCCTCGTAGTTTTGCTTGCTCAGCAGGAGAATAAAAGTCCCATTTACTGAGTGTTCCACTAAACCCTGAACTACGTAGTGCATTTAATATAGCTTTACTTATCTGTTTACTGGATTCTACTTCGTACGACGGAACGCTTTTCCATCCTCCATAATCTCCTACTTGTATCCATTCCTTCCTTAAAATACCTCTTCCTCGTGGATAAACCACAGATACTCTACCCATTTTTTTTTTCTTTTCCTCCTAAATTTTTACCTATACTGCAACTATCCAATGACTAAAATACTTCTCAAAATGGTCTCTACCTATCTTCGAGCCGATTCTATGGTACGATTTACACTTTCTACAATAATATTTGCTTTCTGCTTTAACATCTAACGGTATTCTTCTTTTTTTCATTTCATTTTGCCTCTTACTTACTTTCTCCGCTCTTATTATCGCTTCTAATTCGATTTCCGGTAAGATACGTTTATACTGCCGTTCCATCTTTCTTCGCATTGCACCAATCTCCCTTTCAGTTACTATCATATTTCCTACTTCAGGGACTTTTGATAATTGTTCATAGATAGTACTATGACTTGTTCTTGATTTTCTTTTTGTTTTCTTTTTTATCATTTATACGAGAAGACCTCCTAAATAAGAGGTAGAAACATCGGTTTCACAACATATGCATCCTGATTACATGTTTACCCTTATCCACCATGGTACAAGCGTAAACCCCAAAAGAAAGAATGATTGTCACTCTTCTTCTAAGGCTTCTTCCTTTTCTGGCGGTGTTTCACCCTTGTTCAAATACACACCTACCAAGTTAGTTATTAACTCGACACCCGTATCTATTGCATCCGCCTCCGCACCTGTTAGTTCAAACCGTTTAAGATTGTTTAGTAATGCAGCTTGTCCTGAAAGACTATATATAGCTTCTTCTAACGAAGGTTCTACAGGTTCTTCTTCATCTAAGGGTTTTTTTACCTCTTCTACTTCCTTAACTGGTGGTTTTTCACCTTTATGCTCTTTTCTAATATGCCATGATAATTTCTGAGCATTTTTAAATGGTTCACCACAGAAACCACAAACGTATTCTTTTACTTTTGGTTCTTCCACCTCAACATCTTCTCCTTTTAAGTACGCTTTTTCTTTTTGCTTGATTTTTTCTTCTAATAACTCGTCTTCTGTCTTAATCTTACGTCTACCTCTTATTTTCATACTCTTTTTACCTTCTTTTCCTCTTCTTTTTTGGTACTAACTCCTTAGCACTTTTTGCTATATCTCCTAATCCCTCTCCTACACCTTTGCTTAGCTCCTCTGGTGTATAGTCCTTATCAATTCCTACTTTCAATTTTCCAAAGATATTTTTTTGCTTTTTTTTCATGTTTTATGCCTCCATTTTTAATTTAGTTCTATACGTATATAAACTTTTTTGTTCAAAGGGTCACTATCTCCTTAGCTTCCTTTCTCTCCTCATCTTATACTCACTAACCGCTTCTTCCTCGCTTTCCCAAATCCCCATCTCTACTTCTCTCCTTAGATCACTTAAGATCTCTCCTATGCTTTTTTCTAAAACACTTCTCATTTTTCGTCTCCTACCATCTAACATCCGGCATCTGTACATCTGGCATCTTAGTCCCGATTTTAGCCTCTGTCTTTCTCTTAGTTGGTTTAATGGTACGTAGAGTACCTGAAAGCACATCCATTCCTGTACCACCCAAACTGATATCAGGTAGCTTCACATCTGGTGTTCTGGTTTTAATTCTTGATCTCGCTGTCTCTTTAAGTATACCTTTGCCGTGTTTACCTGCTTTTTTTATTGTTTCTTTTACGTCTTCACCAAATTCTGATACATCTACAGTCCCTCCTAATAGTCCTCCTAATAATGGTTTTCGTCTCTCAAATTTAGCTCGTGCCTTTTCACGTCCACGTTCCTCTATTTGTTCTTTTGCTTCTTCTAGATAGGCTTCATGTTCAGCTTCTCTAAGAGTTTTGCGTTCTTCTCTGACTTCTTCACCTGCAATTCCCTTAACTAAACGTTCTTTAGCTTCTCCAACTTCACCTTTGACTCTTGTTTTGATGGCACCGCTTATTTCACTTACTAAACCATCACGTTCTAACTTACGTGGCTTGCGTGGTTTATAATCCAATATACTTGGGTCAGTCTTTTTCTGTAAAACATCCTCTAATATACCGTCACGTTTTTTACGTTTGTAATCTATCATGCTCGGTTTGAATCTTCTTTTTATTGCACCACCTAAATCACCGAAAAAACCATCGCGGGTTGGATCCAAAGGACGACAATCAAGGATATTTGGTACTCCATCGTTGTCAGTATCAAAAAATGGATCGTATGAGAGGGCTTTTTGTATACGATCTTTTTTTCTTTTTGTCATATTTTTTTTCACCTCCTATTTCTTTTTAATTATTTTCGCAACTGCATTAAATGCTTCATTCCACTTTTTGTCTGCTTTACCAAAACTACTTTCAATGATTTTATTTCCACTCGTCATCTCTATCACTACTTCACCATTTGCAAATCTTTTCAATGTTACCCTAAATGTTGATGTTTTTACCATGTTTTTCACCTCCTATTTCTTTTTTACTGTCTTTTTTTTTCACTTTCTAAAAACGTACTATCTTCTTTTGTCCTGCACTTTCTACTTCATACACTGGTGTCAACTGCTCAATATAATTAGTTTTTAATTTTTGAGCTATGTAATCAACTATCTCTTTTCTGTCTTTCTTTGTCGCTTGCGATATATACGGAAATACTATACTTATTTTTACTCCAACCATGTTTTTTCACCTCCTATTTCTTTTTACTCTTCTTTTGTATACCCATAAGACCTAACACATTATCTAAAGCATTGTTTTGTCCACCATTGGTTGCCATTGGATTGATACCTACCTGCACATCTTTAGTCTTCTGTTTCTTTTTTAGCTCTGCTAATTCCTGTCCTAATTTAACCTGTTCTATCTCGTCCTTTAGCTCCACTTTGGTCTTCTTCTTTGATTGTTTAGATGTACCAATCAAGGAAGAAAGGTTCTTACCTATCTGGCTTAGTTGGTTACGGCGTGTCTTAACCGCTTTTAGTTGGTCTTCTGTTAGTTTTGGTTTGTGCTTTTTGATACCATGAGCTTTTTGTTTGCCTCGTTCTTTAGCTTTCTCGATGGATCGTACGTGGTGTTTTGCTTTGAGTTCTGCATATTCCGCTTCGTACGCTTCACGCTCTATTTGTTTCAGTTTTCTGCGTTCTTCTAATCGTGTGTTAAATAGGGTTGCTTTGGCTTTGCAGAAGTTGATTAGACGGGATTTTAGTTTGGAAATTGAATACTCTAAATCCCAAATTATTTCCCTAGGGTTTCTTCTGTAGTTTGCTAATACACTGCTTTCTTTTATTGTTTTTGACATATTTACTTAAAAACATACAAAGGTACACTCTTATCACCAATAAACTTTATTAGTCTTTTTGGATCTACCGATGCTGTTATGTATTTCACATTTGCTATTAAACCTTGTGTTTGATCATGGTATAAATTATATCTATTATTAGGTTGTCCATATCCTTTTGTCCCTGAACCCGCTATTAAGATATAACCCTTACCTTTTGCTGTTCTTTTTTCGACTAAATTATATATCGTTCCATCTCTTTTCCATCCACTAACAAACTCGTTATTTTCTGGGTTTGATAGTTTTACTCTTGATTGTGTTGGTAAAACAAACCAATCATTCTTTCCATATCTTCTCATTTTTCTTATTTATCTCCTATTCTTTGTTCAATTATAATTAACATACTCCTTTTTTGACCATTTAATTGTTTTATGTTTCTTCTTTAAAAGATCAACTATCCATCTATATTTTATTGGTACTTTAGACAAACTATATCTTCGTGAGTAACTCCTGTCAAACGAACCTACGATATAACTACTTCCAGAATATACCTCAACACCTTCGCTTTTTTTGTCGTTATCCCTTAAAGTATAGTATATGATCTCTTTTGTTTTTCTGTCTTCCTTTATTTTAGTTGATACTGCCTTATAATCCCAATTGGGATATCTCCTATGATATTTTTTGTATTCCATTTTCTTTTTTACCTCCTATTTCCTCTCCTTTGTTTTTCTAATGCTTTTTTGATACTTGCTTGGCTCCTAAGTTCTGGTGACAATGCTTTAGAATATTTCTTACGTACTTCAACGTATCTTGCTTCGTATTCGGCTTCTGCATAGGATACTAACTGATCTATTTCTTTTCTTAGGTCTCTGAAGTTTGCAGGTGCCATAAAGTATGCGTTTTTCTTTTCCATTATTCCTTTTATTTTAGATTTTATTTCAGCTTTGCTTTTTGTTAATACCATTTTTTACCTCCTATTCTTCATTATTTTCTTCCTCTATAATAGACACCACAATGGAGGGTTCATCCTCTTCTCCAGCTCGTACTTCTATCTGTTTGGTCTTTATTGGTGCTATCTCTTCCAATTTGCGGTCGCTGCCTCTTAGTATGCGGGTTAGATACTTATCCACTCTTTTTATTACTTTTTCTGGCATTTTTCCTCCTGTTTTTTGTTATTCACCACCTGTCGAATCCCATCCCCTGCGGATCGCATTAACTACGCTCCAAACAAAAAGTGTAATGAGCATTATTATGGGAAATACCTCGAAAAAAAGATAAGAATCCGCTTGATTTCTGTGCACCTCTTCCATGTACTTATCTGGATTATCTTGCATATACTGATCCGTAAATTTTGATGTTTCTTCAACCATCGGACTTATACCCATCTGAATAATTGCAAAAAGAACAATAGTTACGAAAACTACAAAAACAGAGAATGCAATCGATACTCCTTTTTTGTTTTCTATTAATCCTACCATCTTTTTTTGTTTTTTCGTCTCTTAGTCCTCCTTTTTTTTCTTTATAATATTTTTACCGATAAAAAGTTTTATATTCTTTACGGATACTTGTGATAAATAACCAAATCACCAAACCAAGGCAAATTATGAATGTAGAGGCAGAATAAAATTTTAATGAATCATTAAGACTAGTCCTCCATATACCCATATTTTCCGAAGGATTTTCTGCCATATACGAATTAGAGAACGATACAACTTCTTGTAATACTGGTCCTAAACTCATATTTATGATTATAATACAGATCAAAAGTAAGAAGGTTATAAAAATTGACAAAACAATTGAAACTCCTTTTTTATTTTTAATCAATCTTTTTAGTTCCTTTGTCATTATTTATATCACTCCCTCCTTTCTTAATAGACTTAATACAAACTCTTCACCTTCTGGTCTCATGATATCACTTTCCCATATAAAAATTACTTTCCATTTATATCTTCTATAATGTTTCTCTCTGTTTTTTAAGTCATCAAAATGAACTCTCTTATTAAATAATGCACTATGCCAATAATCACCTAATATTTCTATTACTATTTTCCTACCGTTACATTCTATAAAATCAGGATTTACTAATTTTTCCTTCCCTATCCAGAGTTGTCCATCTCCTACATACCTAAATGGTAAATTATACTTTTGACAAATTTCTTGAAAAAATAATTCTATATTTGTAGGTTTTCTATTAAGATCACCATTTTTTAATCTTTTTACTAATGCCTCTCTATTCTTTTGTCTTGTTTCTTTACTACGTTTTTTACCTTTTAATTTCTCACCATATTTTCTTATTCTTATGTCAGTATATTTAGTCTCTCCCTTATTCCATATCTCTATTTCCCCATTAGCAAACTTTTTTTTCTTTACTTCGCTATTTCTTTCTCCTGAAATCCTTGCTATTTTTGGATCCTTCATTGGATTATTTTTTTCGTCTTTCCATCTTTCAGATTTTTGTTTTTTTAATTTATCTCCTTCTTCAGTTTGATAAAAATCATTTAAACCATTACTAATGTCATTTTTAAGACTATCATCTAAAACCTTTCCTAAATTAATATCTCTTAAATATTCTTTTACCTCTTCTGTATGTTTATGTCCATAAAAACCATTATTTTTACCTTTTGTATTATGACCATATATAAATCTATTTCCAGGTTTGGTTACTCTCTGTCCACAACCGCATTCACAAAAAGGTAATACTGGAGCTGGTTGCTTACCCTCTCTAATCTCTTTATTTATTCTTTGTGTTTCTTTTCCTTTTTGAATCGCTTCTTTAGAAAGTTTTCTACCTCTATTTTGGTGTCCATTAATATACCTATTTCCATGTTTTGCCTCTCCTCCACATCCACACTCACATAGTGACATTTTTACATCTCCCAAAAAAATCCTTTTATGTCTTTCATCTTTTAATAAATACACTTTGATATGTATAAAGGTTTGTCATCACAGCATCTTCTTTATTAGCTCGTCCGCAGACAAAATCGGATTTTTCACACTTGTTTGTATGGCTGCCCATGGGTCTTTTCTTCGTTTTTTGAGCTTTTCTTTATCTTTAGGTTTGATGGGTGGTTTGATTACGGGTGGAGGTGGTATTCTTAAGAATGGTGGTACATAAGGTGGAATAATTGTTACAGGAGGTTTGTAAGGTGGTGTTACTGGTGGTGTTACTGGTGGTGTTACTGGTGGTGTTACTGGTGGTGTTACTGGTGGTGTTACTGGTGGTGTTACTGGTGGTGTTACTGGTGGTGTTACTGGTGGTGTTACTGGTATTGACGGTGGAATAAATGATCTTGTAGAAATAACAATCGATGGAAAAACAAAATGTTTATATGGTCTTTGTACAGATGGAACAACCCCTCTTACTTTTGGTATTAACTGTATCATATGAGGGATTCGCATTTTCCTATCAAATATACCTAATCTTGGTGGAGCACGACCATAATAATCATACATACCATATAAATCTGTTCTCTTTCGGATATAACCATAATCATAATAATCATAAGGTGTTTTTTTCTTAATTACTTTTGGAGGTACTTTAGGTTTGAGTTCTTTAGGAAGCTTAAATGGTGGTCCAAACACTCTTATACTAGGAGCTAATGTAACAGCAGCGGCTTTGGATTCCATCATGCCCATTATACTCCTTACTCTCATTTGAGTTTCAAGGAATTTGGTACCAGCAGGAGACAAAGCAGCTTGTACTATTTCAGGTCTGACTTCTGCTAATTCTTTTTGTTTAAGAGCGTATTCTTCCCATTTTTTAAGAATACCTTCCATCTTTTTAACTTCTTTTAGTTTTCTCTCTCTTAATATTTTTGGAAGTGTCTTTGCTTTGATCTTTTCCATTTCTATTAATGTTTTCCCTTGTTGTACAAACCGAGCAAGATCTTTTATTCGGCGAGCCTTTGGTAGTAATAGTACTTCTCCTCTCTTCTCTATCATTTGAATAACCGAACCAAAACTTCGCTGAAATTCCTCACCTAACGTAGTTATTGGAATTTTTTTATGTCTCATCCACCATGATTCTTTTACTCCCGTTGCTAATTCCACTTTTATTGGTTTCTGAGGTTTTAAACCAAACTCAAAGGGTTCACTCTTTGGATGAACATCAAACACAGTCTCCCATGTTCCCTTTATCTTTTCAGCACCAATTAGAGTAGATCCCTTAGGAGAAATCTTAATCTTAACCGAATACATATGCCATGCTGGTTGAATATCTACTATAACATTCTCTCTACCAAGTATTTCTCTCATGGTATTTGCTAAATCATTTGCAGCTTTTTTAGGTGTTAAACCTTTAGATACTTCTATATCTATGTCGTGTGGTGTTATTCCTCGTTCCATTTGTGCTCTCTTTGCTGCACTTCCATAAATCATTATTTGATGTCTATGTCTTCTAAGATATGCTGCAGCTTTGCCTATTGCTGTCTTAGGCAAAAACTCTATTGCAGCTAAATCTATTGATTCTAATAACAATGATTTCTTTCTACCAAGTTTCTCAGACAAGTAAAAAGCTCCTTCATAGAGTTCTTTTTGTTTTGGTGCTAATAACCTCTTCATACTTGGAATTGTATACCTCGCTTCCAATCCTGTAAATACTCTCATTCCTGTTGGTAGTTCAAATTTTGGTGTACCTACTGTTAAACCTCTAAAAGGTACACCTTTTGGTGCAGTTGTTATACCCACAACTGGTTTGATACCTCCATAAGGGATACTGGATGGACGAGCTAAATATAAACCTCTATGCACAGCCATTTCTGGTGTCATAAATGTTACTTTCTTCACTAAAGGTATTCTACTTGGTTCTACCTTAGCAAGTTCTGCAAATCCTCCTGCCTCTTGGATTGCTTTTATCTCTTTCGGAACTCTTCCTAAGAAGGTACGTCTTGTTATGAATGTTCCTTTTCCTGTTGGAAACTTTAGTGGTCCAGTATACTTTATTGGAGAAACACGTCCAACTCCTTTTGTAATGAGAGCCATCCCAGCCATCTCACCTGCAAATTCTACAGGTCGTTTGTAAGCCTCTCTTGTCATTCCTCTTGCCATAAATATTGATCCAGGTAGTGCAGCAGAAACCATGATTTTTGGTTCTCTAATAAGTGCTTCTCCTGCAGGTAATATCATACCACCAAACTGAACTAATGGAGCAGGAGCTTTTATCACACCTCTTCCAAACGCAATAAATTCACGAGCAATAGGTGTTTTTGGAAGTGGTTTTTCCATTATTGGTTCTATTTTTTTAGTGTACCACTGTGCAAATTTTCCTGTCTTTTCATAGATAGGTGCTGTCCAATATCTTCCTGCAGCCCACTCTTTAGAAGCTCCTTTAGGTGGAGTAGTTGCTGCTTGTGCTCGTGTTGTGAGCTGAACAATTCCTTCAGCTTTGTCTGTAAATCTCTTAATATCACTTCCAAACGCCCCTGCTCCATATTTAATATTATACTTATCAATATGTCCATATTCTTCACTAAGTTTAGCAAGCTCCGGAGGTTTTACAGCTAAATGTTGTTGATACTTAGCCCATTCTGTTTCTTTATATGGGGTGTCTAAGATTACTTCACCTTTTGGTGTCTTCTTCCAACCCTTAAACTCCTTTTCCCAACGAGCTGATTCTGCTTGGTAGGTTGTTACAGGCTTGGTTCTTGACAAACGGTCCAAGTCGGACAAGTAAGATGAAAGAGTTACTCCTTTCTTAAGTCCAAGATCTCTTTCAATTTGTTTTTCCCTTTCTTCGTACGAAATCCCCCCACCGACACCAAAACCAGTTTTTGTCATTCGCTCAGCTACTTGTTCAGCTTTTAATCCTTCTTTGATCCACATTCCACCCCTTATACCGAGCTTCTCACCAAGTTCTCTTGGCTTCTCTATAAGTATCTCTTTTGGTACTGATACAACTTTTCTTATTGATGGTAATATTGGAATTACTGCTTTTGCTCCCACTAATCCTATTCTTTTTAGATGAATTTTTGTAGGTTCAAATAGTATATCTTTAAACTTAGGAGGTTCTTTAGTTGGCTCAAATTTACTTCTATAAGCGGAAACATCGTATCCTCCTTTTTTTAGTTCTTGATAGGCTTCTTTGGTCGAAGGTTTTACATACGAAGGCAGTGGCTTTGTTGGTTTAACATAACCAAAAGTAGTAGAATAAACACCAATACCTTTTATTTTTTCAATAATAGGACTTATCTTTTTTTTAATAATAGGAATTACTTTTTCTTTAGTAATAGTAGAAATAGGTATCCTATATATAGGTGTAGGTTTAGGTGGTTTAAATCTGGGTTTAGGTGGTTCAACATGTACCAATTTTCGTTCATGTGGAGGAGGCATTGGTAATCTCTCAAACCTACTTCTGTAAGCACTTACATCATATCCCCATGTCTTAAGTTCTTCATAGGCTTCTTTCGTGCTTGGCTGTACGTAACTTGGCAACGGTTTTAATCCATGTTTTGTCGGATCTAAAGGTTTACAATCGAAAATATTTTGTACTCCGTCTTTGTCTGTATCAGAAAAAGGAGCATACAATAAAGGATTCTTTTTCCTACCTATTTTTTTTGTTGTCATCCTACTATTCTTTAACACCCATTAATAGATGTGTTATCTTATCTTGATCACCTCCACGTAAAACTCTAATGGTATTTAGCCCCTCCTTCGTTAGTTTATACAACACACTACCTCTTCTTTTTATTGGTTCTCTCACTGTTTTTTCAGAATTTTTTTTCGTGGTTTTGACTTTCCCAGCTACCCAACCCCTATGCACCAAAATTCTCATAACCTTCACACCGGACGGTATAGTACCTCGTATTTTTGCCACTGATGGACAATTTAGTCGGAGTTCCTTTGCAGTCGCTAACCCTGCGTGGTCTGAAAAATAGACTAGCGATTCAACTAGTGCATTTGTTGTTGTGGCTTTTTGTCCTCTTACCATTTTTTGGTTTTATCTCCCTTTTTATATATTTTTTAAAGATACTCTATAACCTGCATCCCTTCCCTTCTTTACTAATTTATGAAAATACTTTGATTTTTCATCCTTAAATTTCATCTTACCACCCTTAGTATCAAGATAAAAACCTTCAGGCTCAATTTCTAAATAAAGGGGTTTCCTTTTTCTTCTTAGTTGTCTTACACATTTTTTTACCTCCTATTTAACAAAAATTACTATTGAAGGTTCTCCTTCATCACCCGCTCGTACTTCTACACTACGTTTATGCGGTATTGTTTTCCCTATAACATCATCTACATCGCTTAGTACGTATCCTATATCTTCATCAATCTTTTCAAGTATTACCTTTGTCATTTTTTTTTGCATCCCACTAAAATTATTTAACTTTCTCCAAAACCCTTGGTTTGTTTCTCTTTACCCAACTAAGTAATTTACGAGAACTATCGTAGCAATCATTATTTTGGTCCTTTATTGCAGTGATTGTTCTATATTTAGTTTGGGCTTTTACGTAATCAATCATTTTCTTTTTCGTATCAAACTCATCCCAAGTCAATCCATCTCCTATGTGTCTCCCATCAGACCAATCTCCATATAATGCTATATCCACATCTGTTAATCCTTTCTCTCGTAATGCCTTAATCCAGGCACCCTCTGCCATCTTCTTTCGCTTACCTTTCCTTACTTCGTGTCCCCAAAACCCAACACCACCTGATATCGCTTTGCCTAGAGATATTATCTCCTTCTCACTTAATCTAACTTTTCTTAATTCTGTTACCAAACTCATTTTTTTTGCCTCTTAGATAATATTATATACTACCTGTATATAAACTTTTATATTTAATACGCCAAAAACTCTGATTCATCTTTTTTCATTTTCTCTTCTTCTATCTTCCGCTCTGCTTTAGCCTTAGCAAACGCAACCTCAAGCTTCTTCATCTCCCTAATCTCTATCGCTTTTTTGTAAACCTCTTTCTTAAATTCCTCTCTTTTCTCTTCGTACCTTTCCCACATCTTTTGTGGTGGATGTGGCACATCAATCGCAATAATACGCGAATTATCCGCTCGTGGTATCTTCTTCATAATTTCTTCAACAAACGGATTAAAAACCCAGAACCTGATTGCACATTCAATATAAAATTCGTTGTACATCTTACCTTGAAACTCACGTTTAATCTTTTTCTTACGTAACGGAGACATAAAACCCTGAACTATCTGACGCACACGCAGATCACCCCACGACGCTACAGGTAGCGTCAGAAACTCTATTAGACCGTCCGTTCTGAATACCTGAAAAATATCCGTGATGGCAAGGTTCTCCTGATTCATAAACCTTCGCGAACTCGCACTAAACGTACTACCGAACTCCTCCCACATTACTGCATTACCCTTATGCAAATCGCCACTATTTAATAGTTCTATCCAATCTTCCATACCGAATACTACTCTGTCTAAATTAAACCCTGGATCAATTAACATGGAAATACCGAGCATAGCACTCGATTTACCCTTACCTCGATGACCCGAACAGAAAAAATCCCAATTGGCATTACCGTACATTGCAGTTTCGCGTAGGTAACCGAAGATGTCAAATGATTCCTGTGCTAAATTTAGTTTGGGTTTTTTATCTTCTCTGGTCTTTTTGTGTTTATCAAATTCTTTACGGTGTTTAAAGTAGATGTGGATCTGTAGACCCTGCTGTGTAAATTCCTTACCGCAATATGGACATTTTATTTTCATAGTACATTCTCAATCGCTCTATTAATTAACTCTAACGGAAATTCATAGTCATCACTTTTTAATTTTTCATCAACTACTAAAAATTGTTCCTCACTACTTTTCTCATGAAAATACACATCCTCTTGTATTAAGTTTAATACATAATTTCCAACTTCTTCCTCTATACATTCTAAACACCATTTTTTTGGTTCATAATCAATTGTGCACTCAAATAGCTCACCGCATACAACTTTGCATTTTTCACATACCAACTTACCCGCTATTTTTTTTGTATCGTCCCAAATTAACCAGTTATGACAATGAGGACATTGGATCCTATCCCTTTTGTAGTTCTGCGGTTTCCATGTTCTCTCACAATAAGGACATTTCAAAACCTTTACCTTTACTTCGATTATCTCAGCTTTTTTGTTCATTATTTTAGGTTTTATAAAATATAAAATTATTCTGATTCCTTCTCGGATTCAGAAGCAAGTTCCTTAGACTCTTCTATTTTTTCACCTGTATATGGTTCCCAATCCGCAGTATATTTTAGTGCGATATCTCTTTTTGTGAGCCACCCCACACTATATAAAAATTGTATAAACTCAGCATAAAGTAAGAAACACGATTTGTAGTCTTTTATTCTGCCTTCTTCATCTAAGTATTTTGCCTTCTCTATTATGAAACCTTCGTCGCCATCCCAATACGGCTGTGTAGACGAAATCGCAAATGAAAGGCTTCTGGACATTTTTGGGAAATTCCCCTCATAAACGCTATCCATAAATTTTGAGAGCGTTCCAAAAACGAGTCCTTCGATTCCAAAACTTTTCGGAAATCCAGCCATTTCGGCTGATATCTCATATTTTTTTACTATTTTCTTAGTTGGCATTTTTAGATCGGTATATAACCTCCAAAGGTGTTTAAAGACGTAATACCCAATTTATCTAATTCCACATCCAATTTTTCAGAAATCTCTAATCCCTTCTTAAAATGTAATCTTTTTTTCTCTTCATTTTCAGGTACTTCCTTATTAAACCAATTCTTAACATCTGTTTTAAGTCCATTATTCATGTTGTTTTTAACTAAAAGAAACACCTCGTGGATTATTATGAAAAAATCGGACGCTTGATTATCGAATGGCATCTTCTTCTTGAAAAACAATCGCTCACGTAGAAGAGTCTTAACACGGAAATACTCGATCACCTTATCTTCGATGTATAAAGGTAATCCTTCTTGTTTTATGGTAGTTCCTTCTTCTGACATACTTAGATAGCTCCAGCTTTTTTTAGTTCGCTTAAAAAGAACTTTTCACCGTCAGGTCGCATAATATCTGATTCCCAAATAAAGATAGGTATCCAACTGTACTTTTTATAATGTTTTTTCCTGTTCTTTAAATCATCATATGGAACTTTTTTATTTAGCAATGCAGAATGCCAATAATCACCAAGTATCTCAATTACGAACTTTTTCCCATATACATATAAGATAAAATCGGGGTTGCACACTTTAGTACCGTTATTTCTCTTAGGTATCCAAAAATTTCCATCACCTGTATAGGTAGCTGGTACATCATTTTTTATGGTGAACTCTTCACATCTTATTTCGGGTTTAGTATGATGTCTTGGGATTTTTTGATGCATGCGGTGTTCCCTATTTTTCTGGTTATTTTCTTCTGTGTGTTTCATACCGAAAAATGGATTTCCCTCACCACTAAACATCTCACTTAATTCTTTTTTAAATACTTCTCCTTCTTCTGAATTATAAAAAATAGTTAATCCTTTACCTATACTATCTCTGTGATCTTTGGATAAAGGAATACCACTTTTAGATTTACTAATCTTTTTCTTTAATATGTCCCCTTCCTCACTTTGATATGTTTTTATTTTAGATTTACTTAAATTCTCTGCTGCTTTAGCAAGTCTTTCATCTGTTTCTTTTGTTTTACCCTTGCTCCATGCAACTCTACCTCTATTTTGATGTCCCGCAATGTATTTATTTTTTAGTTTAGTCACTCTACCACCACAACCGCATGCACAGAATGGTAGTTCTGGTGTTTCTGGTGGTAGTCGTTTACCCTCTTTAACTTCTTTATTTATTCTACGTGTTTCTTTTATTTTTTCTACCACCTCTTTAGGACGAGGTTTACCCTTACATGTGCTTGATTTTCCTTTTCTATTATGTCCTTGTATATATCTTCTTCCAGGTTCTGCTTCTCCTCCACAGCCGCATTCACATAATGTCATTTTTCCATTCCTATCCTACCACAATTTTATAAGCTATGGCAGATCCCATTAGGAGCATAATACAAATTATTACGTACGGAAATATCTTAGGCACTTCTAGCCCTTTCATACGTTCCCACGCTCTTTTTTCGATTACTGAAATTGTACCATCTAAATGCGCTGCCATTAACGCAGGTGTGCGTATATACTCGTCCACAGCAGAAAAAATAAATTGTCCATCCTCGATAAATGCTGTTTTTAATTCGTGTTGCACTTTTTCTATCTTCTTTGCCAACTCCTTATCCTCTATCTCATCTGGACGTAATTGCATGATCATATCATAGCGATTAAAGATCTTTGGATTTGGTAGATCTTTCCACATCGCCTCCCAATCGTTCTCCGCTAGGATATGCTTAATTGTTCGTATCGCTGCTACCACCTTCGGTGAAGTCGCCATCGCATACTTACTGTAGTAGTTAATTATCTTGATACCTCTGCTACTTTCAGTAATTGCCGCATCCGGTATGAACTTCACATTATGTTGTGGTATGTCATACATAGGCATGCCTTCTTTCTTATCTCCCTTACGTTTAGGTGTTAGAAACTCCACACCACGTAACGTCGTATGTATCAACACTAGAGGACGTCCAGTCATACCCGCTTTAAGTATCGCTCTCGCTTGTGGATACTTGTATAACATAATCAAAACTACCATTATTCCCATTAGCGATAACGCCATAACTACTATTAATCCCAAAATTAAAAAGGAATTAACTGCTACCATCGCCATTTTATCTCTTTATGCCTCCTATTTCTTTTATTCTATGATAAATCATCGTTTGGTTCACCATGATAAGCATTAACAATAATATTACTGTCCAAAAAAGAACTATACATACTTTTTGAAATGATGCAATCTCAAATAAAGCTAAATCACGCATAATAAATATAATTGTTAATCCCATAAACCAAGCAACAGCAGTAGTTATATCTATATTTTCAATACGACTGAGTATATCTTTAAAAACTTGTATGGATTGTTTTCCCTTATTTATACTTTGCTCTTTCCCTTCTTTCATTATCTTTTTACGCCTCCTATTATCCATAAGATAATTAACATAAAAAATACCAAAGTAATCATTGTACCTAATATCGAAATCCAAGTATTAGGATAGAAATATACACCTAATATTCCAGGCATAAATATCAAAATAACAAAACCTACACCCTTAACTAAGTCTAACAATGTTGCTGGCTCATCGCTTGGTTCATATCCTATAACACATCTCATTTTTATCTCTTCTTCCTCCTATTAAAAATTCCCCTTGCTCCTCTTTCCTCTGGCACAGCAGGACGCAGCGTCTGTTGGGTGCTCTCCATACGCTGGGTCTGCCAAAACGCTCTCTCTTTGGCGTTCAAGGCGCGGGGCAATTTTACATCCCCCTTGTGCGAGATTAACTGAAGAATCCTATAAACAATAGGATCGATACCTTCAGGTAGTTCAAGCAGTATGTAACTATCTACGATTCGCTTGTTATCTAACAAAAGGTTTAACCATGCCATTCCAGGTATGTTACCATAAACACACTCTGGATCAATAAACGTCCTCGCATGTCTCATTAGCTTCTCCGCTTCATCTGCATTTAGCTTACCCGTGTCATACGCTCGCTTTATCTCTGTCTCTATACTCTGTAAAACTTCATCGAACTGGGTAGTTTGCTGGATTAATCGTATGCCTTCACCTTCGTAACTAACCGACGGTTGTTTTATGTCTAGTGGTCCACCTTCTGCAGGTTCAGACATTACTTCGTCTTCTTCCTCTTCTTCAAGTTCTTCCTCTTCTGTTTCTTCTTCCGACATTTTATGGTCCTTAATAAAAATTGTATTAAATACCTCTATGTGTTATTTTTCAGATATGTTTAGGTATTTAAAGGTTTCGGTTTGAGGGGCTATTCATTAGGAAGGAGATTGGGAAGTATTAACCTTTTTTAGTTTCCTTCTTTGGTAAAAAGCATACACCGTCTGTTAGATATTCCAAACTTATGGTGAAGAACTCTTCCCAGTATTCACGGTCTTTAAGTGTCTTTGCGTGGCAACTTCTGCATAGGGGTACAAAAAGAGGCTTTACATCATTGCAGCAAACCATTTTATCATAATTGACATGATGTACGTCGAGTTTACGTCCGAGTTCACTTTGTCCAACTCCGCATACGTAGCAACAACCGTTGAAAAAATCACGGACTCGTTCTTTGAGATCATCATCAAATTTTTCGCAGTACAGTCCAAACGAGATACCACCTTGCCATACAGGACTTTTTTCACCTGACATACCATACATATGGTTCTTTTCTCCTCTTTGAGATTCACCACTTTTATTTGCAACTATTGGATCTTTCATAGGATTTTTATCAGATGACATATAATCACTACGATTTTGTCTAAATTCTATACTACTCATTGCCTCACTATGATTCTTTCTTATTATAGGATTACTCATAGGATTATTTTCACCTTTCATATTTTCAGACCGCTGTTGCATAAACTTTATACCGTCCTCTGTTTGATAAAACTCCAAAAGAGAACCGCTCATTTTCTTTTTTGTATCCTCAGATGCTTTTAATCCTAAATGATCCTCTCTAAGTTTCTCCCTTTGTTTTATTCCTTCTTCTGTTTCAAAAAATTCTTTTTTTGTTATACTTAAAGTTTCTCCATACTTCTTTACTCTATTATCTGTCTCTTTTGTTTTACCAACATTCCATGGTTTTCTACCCTTCATTGAACCACTATGTTTCTGGTGTGACTCATCACTAACCATTTTTACATTAGGAAACCTTACCTTATATTCGTCATAGGTAATATTATGTGTTCTTAGATGATTCCCTGTAATACGATTAAATTCCTTCCCACAAATTAAACAAACCACTTTACTCATATATCTTTTCGAACTTCTCTATGTCTCCTTTTTTCACTATAATTACGTCTGAACCTATCCAATCACGGTCAACAATTACTGCTATCGTTCTACCTATCTGTTTCACCTTTCCCTTTTTATAATCTTCTCCTTTTAGCTCGTATTTATACATTTTCTTTTACCTATTAATATATTATTAAGTAGCCCTATAAATACTTTTAATATAACAAAAAGACTAAAAGTATTTATAGGGCTAAGATTATACTTGTTATTTGTATATAACCAATCGCTTTAATCATGAGCGATACCAATTTGGGTTCGAGTTTTATTTCTCGGCGTTAATTCTTTAGTAAAACTAGGAGATAACAAAAAATGATAGATCCAAAAATAGCATTTGACCAAGCCAAATTATGGGCTGAAAACAAAACTGCACAGGCAATGCCGGGTGGTGGTGTATTAACTGCTGGGGTTGTGATAATTGCGTTACTCATCGTAATTTTTGCCTTAACGGACAAAGATGGTGAAAGGTTTCGTAGGTATCATGATTCTGAACAGTACGCAGCAAGCAACTCAATTAGCCAATACCTCTCAACTCTACCCATCGATGCAAAATTTAGTCAACGTTACGGGTACAGTATTCTCGATGTATGGAGTTCTAATAATTGTGTTAATTGCGGCAGTAATTATAGGACTTTTGCTTTCGAGTTTCCTTGGTGGCGGCAGAATAGAAGAGTAAAACCAACAATTACAAGTGACACACCAGTGAAACCAGGGGGGGGTCTAACCCCTCTACCATTTTTTGGAAAACAAAAATGTTTGAAAACACAAAACTTGCATGGAAAATAAGTAAAGAAAAAGCAGAAAAGTTCTTAGTAAACAGATGCGGACAGGCGATGCCAGGTGGCAACTTAATGCCAGTAGCCATATCACTCATATCGATGCTAATAATCGGCTACATAGGTATTATGATACTACAAAGCACAACGGAGAGTACAGCATTGGTATCTGGTGATAAGCTATACAGTGCACAACAGAACTTGTTAAACGTAACAGGGACAACCTTCTCATTGTACGGCGTACTAATAATAGTATTTGTCGCAACAGTAATAATCGCACTATTGATGAGTAGCTTCTTAGGTGGAGGTAGAGAAGAATGAAGAAACAAGTGATTCTGGGTTTGGTAGTAATGATTTCGTTGCTGGTGTTAGTTAGTTCAGCACAAGCACATAACATTACATTAAACGAACCTGAAACAGGTGACGAACTTACCGGCAACTACACTCTCAATGCAACAACCACAATAAACTTTCTCAACGTAAACTTCTCGTATTCAACAGACAACTCAACGTGGTTCGATATTGGAACTAACAACACAATGGGAACAGAATTTACATACGAATGGAACACAACTGAATTATGTAATGGTAATTACACTGTAAACGCTACAACCGAATGGAATAGCAGCGTTGTTGCCCATATGGCTTATGCAAACATCACAATAAACAACAACGCAATTACGTTAGTCACACCAGCAGCGGGAGCAACAATTAGTGGTAATTACACATTCAAAGCAACAACACTCGCAACACGTGCATATGTAAACTTCTCATGGTCAAATGATAGCGGTGGTAATTGGACAGAATTTGGCTCCAATGATACAGCAGGAACAGAGTTTACATTAGTCTGGAATACTGCAAATGTTAGTGACGGAACCTACTACTTTAATGCTACGAGTAACTGTACCATTAACGATAACAAAACAGAAACAGACGAAAACCAAGGTATTGTAATTAGAAACGCAGTAGCAGCAGTAGTGGATTCACCTGAGTTCAGTACAATAATGATGGCTTGTCTAATCGGACTACTAAGTATATCAGCGATACTACTAAGAAAAAAGAAAGAATAAAGTTTGGGAGGGAGCTTTTTATTTCCCTCTCTTTTTTATTTTTTATGTAATATTAGGAGGTAAAAAATGATAAAAGAAAAATGGGTAAGTAGTGCAAAAAGAGGACAAAAAGATTATAGAATATATAAAATATACCGATCTGGTAAAAAATCCCTTGTTTACCAAACTAATAGTTTAGCAAAAGCAAGAGACGAAAAAGATGAATTTTTTAGGAGAGGAAAAGGTGGAACTACTGTTATATTAGTTAATAAAGAAGGTTATCCTCTTTAAACATAAAAAATTGAATCACACATAAAAGATATAAGAATAAATTCTTATCTCTTTATCTCTTTTTTATATTATGAAAGAATCTTTGAAATTATTTTTTAGCTTTATAGCTTTTTGCTTAGGTCTGAACTTTGTCTATTTCGGACTACTAAGCAAACTATTTGATTTAAGAGTTGTAGTAGCCAATCTAGTAGCTAAAACCCTACACACTTTTTTATGGTGGAATACAAGTGTTGACGGTTTCACAATCTTATTAAACAGCAAGAGTGTTATTAACGTAATTAACGAATGCACTGGAATCTTTTCGATGACCATCTTTGCATCCATTGTGCTCGCTTATGATACCACTTTAAGGAATAAGGTCTGGGGGTTGATAATTGGAGTTCCTACATTATTTTGTCTGGCTATTCTACGGTTGTCATTGACAACTCTGCTTGTGGTTAAATATCCTACAATGTTACATCTATCGCACGATTATTTGTTTCAGATTTTTTTGCTGATCTTTGTAATAGTGCTTTTTGTGCTTTGGCACGACATAGTAGTAGAAAAAAAGAGCAGCATAAGAAAATACACAATACTATTTGCGGAATTTATTGTTCTAACTACAGCATTGTTTCTAATATGGACTCAGATTGCAACACACTATGCATATCTTGTTTTAACAACTACCATAATACTTCTTAATAATGTCACATTAAACTATAGTGAACCACAACTGTTTTTATTAGGTATGGTAACTTGTATACCATCGTTTTTAGCCTTAGTTGCAATAACACCAGAAATAAGATGGAAAAGAAAGTTAGGATTTATAGGGATTGGATTAGGATTGATTTTTGCATTTAGAGTTTTTTTAGAATTATTGTATGTTTTTTATGAATGTAATCAGAGTGTATTAATGGACTTTATGGTGAGTTTTATATCTGGACCGATAAGAATTGCTCTGCCTTTAGTTATTTGGATGGGTTTTGTATACTATTCAAAAAACACAAAACTATAAGATGTATGGCATCTCATATCTATCATACTTCGCAAACACACTCATCATCTGAAGTAGCTTGTTCTTATCCTCTAAGTCCTCTTCCCACAAAAGCATTATGTCCACATTATTTATACGGAAAGAATCAGTCCAACCTTTTCCATGTGGATCTATGAACTTTGCACCTCTTTTCCCTCCTTCCTTCTGTGCTAATATTATTAGCTTATTTTGGGTTTTTATATAAAAAAAATTACCTACCCATTGCATCTATAATTGCATCAAATAGAGGTAACATTATATAAAGTAGTATAAAGAGTCCTATTAACATTACGAATCCTATTAATATGGTTGTATAATTTATTTCCATACCACTTTTCATAGCAAATAGTACAACTAAAATAAGAGATGCCAAACTAACTATTGCTAAAATTCCCAAAAGTGTAAAAGAAACACCTAATGTATCAATAAACTCCTCTAAAGTACCAAACCTACTTAATAAGATGGTTACTGTACAATTACCTGTTGAACCATAATCATCACTAACATTAAATTGCCAATAGTATACACCATCATCACCCGCTCCAGTTTGCCATTCAAACACACCTGTGTTTATATTAAGATTACCAAAGATAGCATTCGTAAAAAATGTACAAACATCACCATCTAAATCTATATAACCAAAATCAAGCTCAACTATATCACCCATTACATCACCAACTATACCAGACCAATCGTTGCAATTAGTTATAGTTGGTGGGTTATTTGGTATTTGAGTATTTTGAGACAATGGTAAAGATAATTCATCTAATGTTGAATTGTATCCATAAATAGATATGTTAGACCAACTATGAGGAGAAAGAAGAGTATTATTATAAGAAGTATTAGTACTTCCATTATACCATGTATCATTTACGGTGACATTAAATGAATTAGTATTTATTCCAGAGTTCCACGTATGATTAATATAAAAATTACCTGATACATTTACTATATTTATTGGTATTCCTGGCGTTGCATCAATTATTGTTATTGTAAGTGTCTTGTTATCTTCGCTACCATACCCATCACTAACACCGACATCTACATAATAGACACCTGAATCAGTAGTTCCCGTTGTCCAATTACCGTAACCTGTTGAAGTTGAAAAGTCCGTGAATAAATCCGTACGGTTACACGAATAGGTAGGTGTATCACCATCCGCATCAGATGAAGATGTATCAGAGATAAATATCATCTTACCTTCCAATTCAGTGTATACCTGCGTTACGGTTAGTAATACAACATTATTTGGTACCTGCTGCTGTCCATCTATAGATGTTACACTTAAATTACCAGTAGTTAAATTGAAAGCAAACACACTTATGTTTGCCCATTGATGAATACCTACACTATCATTCATGTATGTATTGGTGGTACCATTATGCCATGTTGAGTTCCAACTCACATTGAAGCTATCAGTACCATCCTCTTTATCCCAAGTCCAATTCACCCAGAAGTTGCCTGTTGATGCTGATAAGTTGGTGGGGGTAGTGGGATAGCTCCATGCACTACCTACGCAGAATATACTTAGCAAGACAATAACACCTAGTACCTTTATAGCACCTTTTAATTCTGTATTCTTTTTTAACAACATATAAATTATATATTAGACCTCATAGTATATAAAGGTTTAATTTAAATATTCAAAAACGCATAGGACATTTAATACAAGCCTCTGGTGGATTCTTTGTATTCATTCTTCTTCTCCATTCTACAAACTCCTTACTATTCCAAATCCCCTCTAAAGATTGCTCAAATATGTTTCCCATAAAAATATTATGAACACCACAACATGGACGTACATCTCCTTTAGTGGTAATAGGTAGCATATACCACGGTTGGTAACAAACTATTTTGTTACTCGGTAGTTCTAACGGAGGTAAACGTACATCTATGTTCAACTCTTTCCCAAGCTCTTTTGCCTCTCTGAAAATATCTTTAATTTCCTTTTTATCCTTTGTTTTTCTTATGGCATAGTTTTCTGCACTTTCTTTTCCAACCCAATAACTAACATCCGAAAACGCTATTCCATCCACACCCACTTCTTTAGCTAAACTAACTAAAGCTAGAACTTCATGTAAATTCTTACCTACCATTATTACAGGAACAAACTCAATCTTCAAATTGACTCTTTCTTCTTTTCTCTTTTTACAAAGGTTCTTTATACCTTTAATTGTTTTCTCGAAATTAGCACCCACACGTATACCTTCATAGGTCTCTTTTGTTGCAGCATCAATAGATAGTGATAAATAATCCAAACCAGAATTTATTAATTCATTAACATTTTTGTTGTTAAATAGAGTCCCATTTGAAGTAAGTAAAACTTCTAGACCTTTTTCCTTGCTGTACTTTATTGCATCAAAAATATGTTTGTATAAAAGAGGCTCACCTAATCCTCCAGCTAATTGTATTGTAGTAGCATACTCAGATACTTTGTCAATAATGTTTCTTACCTGTTTAAAATTAAGTTCATTTAATTCTATTGTCGGATCGGTAGTTCTTAAACACATAATGCATTTAAGGTTGCAATTATCCGTTAGTGCTAGATCTATAAATCGAGGATATGATTTGAGTTTTGGTTTTTTGAAAAAAATCTCCACATCATTTAAAATATAGTTGCTAAATCTCTTTCCTCCATATTTTAACAGAATTTTTGGATATATAATCCAAATTCGGTTAAATACTTCCCAAATAGTTTTCATTTTTTATCTTCCTTTTATATTACTTACTTTTTTAACAAGGACAAATTGACGAATACCACACCATTTAATTACTGGTAGATTAGAAGCTAATAACCTATCTGTTAATTCTAAACACTTACCAAACATCTTATATGACGAATCCACACCCATTTTTTCTAAAAAAGAAAAGAAACGCCAAACTAACTTTGGAGAAGAACCATAGTACCATAACCTACTCTCATGCCGTTCTACTGAAAAACCAGTCTTTACAAGCCATCGTCTTAAAATACTAGGTTGTAAAGCAGGATGCCACTTAAGAGCTTCCTTCCAATATCTATGAGCGTTTACTTCTTTATACCAAATAAAAGGTTTAACTAACACAGAAAATAAATTTGCAGGATAAAAATATATTGATACACACGGAGTTGATAACGAAAGATGTCCACCATCCTTAAGAATCCTATTTATCTCTCGTAAATATCCGAAAGGGTCATCCAAATGTTCCAGTACCTCACTACTCAAAACAATATCAACTGAACCATCATGAAATGGAGTATCCTTTATCCCGTGGTGTACCAAAACTAAACGGAACTTTCTTTTAAAGTTTTGTTGGGCAATTACTAAGGATTCTTTGCTTAAATCTAATCCATAATAAGTATTGATTGTATCTGGGAATGAATTAATATAAGGAAGCTGTCCACATCCTAAATCAACAATAGTTGAATTTGAAATGTATGGAGAAAGGAGTTTTGTATGAAAATTAGGAAAATTAACACTATGTAACCTCGCTAAATATTCAACATTACTCTGTATGTATGAATTATAATATTTACGTTCATCCCTTAGCTTATATAAATCAAGAAGATTATCCCCTATTCTAAGATCAATCTCCTTATTTTTTTCTTCCATCAAAACTATACTATCCTCAATTGGATATGTTTGCATACAATAATTACAGACAAATCCATCAGGTTGTTGAATCAGAATATTTCCACATCGTTTACAACACAATGCTATATTAAGGTTATTCATGTTTTTCACTTTTTCCTACAAACAAAATAATATCCTCCAACTTGAGACTTAAAAAGACAAGCTAAATAATTCATCACCTTAAATCCAATATTAAAACTGGAAAAAAATGTGTTCATTATTGTAAGTGGAAAGAAAAACCCATCATACATTACTTTTTCCATCTGAAAACCACTTTTTCTTATTTTCTCTCTAATAATATCTTCCTTATAAAAATTAACGTGGTCAGTTATTTTTTGTATATATGGTTGAAATAGTCTATTCCGACATTGAGCCATAAAACATCCTTCATTTGGCACACCTAAGATTAGTATCCCTCTATTTCTTATACTGTTATAAAGATTATCTAAAACCTTATCATCCTCTTCTATATGCTCTAACACCTGACTACATAACACTATATCAAATTTATCTTTTATATATAAGTTAGTTAAATCTCCCTTAAATATTTTTGCCTGTGGATACTCCATCTTTGCCCTTTCAACTCGTACAGGATTATAATCTACACCATAAATCTCCAATCCTTTTAATTTAGATAAGATATTTAGGTGAACACCATCACCACAACCAGCATCCAAAATTTTTAGCTGAATATCCTTTTTTTGACAAGTCTCTATAACTGAAATAATAAAATCCCATCTTTTTTTAATGCTACGTTTGGTAGACTTATCAAATATCTGTTTCATCTGAGGGCTTACATACCATGAATTACCATTATCTATCTTTTCTTTAATACCTTTTTTTATGTTAGTCATGTGTTAGTCCTATTATCAACCTATACAACTTCTCCTCTTTAATAAATATATTCTTCTCATCATATTTAAAACTTCTTTCTACGGACACCTTTGACATTTCTTTTATTTCCTTGTTCGAAAAACTTAGAAGTTTTTCGATACCTTTTTTAATACTATCAACACTATATGGATCAACTATGATACCATTTTTTTTGTCAACAAATTGGGTAGGAACAGGATGATTCGATGTTAATATTGGCAATCCTGAAGCCATAGCCTCAACAAAAACCATACCAAAACCCTCATATAGTGTAGGAAATACAAAGAGATCAGAAATACTATAATAAAGGGGCAAATCTTTATATCCTACAATCCCAGTGAATATTACGTGTTTTGATATTCCAAGCATATCAACATAGTTTTTATATCTTAATTTTTCTTCTTTCTTTCTAGTACCTCCAACCACAATTAGGATAGTACTAGCTTTTATTGATTCTGATAAACCAGCATAAGCTTTAAGTAACCTACCTAAATTTTTCTGTTTATCCCCATATCTACCCACAAATAAAAATACTCGTTTTCCACTTATATTAAGTTTATTCTTTAACTTCTCAACCCTCTCTTGTTTAACATTCATATATTGCCTTAAATTTACAGGTTTTGGAACCGATACAATATTAGTAGATTTTGCACCGTGTCTACGTGCATAATACTTCAAATAATCACTGATAGCAATTACCTTTAAAGCCTGTTGAATATTATAAGTCTCAATTATGTGTTTCTCAAGATACACTGCATAATTTGAATGTAATTTGTATCTTCTATCGTAATCATCATGTATAGATTGCACCACTGGAATACCTGTTATTTTCCCTAAAACAGTCCCTAAAAGTCCTATCTCATGCACATTGGAGTTTCTAATAATAGAAATATTAAATTTTTTAATGATACTTAATCCCACTCTTAAACCTAAAAATGGTTTTAAAAATAGGTTTTTTGTCCTTATAGGATGGAACATTAATGTGTTATGGTTTTTTAATACTGAATCCTCATCTCCCCACAATGATATAAGATGAACACAGCCAAACATTCTGTTAGGGTTGTATACCTTCTCTAGATAGTCAAGAGAATACCGCTTTATTCCTTTAGTAGTTTCTTTTATAGGATCATTTATGTAGCATAGTAATTGGTTATTACTTTTTGTCATTTTTTGGTTCTTCCTAATTTTTCCCATAACCTTAACTTTTCTTGATAGATATTATTTGGACTATGCTGAAAGATAGCAAACTCCCTACCTTTAGTACCTAATTCTTTTGCAATTTCTGGATTTTCTAAAAGAAAAATAGCCTCATCTGCTAATTGTTCTATGTCCCTAAAATCAACTAGTAAGCCTGTAACCATGTGTTTAATAACTTCAGGTTGCCAATCACAATCGTATGCAACTACAGGAGTTCCTGAAAGACATGCCTCAACCAATGAATTTCCTGTTAACGGAGAAAGGACAATATCTGCAGTATAATAAAGATTCCTCAGAAATGCTTGATCTCTAAAACCAAGAATTTTAACTCTACCATCTAATCTATGATCCTTCATAAATAACTCCATATCCTTTTGCAATTCGCCTTCACCTGCTATAATAAGATATGTTTGGTTTATCTTTCTTTTTATTATATCAAATGCCTTTATCACATCCAGTGAGAATTTTTCAGGTGATAATCGTGACACATAAATTATAATCTTTGAATCTTGAGAAATATCTAGCTCCTCTCTAATATCTTTCCTACCATCCAAACTATATTGAACATTATCCACTGCACCTCTCACAATATAACAATTCCCTATAGATGCACCATTTTTTATTGCATATGCTTTAGGATCTTCATCTGTCCAAATCATATCCACTCTTTTGAATACAAAACGTTCCATTAGCTTCTCTATAAATCTTGGTAATCCTGTTGTTGTCCATTTAGCGTATTTATAAATATAATCGTAACTATTCCACATATGTAACATAAATGGTCTATTTGTTAATTTACTCAAAAAATATGCCGTTATACCACTGATATGTGGGTCACCAGCCTCGATAAACGTAATATTTTCTGTTTTTATTAACCTCTTTAATTCAAATAATATCTTGACATACTGTATAATTTTCAAAGGGTTTAACATATGTAAATATTTCAAAAACCTTTCTATGGTACTTAACTTACTAAATTGAGTTGAACCAATAATATCGATCCAACCTGTGAAAATAATAGCAACATCATCAAAATCCACAATCTTATGACTTTTACTAAAAAAGAAAGAGGTATAAACTTTTTTGAAATAGCCATCCATTCTTTGTTGTCTTAGACCTGATACAATGGCTCTTATAATTCTTTCATTATCTCCACCGTAGTAATTAGGTGAAAGAGCTGGTCCAGAAGATATTATTAGTAACTTCTTATCTTTAGATGAATTTTTCTCTGTGTTAAACATCATTTTAATACCTCAAAATATCTATTACAATAACTTCTAATTGTATAATATTTTTCATAAGCTTCTTTTACCTTCAAACTATAGTCTTCTTTTTTAAAATTTACTAATAAATTTTTAAGCTCTATATCATTATTATAAACCAAACTCTTATTGATATTATTAGCTATCTCAGATAATCCCCCTACATTAGATACAACAATAGGTATTCCTACTGATAAAGATTCCAACGCTACTATAGGAGCATTCTCTGCACCAGAAGAAGGGATGATAAGTGCTGATGCATCTTTATATAATGAATATAACGAATTACGATCTGACCATCCTATGTATTTTATATATCTATCTAAATTATTTGAACTAATAAATCGTTTTATGTGGGTTTCCAAACTACCGCCACCCGCAATAATCAATTTTATACCTATTTCTTTATGATATTTATTAAAAAACTCCAATAAATCTAGTATGCCTTTATGCCTTTCTAACACCCCAGCATATAAAAAATATTTGGAGTATTTAGAGTCTTCTATGTTTTGAGGTGGATCTGGAGCAAAATTTGGTATAACAGTTATTGGTGTTTTTATTCTTCCTTGAATTAAAATATTTTTAACAAATACACTCGGAGCTATGATCGTTTTAATATCTTTTAAGCTCCTATCTAATAAACCCGTATATCTCCATATCTGTGGTACTTTTTTCGATTTTAGCATACACAAAAGGCAGTTCTTATCAAATTGACATCCAATGGTTAGCGTCCCTCGTGGACAAACCAACCAATTAGTGTGTTCTGTATATACTTTTATTCCATCACCGAGTTCCATAACTTTCTGACCCAAAAACGAAATATTATGATAGTGTATAACATCAAAATTCTCCCTCATTATTTCTTGTAGTTTGCTTTTAAAAAATGGTATACCTGTTACAAAAGATGAGATAGGAGATATAGCTCCTACAGAACTCTTTATTGCATGCACATGGACATTTTCATTATTGGGATAATCTTCATTTGGTTCTTCCTTTCGTTTTAGGTAATAAGAATCTATACAGTGTACTGTGTGAACTTCGTGACCCATTTTTGCTAACTCATTTGCAAGGAAGTAAACTTGAACATCTGCACCTCCATAATGATAAGGAGGGTAGAATGAGTTTACCATCAAGAATTTTAAGGTCTCCATTGTTAAATTTCTTTCTCCATTCCCTTAACTAACCTTCTAAGAACTTTAAACGCATAGTCAAATCCCAATCTGAGGTCGTTTGGGTTTTTCATTGCATACCAAATATTCGATAACCACCATCCTGGACTTAGGTAGACATCTCTATATATCTCCTTTCTGTATTCGTTAATTTCATCAATAGACAATTCACATAAGCTTACAGGTGTTTCATAAAGTAATAAATCCTCAAACTTCAATTCTCCTATCTTACCTTGTTTTACTGCATCCTTATATAACTTACATCTTGGATAAGGCACTAAACTATTAACCTGAAAACCTGTTGGTCTCATCTCCTTTATGAAATCTTTTGTCTTTTTTATTGTTACTTTTGTCTCTCCTGGTAATCCAACTATGAATGATGCATATTGCTTAATCCCCACTTCTTTTAGGTTTCGTAATGCTACCTTAGCATCTAAAACATTTATCCTCTTATTGATTAAATCCAAAACTTCTTGTGAACCCGACTCTACTCCTATAGATACACCTCTACACCCTGCTTCCTTCATTAACTCTGCTTGTTTTTTTGTTATATCTGCCCTAACATTAGCAAACCACTCTATCCTTAAATCTCTTCCTATTATCTCCTCACAAATATCAATAACCCTCTTCCTATTTATATTAAAAGTCGCATCAAAGAAGTTTATGTATTTTACACCCCTTCCTTGAAGATACTCTATTTCATCTGCTACTTTTTCTACATCCCTAAAAATAGGTTTCAAATCAGCTATTGTGCAAAAACTACATCCCATTCCGCATCCTTTCATTGATTCAACAAATACACAAGGACGAATAGATGGTACTTGTACCCAATAAACACTAAAATTAGGAATAAGATTCCATGCAGGCGTAGGTAACGAGCTGAAATCAAACCTTTTGTAATTAGGTGAATTTACTATTATACCTTTATTATCTCTATATGCTATTCCATTAATATCTCCTAAATTAGTATTATTCACTAACTCTAAAATTGATATTTCATAATCATAATCAGTTATGTAGACATCCACATTTATAGCTCTTTCTAAAGTTTCTATAGGTATTGTTGTAAGCGAATAACATATCATTACTGTCTGTATCTTCTTACTTATACCCTTAACTATATCTCCAACCTTAATATCTGAATAGAACGTTTCTGGAGTACTTTTAAATATTACAATATCTGGTTTTCCTTTTTCTATCTCTTTCTTTATGTATCCGAAATCAAAATCGTATCCATTTGCATCTATTAATTCTACGTTATGGTTCTTTTTTAATAACAAACCCGCTAAATACACAAATCCATGTGGAGTAATTACATTGGGAATTGTATTTTCACACCTGTCCTCTCTTCCAACTGGTACGTCATTAAACCTTGGTGGATTAATAAGTATGATTTTCATAAGCTATCACCAACTCTTTCATACAAACTAACAATTTTTTTAATATTCTCTTTCCACGAAAAGTTCTCTACTACCACATCTCTTCCCTTTTTACCCATCTCTACAAACTTTTTATAATCATTTAGCACCATATTTATTGCAAATGACAAACCATACATATTGATATTGTTTACATTTAAAAGAATCCCATTATTTCTATCCTTTAAAACTTCAGATACACCACCTACATTAGTTGCTATAGAAGGCACTTCACATGCCATTGCTTCCAATAAACTCGTTGGAAAATTCTCGTGAAACGAAGGTAACACAAAAACATCCGAAATACTATAATACTCTACAAGTCTATTATAATCTACATGTCCTAAGAACTCATAGTTCCATATTGGTATCTCAAACTTGTCAATTAAGTTCTCAAAATATGATTGGTTACCTCGTCCCGCAAATAAAAATAATACATCTTCATGGTTTTTTATTATTTCCTTCATCGATTTAATTAATATACCTACACCTTTGAGACCTATGAGCCTCCCACAATAAAATATTACTTCTCTATCTTTATATACTCGTGAATTAATAAACTCAAATTTCTTTCTCTTGTAAAAGAAATCCGTATCAACTGAATTGTGAATAACTTCTACACCATTTAAACTATATTCCTTTTCAAGATAATTTTTCATCCAATTTGAAACAGTAATATACTTCCTTTCTCTTGAAAAATAAAAATCCTCTGCTAATCTCAAAAAAGGATATAATAGATAGGTCATCCTTTCTGAGAACTCTGCATTCCTGAAAGAAGTTGCCATTTTTGTACCGCTTCTTTGTAACTTAATTGTTGAATGAACTGTAGTTACAGTAGGTATATCTAACTTTTTAAGACTTAGTAGAAGATCAGGCATATGTGCTGTATGAGAATGAATTACATCAACTCCTTCTTCTTTTAGTAATTGTGGTATTTCTTTCAGACAATAATACTGAAATTTTAAATTATATATAAAAGTATCTCCTGCCTTAATCGTTTTTATGACTTTCATATTGTTATGGAGATACTTAGTTTCAACATCTCCTCTATCTGGAGTTACAACAATTAACTCAAAATCCTCAGGTAAATGTTTTACTAGTTCGACAATATAAGTTCCAACACCACCCCAGTTTGGTATGAACTCGGGTGCAAGCATACATATCTTCATTTTTCTTTTTCCTCCTTATTTTATAAAAACTTTTTTATTATTCTGCTTATCCAATCAGACTTTGTTCCCAATCTCTGGTCTATCACCATCATTATCATCAAATCCTCTTCCTCAAAACTTTTTAGAAATAAGAGCAGTACGAAATAAAGAATTAAGAAAACAAAAAACATACCAACTAAAGTAAAAACCGAAATCCCTATTATGTATTTTGTTATTCCATAAACCACCAAAACACTTACTAAAGAAGCAAAAAGAGGTTTAAAAAATGTTTTTCTAAAAGGTTGTATATTTGCTATCTTGTAAACAAAAAGTAAATGCAAAACAGATATTAAAGCAATTGATATACCAGTCGCTATCGCTGCACCTTTAATTCCATAAAGAGGTATTAACAAATAATTTAATCCAAAATTAAGTAAAGCACCAAAAAAACTACACCACATTAATATTTTTGTTTTTCCATAAGTTTGAAGTACCTCACTAGCAGGACCAATGATACAAATAATTAAATAACCAAATGCTAAAATACACAACGATGTAGATCCTACTATATACTCTTCTCCAAACATAATCCCAAGAATCCACTCAGAGAAAAGAACCATCAACAAAAACACTGGTAGAACCAATGAAAAAATCCATTTCGTTACTACGATGTAGGTTTTTCTCAAATCCTCAATAGCGTTTTTTGAATATAACTCCGAAATCACTGGCATAAAGATCACACCAAAAGAACCAAGAAAAACACTTAGCAACTTTGCAGTTGGCAAAGCTGCATTGTATATCCCCACATCAGATGCTGTAGAAAAATAACCAAGCATAAATGTATCTGTCCATCCATAGATTATTCCCGCTAAACCTGCAAATATTAGAGGAAAAGAAAAAGTAAAAAGTTTTCTTTCCATAGAAATAGCTTTTACTTTTGTTTTTAGAATAGGAAAAACTCTCTTTTCAAGAAAATAAAAAGCTAAAAATGGCATTAATATAATAGCTAAAACCCAACCCCATGCAGCCCCTATTACTCCAAATCCTAATCCTACAAAAAAAACAATCGCAACTAGTTTAAAGACATTTTGAAAGATATCATTTACATAAACACTATACCTCATATCCTGAAAACCAATTGTTACATATATAAAAACCAATGCTAAAACATAAAAAGGGATCGCTATAGAGAAAATCCTTAGAACTGGTATTAAAGTCACCTCATTAAAAAAAATAACTGAAATCCAATCTGCATTAAAAAATATAAGAAATGCAAAAATCAAACTTATAGGAAAACTTAATCTTAACGCACCTAAAATTGTCCCCTTAATCCTTCCATCATCACCTTTTCCCTTATAATAAGAAACGTATCTTTGTATCCCGATAGGCAAACCAATCATAGAAATGCCTACTACAACCGTCATCATTCCAAAACCAAGCGATATTAACCCGTAATCACTTGCGCCTAAAAACCTTGCTATAATCATCCTCGAAAAAAAACCAAAAGTCATCCCAATTAGAGTTCCAACGAAGCCAATCCCCGCACCCTTAGCTATTTTTCTTAACGATTTCCCCAAGAAGTCTTCATTTGGCATTTTCTATACTTTTCCACCTAACTAATACGAATTTCATACAGACTATATTTACCTTTCTGCTTAATCAAACTAATCATATTTTTGTTTTTCATAAAATCCTCAATTGTTACATAATCATTATCAACTAAAACATAATTAATACCATAGTTATGAATAAAATATTCAACCTTCTCTTTAAGAATAGGAAAAAATACCTCAAGCTCTTTGAAACCACTAGAATGTCCACCCCATAATACTTTTTTTCCTGTAATATACGTAACAAATTCTGCTAATGCAACAGGAAAACACATAACATTATCCCTTGGTAATTCTTTTAGGTAATCAGTTATTTCTTCTAAATCCTTATCAATCAACCCCATACGTTTTCCATTCTTGATATTTTTGTATGAAAGATAAACTACTAAGAGAGAAGGTAAAATAGCTATAACTAAAACTGGAATGCTTACAATCTGTTTAAAAGATACAAACAAACTTCCAGCTAGGTATGCTATTGGGAATGCAACAGGATATGCATATAGAAACCCTTCCCCAAGACATCTAAAAGGTTCAATAAAAGTAGTCACAAAAATCCACCCATAAACTATTAATACTAAAATAATAAAGTATTTTTCCACCAAACCCAAATCACTTAATTTAAAAATGAAAGGAAAAACAACTAATACAAAAGGATTCCTTGCAAATATTTCAACAGCTTTTAAGAGTGAAGGATTATCTGAAAAAACTCTATCTATCTTAGGTGACAATGAAATTGGTACTTTTGATGCTACTTTCTCTTCTCTCTTATATAAAAAAGAATCATTTATTTGATGTGCTCGTAAATAGTTTATGTTTCTTTTCCAAAAAGTTACTATGTCGTAATGCCCTCTTAGTATTTTCAGATAGAATCCCTTAGAAAAAACTATAGCAAAAAAGAAGATAATAGGTACAACTGCTACAAACACCAAATCTAAGGTTATTACAGAATAAGATAAAAGAAACACCACCATTATTTGGGTGGTCATCTTATGAGTAAATAAGACCAAAACTCCGAACAGTATAATAGCTAATAAAAAATAGTAGTTGTTAGTTAATTCAATTAGAAGCACGGATAAAAATACTATTGAAAAAAACAGGGATCCTAAACTTCTTGGATTTAGTTGAAAATTGTATGTAATTAGGATTGGCATTATTGCATACACCAAACCCGCTATTAAAGTCAATGCTATATTTTGAGTTAGTAAAAACGCAACCAAAACCAACAAAAACAACTGAAAACAATCAATCAATGGAGCAATTAAGTATCCATATTTTCTTATTCTTTTCTCACCTAATTTAGAAATCAAAATAGGAAATAAAGGAGGATAACATTGTTCATTACTATCAAGAAGGTAGTTATCAATCTTTATAGAAAATCCATGCTTCTCACTTAAATTCTTTATGTATAAGAGCCAATACCAAATATCAATTCCTATTTTCCTGTTATGATATAAATTGGGTTTGATTCTGAGATAGAACGATAAAACCAATACTATTCCTAAAAGTAAAACATATGTTAGATTTTGCATTTTTACTACCTATTTTAATTTTGCATAACTTGCAGGTGATATAAAAAACCCTACCCACCCATAGTCATTATCACTATCATAAGTAATACATCGTGCATTAGCTGCACCTGGAAACTCAGTATTAATCATCGTACCATTATTTGTATATGTTGTTGTAATCACTCCTGTAGGGGTTGTATCAAAAGTGCACCAAATTCTGTTATTACTATCACCACCTAAATCATAAATATTATTGTAATCAAAAGTTACGAATGTAGAATAAGTATTATCTGAAGTATCGTATTTTACAAGCTTTGCTGGAGAAGTCCACGATGAAATCCATAGATAAGTTCCGTCCCAATAAGATTCACTAGGATTAAAATTTAGATTGTAAACTACATACGAATTATTATTCACATTAAACTTCGCAAGGAAGCCGTTAGGCGGGTTGTTTCCCGTTATCCAAATCCATTCACCATCAAATTGAGCAGAGCACGCATCATGATGCCCTAAGATTGTATACTCAGTATATGAACCATCATTAGGATCCATCTTAGTAATTTTTGTAGTAGTAGCATCATGCATAATCCATAAATAATCATTTGCATAACACATCCTTGCAGGACTTGGTGATCCAAGTGAAAATGTTGTATAAGTACCGTCGGTCGCATTCATCTTCATTATCTTGTGTGGAAACGTATACAAACCCGAGAAGATGGACCCGTTACCTGCACACATATCAACTGGTAATCCATCACCAGCACCAAGAATGTAAATAGTATACCCTGCTGGATTTGTTGGATCAAATTTTACAATTTTTCCAGGGTTTGTATACAAAGATCCCCAAATATAAGAATTATTATAGCACATCATTTGGCTTTTATCTTCACCTGTAGAAAGATTGTACATGGTATAACCACCATTAAGAATCGTTAAAAAAATTACTAATAGTATAATAACCACCACCAATCCTATTAATAATCTAAATTTTTTTTTCATGTATTTATAATTATCCTTTGATTACTTAGAATCCAGCTACACAAAATTCTCAAATACATTCCTTTTGCTTACTTTATCATCCTTATAGATATAAACACAAAACTCATACGGCATATAATCATGTCTCAACACCACTCGCCTTGATAAAGTCTTACAAAAATCTAGTATTTCTTCTGGTTGTACATAGTATGTACCATTAACCTCATAATCAACATAACTACTCATAAAATCTGCAGCTACCCCTTTGCTACATAACTCAAACATTTTTCTAAGCATACTTTGTACCCACAACTTACTATCAGATATTTTTTTATTAAAAACTCCTGAAACAAAAACCCAATCAAATTTCTCTTTAATGTCTTCTTCTTCTATGTCTTTAACTTTAAAGCAAACATCAGGATACACTTCTCTTGCTATTTTTATAAATTTTGGATTAATATCATACCCTGTATATTTTATATTTAAACCTTTTTTTATTAAAAAACCATATAAATCCCCAAAGCCACATCCAACATCAAGGATAGAACAATTATTTAAATTACTTTTTTCGGATAAAACACCGAATCTAATAGGTTGCCTTCCTTTAAACCATTGTAGGGATCTCGGATCGTAGCCATATTTCTCTAAACTCTCATTGTAACTCTTAATTATTTTCTGTTTATCTTCCTTTTTCATTTCATACACCTTTCTAGTTCAGCAAAAGGTAATACATAGAACCATTGATATTCTCTTAGCAAATCCTCTGGACTTAGTTCAAGTATTTTGTCAATATCTCCATGTTGAATTGTATAGTAATAATAATGATAATCCTTAGCACCCCATCCTTTTTTAAATTTATATAAGCTCTCCTGACTTTCCCAAGTTCCACCCCAATTCCAATATTTATAACCATTCTTTAGAGCATTTTTCATTCCTTCAAAAATCAGTAAACTTATTGCTTGTTCTTTCCTATAATCAAAATACAAAACAGGTGTAAAGTATTCAACAGTATCTTTGAAATAAAATAATAATAATCCAGCAATAATTTTTTCACCTTTCTTTGCATATAATAGTTCATATTCCTGTTTTCCATACCACTTTTGAATATCTTGAAAAAACAACTTTGGTTTTACAATTCCTCCTTTGATCGAAATATTTTCGTTATGCATATTGTATAGCTCTCCAAAGTCATCTGAATATTTAACCATGATATTATTTTTTATTGGTCTCCTTATTGCAGCTCTATTCCTTTTCTCTATGATATTGTACATAATCTCGTTTTCAATATCGTTCACGTTATTTCTAAACTCTGTTATTTGTGCCAATCTACTATCCTTAAATTTATATTGTATATTTTTTTCATAGAATGAAAAATCACTATCAAAAGGTGAGGTTATTATTGTGGAAAAAATACAATTCTTTTCATTTGCAAAATTAATGAACTCCTTTAGTAGTTCTTTCTTTATCACTGTTTTTTTACTGTTGTTTAATCTAGAGTCAACTAAGAAGCCGCCGTTACTTCCGAAAAAAGGTAGAGAATTTAAAATATTACCGTGTCTATTTATCTTTAAGAAGGTTGGAATAGCACCTACAACCATATCATCCTCTTTAGCTATGATATAATATGATTTACAAGATAGACAAGATAGGAAATTTCCAAGAAGATTCCTAAATGGAATACTATGATAAAACATGGCTTCACGACAATTGTGAAGCATGTTTGTATAGTTCTTTTCGTCTTCCCATTTCAGTAAGCTTATCTCAATCATGGTTATTTAGTTCTCCTCTAAATTCTTTTTCACTTTTTATCGTTCTTTTAAGTCCCTTTTCAAAGCTATATACTGGCTCATAGCATAAATCCCTCTTTGCTTTTGATATATCACCAAAGGAATGCTTTATGTCACCTTCTTTTGGGGCTTCATGTATGGGCTTTAAACTCTTCCCTATGAGCTTTATTATTATATTTGCAAGCTCATTTATGCTTATGCTATTCCCATTTGCGATATTATATATACCCGTAGCATCGCTACTCATTACTAAAATATTCGCTCTTACTACATCCTTAACAAACGTAAAATCCCTTGTTTGCTCTCCATCGCCATAAATCACAGGTGGCTTGTTTTCTGAAACTCTGTTTATGAACCTTGGAATAACCGCAGCATAGTCTGAATAAGGATCCTGTCTCTGTCCATAGACATTGAAATACCGTAACGAAATTGTCTTTAAACCATAAACATCGTTAAAGACTTTACAATAATACTCACCAATTAACTTTGTCACTGCATAAGGCGATAATAGACTTGGCGTCATACCTTCTCTTTTTGGTAGTTCTATAGTATCACCATAAACAGCTGAAGAAGAAGCATAAATAACTTTTTTTACTCCTCTGTCTCTTGCTGCAATTAGAACATTTAATGTTCCTTTTGCATTTACTTCATCCGTTCTTTTTGGGTCTTCAATACTCTTCTGAACACTTGCTATTGCAGCTTGGTGGAAAACATAATCCACATCCTTAAAAATACTTCTTAGGAAATTTAAATCAGTTATATTTCCCTTAACAAACTCAATATCTAAATTCCAGATATTCCTCATCTTTCCCGTAGATAAATCATCCACGATAATAATTTTGTTATCCTTTTCCTTTGACAGCTCTTCAGCAATATTCGAGCCTATGAATCCTGCTCCACCTGTTACAACAATTTTCATTTTACAACCCCTCTCCTTATTTTTTGATACCTCTAACTGTTATACCGCTATCCCCTATATCAAAAACAACAATTTCCATGTCGGTGAACCAACCTTTCACCTCATCAGGAGTATGCCGATGTGCATGCTTAGGATGATACCAATCGAAGTTAGTCATTACATTTTCATCAAAACTAAAATCATCATTCCAGAAGCATTTCAAAAAGTGATAAAAAATAAAACGCTGTATATCATATTTGCCTTGCTTTATTCGTAAGACTGGTATGTCTGGAACTTTGATATCTATTTTCAAGTCTGAAATTTCTTTTCCTAACTTTGTGATACCCTCACACACCTTCCAACATTCCTCAGGTGAGAGCTTCGTTGTAATTTCTCTAATATAGTCATCTGAAAATTCTCGTATCGGTGCTTTCTGTTTATAAACATATATCTGAATTTCCCCTCTAGTTGTTAGACAATTCACAAGACTTTCAAAAGCTAACTTTGTGGATGAAGTATGGTGCAGAACACCTTCACTTGCAATAAAATCAAATAAACCTTTTTCAAATGGTAGATTAAGAACATCTGCCTGTATTATATGAGTATTGCTCAAGGATTTTGTATTTTGATATGCTAAATCAGCAGAACCAATATCTACTCCAAAAACCTCTCCTCTTGTCATGTTTGCATATAAAGCAACATCGTGACCTGTTCCACAACCTGCATCCAAAATTAATCTTTTTGTAGATAAAAATGATTTAAATTTTTCTTTTGTCCAATGATATTTCTCATTATACCACTTATAATGGGATTCTGCACTCGAACCATCAAAACCAAACCTCGGATACCAATTCCATTTAACATTAAAACTATTAGAGGTCTGTTTGACATTTGAATCTTTTTCTTCAACCAATAGACGAGGGACACCATTCGTAATTCTAAATATTTTCCCACAATTGTTATTCTTACAAATAAGTTCTCCTTCTTCTATATGTTCTCCATCGGTCTGTTCTACTTTAATAGATAAATCTGATTTACAGACAGGGCATACAAGATAAGATAATATATTTTTTCTCATTTTTTATTTCCCTCCTATTAGCCATTCAAATGTTTCTCTTAAACCATCCCATAATTCTGTCTCGGGTACGCTACCAAACAACTTCTTAAGTTTCCCTGTATCTGCAACAAAGTTACCAATTTCTCCAGCACGTAGAGGTAAGTAATTTATTTTTGGTTCGATTCCAAGTACCTCTCCTGATACTTTCACAACCTCTTTTATTGTTGCACCCTTACCAGTTCCAAGATTCACAACTTCGTTCTTTATGTCTTTCTTTATTGCCTTTAAATAAAACTTAGCTACATCACCTACATACACAAAATCCCTTGTTTGTGACCCGTCACCAAACACATTAAAAGAACCTTCTGTTGTTAATTTCCTATATACCATTGGTATTAGACCACCACTTTCTGGATACTGGTATTGTCCATAAATATTAAAAAACCTGAAGACTAGATAGTCTAATCCATAGAGTTCTTGATAAACCCTTAGATAATGCTCAATTGCATATTTTGCCACAGCATAGGGAGTCTTCGGACTGCATGGATGTCTTTCATCTACTAGATTGTTTTTAACATCTCCAACCAAAGAAGATGCAGATGAGAATATTATTTTATCTATACCATGCTCTCGTGCAGCATCCATGATATTAAGTGTGCCTTCGATATTTATCCTAGCATTAAGTTTTGGTTTTTCTATTGATATAGGTAAAGGACTCGCTGCAAGGTGAACCACAATATCAGATCCCTTTACTACTTTTGATACTTCATTGTAATTCAAAAGATCTGCCTTAATAAAATCTACACCTCCATTTTTCACCTCCTTAATATCCGATACTATAATTTCCATGTTTGCCTCTTTTAATGTTTCAATGACGTTTCTACCAACAAAACCAGATGCTCCAAACACTGCTATTTTCATTTTATTCCTCCATAATCTCTTATAAGTGATGAAATTGATTCCACTACATACTCCTGATCCTCATAAGACAACTCGTGATGCAATGGTAACGTTAAAAGATTCTTAAATAACATCTCAGAATTTTTAAGATCGCTGTTTCTTTTAACATCCACATAACTCGGTTCTAAATGCAATGCATAAGTACCTATCTGTGTTTCTATGCCTTTCTTAAGTAAATCCTGACGTAGTTTATCCCTCCACCCTTCTTTTTCTATGTATATACAATACGATTGAAACGTATGCCTTATATTTGGTTTTACTATAGGTGGTCTAATATAATTAATCCCCTTTAGTAACTCAGTATAGATTCTTGCCATCTCTATTCTGTCTCCTAAAATCTTATCAAGTTTTTTTAGTTGTTCTAACCCAATCGCCGCTACAATATTACTCATTTTGTAATTCGTTCCGTGATACATAAATCTCCCATTTTCTACTCCAAATGTCTTGAGGGAACGTGCCTTTTCTGCAAATTCACTATTATCTGTTGTAAGCATCCCACCCTCCCCTGTTGTCATCACCTTTCTCGGATGAAAACTAAAAACACTCATACCCGCAAACGAACCAACTTTTTTATCTCCAATCTTTGCACCTACACTACATGCTGTATCCTCAAGAATTGGGATATTATATTCCTCTCCTAACTTGTATATCGTTGGATCAAGTGGATTTCCACCCCACGGAACTGGTATTATGCATTTTGTCTTATCCGTTATAGCATTCTCAATCCCAGCTACAGTTGTGTTATAACTTTCCAAATCCACATCCACAAGTATTGGCTCTGCACCTACCTGACAAACGCAATCACCAGTTGCAGGATGTGTAAAATCTGGAACAATTACTTCGTCTCCTGAACCAACCCCTAAAACCTGTAATCCAAGTTCCATCCCAATTGCACATGAAGTTACTGCAACACCATACTTAGCTCCTACATATTCTGCAAACTTCTCCTCAAACTCTTTTGTCACTGGTCCTTCAGTTAGATATTTTGATTCAAATACCTTTCTCACTGCTTCTAACTCTTCCTTACCCACAAAGGGTCTCATTAGGTATATTTTCTTTTTCATTTTTTATACTCCTTTTTATTCACTCTTTCTACCCTTACCAAATGCATAACTATCCTAATAAACCTTATATAATTCATAAGGATATATTTCCTAAAATCCCTTTCCTTAATGAATTTTTTCGCCACCTTAATCCAATAACCAGAATTACCACTCTTAAGCGTTTTCAATATTATAATTTCTTCAAGTTTATGATTCCATTCCATTAGCTCTTTCTTAGATAAGAACAAAGATGGAAAAAGAGGTTTCACCCTTGCACTAACATAATCATCTACAGTCAAATCTCTTGTTAGTAACCCCAATTTCTTATATTCTTCATAAAGAGGAGTTCCACGTAATGGTCGAACAAACTGCGGTTCAAAAGAAATACGGCTATACTTAAAAAGAATATTCTTTATTTTTTTAAGTGTGTTGTTTGTTTCCCAAGGAAATCCAACCATTATATTTAATGATGGCTCAATCCCAACAGTTAAGCAATTTTTTATTGCCTCATCAATATTATCAATTGGAACATTCTTCTTTATTTTTTCTAAAATTCCACTATCAGCACTTTCTATTCCTATTGCAACCAGATGACATCCCGCATCATGCATTTTTTTCAATAAATCAATGTTTTTAATACACTGATCCATACGAATGTCTGTACTCCATTTTGCTTTTATGCCTGATTTTATGATTTCATCACAGAGTTGCTCAGTCCATTTTCTATTTGCAAGCATATTCAAATCATGTAACCAAATATGGTCAACCTTTCCTACAACTACATCCAATTCTGATAGTAGGTCTCTAATTTTCCTTTTACGAGGTTTTGTTTTTCGATAAAAACAGAAAGTACATGAACATGGACAACCACGACCAGATTCAAGAAAAATATGTTCATACCTTGATAGATCAATTGTTTTAAGAAATTCCACTGTTGAAGGTAGATGTTCTAAGCTATCAAGTGGTGGTCTTTTACCATTATCAACTATACTTAAACCATCTCTGTATATTATTCCTGTAAAATCTATATCTTTTTTACCATTCTGTAACTCCTTAAGTAACTCTCCTAAGACAAGTTCTCTCTCATAGAGCCTTATTGTATAATCTATAAATTGATATTTTTCCATCACTTCTAATTCTAAGCCATCAAATGGATCATTTAGAACCATGACGGTAATTTTACCTTCTTTATTTGCCTTCTCTAGATATCTTATACCGTCATAAAATCCTTCCAAAAGAGCAACCCAAGAAACAACAACATCATAGTCATCAAATGTTATACTATCCCTTCCCTCAGTAGGAACATTTTGAACATCAATATTTAAACCCTGTTTTCGGCAGTAAGCACCAGCTAGAAAAATTGAACAACAAAGTCTTAAGTGAGCTGGTTCCCCTGCACCACATTCATCACAAACATAACGTTCAGACTTTACGAACAAAGTTTTCATATTATTTATCCCACCGATAATTAAATAATTTCAATCTTTCCTTTTCAAACAGCTTGTATATTTTGACAAATCGTTCTATACTAACCTCATCAGTAAGTAATATCTGGTTTTTATTTATAATATCCTCTTCCTCGAGTTTACCACCTAATTCCTTCATTTTTAGCATATTCCAATTCATATTTTCAGATACTTTACCTTTCTTCATAGCAGATTCCCATAATAGCGTTTTGGGATATGGTGTTGCAATAAAATGAGCAAACTTATCTAGCTTTAAACTCTTTATAAAAACTAAAGTTTTGAGCATATCCTTTTCTGTTTCACCAGGAGAACCAATTATAAGAGATCCACACACACTAAAACCATACCTTTTTGCAAGCTTAACAGCATTTCTAATTTGTCTAATTGTAAGTGTATTATTTTTTAGGTAGTCTAAAAACTTCTGGGAACCTGATTCTATTCCAAAATCAACATTAATCACACCCATCCTTTTTAGATTCTTACAAATATCTTCATCAAATATATCTGCTTTTGCATTAATGCCAAATTCAACTTCATGGTTTATACCATCTTTACAAATTAATTCAGCAATTTTATGTAACCTTTTTTTATTAATAGCAAAAAGGTCATCATATAAATGAACATACTTAACTTTATATTTTTCTATTAATAGTTTTATCTCTCCTAAAACATACTCTGGTGAAAAGTAACGTATATTCCCCCAAAAAGCTGCTGCAGAACAAAAAGCACATTTATAAGGGCATCCTCTTGAAGTAAACATAAAAGTACCTCGTCCAAAATATGGTCCAAAAACATTTGTCTTAGCAAGATAATGTTCCATATCGAGTAAATCCCTATCAGGATATGGTATTTTATCTAGCGGTTTAATTTTTTCTCTTTTTTCTGTTTTTATTATCCTTTTATTCTCTCTAAAAACAATCCCTTTTATGTTATGTAATTGCTCCTTTTTTAGCCCTCTCTCTTTAAACAAAGAAACTAATTCTAACATTGTTTGTTCTCCCTCTCCTATAACACCAACATCACATGAACTTGGTAATGAATTAGGAAGTTCAGAAATATGAAAACCACCAATTATAACAGGAACATCCATTTCCTTTTTGATATTATTTGCAATTTCTACTGCTGCATTATATTGGATTGTTATTGCACTTATTCCAATTAGGTCTGGTGAAAATCTATGAATACATGTCAGATCCTTTGGTATATACTCTAAAATTTTAATATTCACATCATCCATATATTTTCTCAAATATGAGGCAATATATGTCGGTCCTAAAGATGGTAATCCCTGTAAACTATCATTGGTAGATATTAATAATATTTTTATCATTGTTTTATTCCTTTATCCCATTTTATTTATGTTCAACTCTGGATTTCTAACGTCCCCATTTATAAATATGCCATACCAAATCTCAAATGTTAATAAGTTCCACATTACGTTGTAATGCATATTCAATCTCGGATTTGGTATTTCATTTAGCACCTTGTTAATATAATCTTGTTTAAAATAACCATCCTTCACCAGATTGCTTTCAGATAATTTCTGTATTGCTATTTCACGCAACTCTCTTAGATATGTCTCATAAGTTTCACTAGCAAATCCTCGCTTCTCTTTTTTCAAAACTTCTTTTGGTAGCAAATCCTTCATTGCCATCTTCAAAATATACTTTCCATTCGGATCTTTAAGTTTTAAATGTGGTGGTATAGTAAATGCAAAATCTACCAGTTTACCATCCAGAAATGGAACCCTACTTTCGACTGAATGTACCATATTCATCCTATCATCCACTAAAAGAAAATCATCAACCATCTTAACACCAAAATCCGTTAAGAACACTTGATCAATAAAAGAGAGATTATTATTAAAATAAGATCGGTATATTTCTCTTATTGGAATTAATTCCTCTTTTAATAGTTTTTCACCATATATCCTCTCCAAATATTCACTGTCAAAAACCTTATCTAGTGTCTGTGTAACCAAATAGAGGTCAGTATTACTGTTTAAGACACGAATCATCTCCAAATAATCCAGATATTCATCATCCACCATATCTCCATATCTAGTTTGGAAACTCATTAGTTCATCCGCAATTTTTGATATCTTCATTTTTGTCTCGGAAAAAGCTCTTTTCCTCATCTCTTCAATTTTATGTACAAAGTTGTATTTAAAGACATACCCACCAAATAACTCATCCCCACCTAAACCACCCTGTACAGTTTTAACATGCTTTCCAACCAATTCAGATACATAATAAGGATATAGATTCCTCTTTGGTTCATCTGCATACCATATCATCTTTGGATATTCCTTTAATAGACTACGTTCTATAATAACTTCGTGATGGTCGGTATTAAAATGGTCTGCAACCAATCGGGCATCTGTTATTTCGTCGTTTTCTGTTCCAAAACCCATACAAAAGGTTTTTAACGGTTCTCTAGTAATTTGGCTGGCTAAAGCTACGATTGTACTACTATCAATACCTCCTGAAAGAGAGACACCCACTGGAACATCACTAATCATGTGTCTCTTTACAGATCCTTCCAACAATTTTCTTAATTTTTTTACGTAATATTCCTCTGGTTTATTAGAATATTGTATCTTCGGCTCCCAGTATCTTCTTATCTTCACTCCTTCCTTATTCACAATCATTATATGCGCAGATAGTAACCTCTTAATCCCTTTAAACATCGTCCTTTCTCTGGGAACATACCTCAAGTTTATAAATAAATGTAGCGATTGCAAATCAACTTCTCGTTTTACTTTTTCATATTGCAATAAGGATTTAATCTCAGAAGCAAAAAGGAAAGTTCCATCCTCAAGGAAGGTATAATGCAATGGTTTTATTCCTGTTCTATCTCTCGCTAAAAATAATTCCTTTTTATTAGAATCATAGATTGCAAATGCAAACATTCCGTTTAATAAATTCACACAGTCGTAGCCGTATTCTTCGTATGCATGGATGATAACTTCCGTATCGGATGCAGTATAGAATCTATGACCTTTTGTCTCTAAAGACTCTTGTAGTTCTCTATAATTATAGATCTCACCATTATAAACGATAACAATAGATTTATCTTCATTATAGATTGGTTGTTTTCCTGTATGAAGATCTATTATGCTTAATCGCTTATGACCAAGTGTAATATTTTTGTCACTATAATAACCCTCATCATCTGGTCCACGATGTGTAATGACTTTGCACATCTGTTTTACAAGATTCACATCCTCAAAGTTGAAACCTACTATTCCGCACATTTTAGTCTTACCATTCTATTTTTAATTTAAAACAATCAAAAACTAAATCTGCATCTTTTGGTTCTATGAACCTTAAACCCATCTCTTCTATCTCTTCACTAAAAAATAACTTATCGAAAACAAACACATTTAGACCTTTTTTCACTAAAAGCCTAGCTAAGGCTAAATTCCTACTGTGATATAATTCCTTTACACCCTCTCTAAATGTTATTCCCTTTATACATATTTTAATTTCATTTAATGGTTTATTTATTTTTACACATTCCAAAACGATTCGTTCTACCCAATAGTTTATCATCTCGTCATTTACCACTCTTGAAGTCCTTAGAATCGTTGTACTTTTATATTTTTCTCTCTTCTCCAACTCCTTAACTAAAAACCACGGATATAAAGGAATACAATGTCCACCCACACCCGTAGATGGCAAATGTATCTGGCAATATTCGTGATTAGCATATTTCCTTGCTTCATAAAAATCAATATTTAATTCATCTGCAATTTTATACAGCTCATTAGCTAATGCAATATTTACATCTCTATAACAACCTTCAATAAGTTTTGTAAATTCTGCAACCCTTGCAGACGAAACCAAATGCAAATTTGGTATAAACTTCTTATATGCTTTGTATGCTTTTATCCCGCTTTCTTTATTCACACCACCTACAACCTTTGGAAATTCATTCAACCTTGAGATACTGAACCCTGTCATTATTCTTTCAGGTGAATATGCTAAATAGAATTTATCAGATTCTAATCCACTTTCTTCTTCCAACCATTTCCTTACAAGTTTTTCAGTAGTCCCTATAGGAACAGTTGTTTCCAAAACAACCAAATCACCCTTCTTTATAATCTTACCAATACCTCTAATTGCACTCTCTATGATACTAAAATCTGGATTGTTATTCTTATCCGTAAATAGTGGAACAATTACAATAAATACCTCACATTCTTTTGCATCATCATACTTGGTAGTTGCAATTAAATTCTTCCCTCCATGTTTTATGATTAGTTCATCCAAACCTTTCTCCTCAGGAATTGGATTTTTACCACTGTTAATATTATTACACTTTTTTTTATCTTTGTCCACACCAATAACTTCAAACCCACTATCTGTTATAACACTTGCAAGTGGCAACCCAGCCTTTCCTAATCCAACTACTGCTAATTTCATTTTCTTATAACCACCTCTTTACCACATTCACATTTATAAATTACTTTTTTATCATCATCTTCGATAATTTCACTTAGTTTCTTCCCACAATAGCATACAAAACCTTTCAATTCTGCAGGGTTCCCATACACCAAACTAAAAGATGGTATATCCTTCGTTACTACCGAACCAGCTCCTAACATTGCATATTCTCCTATTACTACTCCACAAATAATAGTTGAACCCGCACCAATACTTGTACCCTTTTTCACCACGGTCGGAACTATCTTATCTTCATCCCAACTAAATGCCCTTGGATACGAATCATTTGTAAAAGTTACAGAAGGACCAACTAAAACATCATCCTCTATTTTTACCCCTTTATAGACTGAAACAAAATTCTGAATTTTTGCATTGTTCCCTATCTCCACATCAACATCAATATACACGCTCTTACCTATAACACAATTTTTACCTATCTTTGCCCCCTCTCTTATGTGTGCAAAATGCCATATTTTTGTTCCGTCTCCGATAGTATCACTTTCTACAACCGCTGTTGGATGTTTATGATATATCATTTAACTTCTTATCTCCTCACAAATTCTCAAATTCTTTAATGCTTGTATAGGTGCAATTGGAAAATCCTCTCCTTTCTTTACACATTTTATAAAACACTTTAATTCTTCTTTTAAAGGCTCTACCTTGTTTACCAAAACTTTCTCAATGATATTTTCCTGTACATATCGCTCATTTTCTAAACCATATCTTTCTGGCTTCTTATATATGTATATCTCCTGATTCATAAAATCCCCCTCAATTGTAAACTCTTCCTCTTCAATATATATAGTTCTGATCTTTTTTGATGCTTTTTTACTCGCAGACAACAACACAATAGATGAATCCAGTTTAATTAAAACATCACATAGATAATCATTCCATACACTGTATAGCTCATATTTCCTATTCATACACAAAACATTAAATATGATATCAATGTCATGGATCATCAAATCCTCAACAATCGTGCTATCCTTTATTCTTGCTGATCCTGGATTGTGCCGTCTTATCTCAATATAAAGAGGATCATCAACTATCTTAACGATCTCATCTACTATCGGATTAAATCTCTCAATATGACCAACACCCACAATTAAATCTTTATTTTCCAACAAATTTATTATTTCCTCTCCTTCTCTAACATTTAATGTAATTGGTTTTTCTATTAAACAATGAATGTCTTTTTCGATTGCCATTTTAGCAATATCAAAATGGTATTTTGTTGGAACACAAATGCTTACTGCATCAACCTTATTTAAAATCTCTTCTATAGAATCGCAAACGATAACACCATACTCTTTCAATCTTTTTGTCTTCTCTCTATCAATATCAAATACATAGACATCCTCAATTTCTTTAAGCTCTGAATAGTTTCGTACATGGCTCTTCCCCATGTTACCAGTTCCAATAACACCGACTTTCATTTTATTGTCTCCGTTATATATATTAAATCCTTTTCTGCTAATGATGGATGAACAGGTAAACTTAAAATCTTTTTAGATAAGGATGTAGCAACAGGGCACTGAACATTTTCATCGGTATAACCCATCCTTCGGTACAATGGTTGTTTATGAATTGGTAGTGGATAATGAATAGCACACCCAATACTTTTCTTTTTTAGATATTCCATAAATTCATCTCTTAACATTGGAAATTCTTTTTCAATTGTAACAGCATACTGATGAAAAACATGCTTAACTACACTTTCTTTGTGTGGAAGTTTGAGCCCGTGTGTTTTTATGTGTTTATTAAAATATTGTGCATTGTTTATTCTTTTTCTATTAAATATATCCAATTTTTTTAATTGTATAACACCTATTGCAGCCTGGATATCTGTCATTCGATAATTATATCCTAATATTGTGTGGTAATATTTTTTATTTTCACCATGACTTCTGAGTAATCTACACATCTTTGCTATTTCGTCACTATCAGTTGTTATTATCCCTCCTTCTCCTGTAGTCATGTTTTTTGTAGCATAGAAAGAAAAACAACCCGCAACTCCAAACCCTCCCACTTTCTTACCTTTATATTCAGCGCCATGTGCTTGAGCACAATCTTCAACTAAATACAAGTTGTAATCCTCACATATTTCCTGTATCGCTTTCACATCAAACGGATAACCAAATAGATGCACACCTATAATCGCTTTTGTTTTATCAGTTATCTTCTTTACGACATCTTCTGGATTTATATTGAATGTTCTCTCATCCACATCAACAAAAACAGGTTTAGCACCTTGAAATAAAACAGCGTTTGCAGTGGAAATAAACGTAAATGAGGGAACAATAACCTCATCTCCTTGTTTTATGTCTAATGACTTGAGTGCAATATCCAAAGAAATTGTGCCATTACTAACTGCTATCGCATTTTTTACACCAATGTATTCGGCAAAAGCATTTTCAAATTCTTCAACTGCTTTTCCTTGTGTGAGCATCCCTGACTTAAGAACTTGTACAACTGCCTGGATTTCATCATTACCTATTATAGGTTTTGCAATTGGAATCATCATTTTCTCATATCACCATTAATTTACTCTTTTATACTATATTTCTTTTTTATTTCTTCGTTTACATCATCAACAGCTCTCAATAATTTTGTCTTATGATATTCCTTAGCAAAAGAAATAAAAGCTTTTAAGTCTTTTGGAAGACATTTACCTCCAAATGCATTTCCAGTAGCAGTTCCGTATCTTCCTATTCTTGGGTCAAGGCCAACAATATTTGCAACCTCTTGAGAATCAATACCCAACTTATTACAGATGAGAAATATCTCATTCCAATAAGAAATCTTCGTTACAAGCATGCAGTTGGAAGCATACTTAATCATCTCCGCAGTCTGTAAAATAACCCTAAAAACAGGTATGTTTAAAGGTTTATAAAGTTCTTCTAAAATATTCCCTGACTTTTTATCGTATTCGCCTATTACTATTCTATCATCTGTAAAGAAATCTTTTTTTATCCAAGTATTCGCTTTTTCGGTCATAAACTCTGGATTCATACAGACACCAAAACCCTCACCTACTTTTTTATCTGAAAAATATTCTAATGATGGAATTATTACATGTTCAATTATATTTGGAACCACTGTACTTTTTATTACAACAAGATGATAATCATCTTTCTTAGCAATTGCCTTACCCACACTTTTTGATGCTTCATTTATGTAACTTAAGTCTATCTCTCCATCTTCATTTGTTGGTGTTGGTACACAAACAAAAGAGATATCCGAGTTTTCGATTGCATAGTTTATGTCCTTGGTGAAGTT
>JAGLZA010000240.1 GCA_023131835.1 Caldifarciminota bacterium
GCTTCATCGAATTTACCTTCGTCAGCTAAGCAAACTGCCTCCTTCATTAGCTCGACATTTAGAGATTCGTATGCAACCCATCCTGATTTAGAAAAGTGTTCATTAAACCGATCTGGCATGTTTACTAATTCTTCGGTTTTTTGACAAAGATCTGGGGCTTTCTTAAAGGCTTCCGATATTTTGTCATTCTTAATTCCGATTTTCTCAAAAAAAGAGACAGCCTTTGACAGCGCCTCAACGCCTTTCGTGTTGTTGAGCAACTCGGCGCAGGTTGGAGTGTCTTTTATTTTCTTATTATCAGACATATTTGTTCGATGCTGTATAACAATTGATTATTAGGCCAATTTGCCTTGATATAACTATATTGAGAGAGTTTTCGGGCAGATTTGCCTTGCTCTATTATCTTCAATCTTGTTACTGTTTTTAACAGGTAAAAATATCATATCTCAACGTCTGAAAACACCTCTAAAAACAGGAAGCTGCTTGATGAAGTGTAGGATGTAATGAGGTTGTATAAAGAAAAATAGTTGCTGTTACTATTTTGTCGGAGTTAGCTTTCGTTTTTATTTTGCTCACAATATGATGAAAATATTTCCTCTTTTGTCACAGAGCGTACGTTTTTGGGCCTTATAATTTTATCGAAATCGAAATTAATAACACCGACAGATCTTTCCCATGGAGCGTTGAAAAAACCATCCTCTTTTGGTGTTAGAAACTTGCAGTCTTTAGGATCAACTTTATTTAGAATTCGCAGAAATGCTATCACATTGTTTATAGACATAGAAAGGAATTCCAGTCCGTTAATAAAGTTATAAGGGTCCCAGTTTCGCGATTGTCGTCTCGGTCGAAAATTTATTCTATCGTTCTCCAAAATTTTCTCACGGCTAAAATATGATGTACCGAACTTGCTTCCCCCAATGTTATGCATTTTGTTTGGAGGAGCAGGAGTACCTGGTGTTTCTTCAAGGCCAATTGCTAAAGTGAATCCTCCGGGTCTGATTCTCAGGCCATGCTTAGCTCCATTATATTCCTGAGTGAACTTTTCATCTAAAAAGTCGTTTGCAAAACTTCGCCATAGTTTCCCAAAACCCTCTCTGATCCATTGCATTTTTTCCTGATCATAACCAAGATGGGAGTGGACATGTTTTGAAAGGTGATTCCATGAAATTTTTTGTTTATTAAGGCGCGTATAGACTTGTTCGTGATCATTAATTTTTCTTACAACATTTTTAAGCTGATAATTTTTATATGATAACATCCATCCGACCACACAATTTGGAGCCTGAACTAAAGAAGATAGTAGGGCAAAAAGAACCTCCAGCGCCTGTGAGTATGTAGTTCTAAGTGCTAAAGCAGATCTGTGGCGATCTTCTCCCTCTAAATGATCTGCATGAACTTCTGCAACATATCTAAAATACTCAGCATCTATACCATCCAAAAATTCAATATTCTTTTGGCTAAGATCCCAATCCCAACATGCGTTCGGTTCTTCGTCTACTGTAAAGCCTATTATTTCCATTTTATTATTCATCATAGGAAGATAACACTGCTAATTCAGCCGAGCGGCTTTTTGCGTCGGCTGAATTAGTCTGGTTATGTTGATTTTCCTTTTCCATCTTTTTTATCTAACATTCCAAAGAGTTCCGTAATTATGATGTCCGTTTTCCCAAATTGGACATGCAATTGATGGTGTTTTATCAATGCTTCCAAAAAACCTTGATTTTGACAAGCCACAAATCTTTGAGCTCTTTCAATGATTCCAGCGCCGTATTGTATTCCGAATTCGGGAGGGAGCACCTGACTTGTGTGGCCATAGCCGCTGACCAGGAGTATCTTTCCAGAAACTGGAAAGATGAATTTCTTAAGACAATTTACGGGATCGTGATCGCTATCACCGTGAGTAATAATTGGGTTGTCTCCTACAATGTACCAACTGTTCCCATCTCCGGAATAAATGAATCGCCAATCTTCTAAATTGCGACACCAGTTCTCGTCTTTGAAGAAGGGAGCGAGTGGAACTATCTGCTTGGCAGACTTCTTAAATACCGGGGATCTTCTTATTCTTTCTATAGTCTCCTTCGGCACGGCATTGTCGGTCTTGCTCAGAAGCTTCAAATAGTCTATGTCATTATCCCCACGAAAGAATTCGTCCGACAGTTTGTCTATCAATTCGATATTGCAGGGTAATCTCCAATGCAGAAACAAAAGAAAACAAAAAAGGTGCATTTTGTCCAAATGTTTTATCGGTGTGTTAAAATCAGAATCTCTAATGCTGTCCAGAGAATTCCAAGATTGGTTTTCAATCTCTGTATAAAAGTCCTCCAAGAAATCTGACTGATTTCCATCCGGAGACTCTGTTGTATTCAAGTTGTTTTCAAAGAAGGCGGCATCGGGACTGGTGGCGAAGATTTTTCCAGTATGTTTGTCATAAACAAAAAAACCACCCTCGCTATTTGCAAATCCTCTTAAGTAGTATCTGGGAAGGTAGTGATGCTTTTTGCTGCGTTTCTTATTCATTCTTTTAGTTGTTCTCCACTCCCATTTTCCATGAGATAGGCAAATAATAAATCTATCTGGCACCTCATTTCAAAACATAACCATTGATTGACAGGCCAATTTGCCTTGATATGACGACATTGAGGGTGTTTTCGGGCAGATTT
>JAGLZA010000241.1 GCA_023131835.1 Caldifarciminota bacterium
TTACTATTTTTAACAGGTAAGAATAGCATATGTCAACGTCTGAAAACACCTATAAAAACAGGAAGCTGCTTGATGAAGTGCGAGATGTAATGGACGGGGACGAGTATCTGGACATAGAAGTTGGATTATTTACTTCTTGATGTCCTTCGTCTCCCCTGTGATTTATGGCCCTTCGATGATCGTGATTTCGTCTTCTGTCAATTCATATAATTCATAAACCAACTGATCAATTTGCCGGTCCGTGGCCTCAATTTGTCGCTGGAGGACAGCTTTGGTCTGGGGTATTTTGGCCTCGGCCAGTTGTTTGTTCAAATCAAGCATCCGCTCGATCAATTCGGCCATATGGTCATGGCGGGCTTTGTCGGGAACAGGTATCGGGAACTGTAAAATGTCGCGAATCATAATTTGTGGAAAGGTATCATCCGGTCTGATTTGAAATCTTTTGCCAAAATACCAACTCACTAGCATTGAGTTGAGAATACCAAGTATGTAGGGATACGAATAGCGAGCATCATGGATTTTCAGCACAAACAGCAGGGTGTTACAATACGATGTTTCTGGAATATAAGTTGCAAGGAGCGTTTGACCAACGATTTTACGTATCAGGATTTTTTCGCCTTCAAAATTCTTTGGGTTTCTTGGTGCTGCTATCCACGGACCGTAATAAATCCAATTGTCATTTTTCCAAAACAGTTGATACCGGCTAATATGTTTCCCATCATAAAAAGGCTTCCACTCATCACTTACTTGAATCTTTGAAGTAAACGGTTTTTCATCCCGGATTTTCACGGTTTGTGGTGGCTTTCCTTTGCCAACTTCATACACCTTGATTCCAGAAAACATTTCTGCGATACTGTTTAATTGTATTTTGCCTTCTTCAATTTTCTTGACAATAGAACTTTCAGCTTTGTCGCTTTGGACATTAAACGCTTGCTGTTCATGCCAACGACTTGTATCAATTGGGAATTCCCTGTACGGCTGCGCAACGGCTGTGATGGTTGCTTTCTTCCTGAATACCCTGACATTTACTGATGTTTCGTGATATTCAGACACTGAATCCGCTTTTTCGGCAAAAAGAAGTGTTGTGTCAACAGTTGTGCCGCTAAAGACATTTGACGGCAAGAGCACGATTTCTTGAAGTTTTGAGTTTTGGAGAACGTACATTCGAAGCAATTGTGTAAAACCCAGATTAAGGTAGGTGTCGGGAATGATGAAGCCGAAAAGCCCTCCCGTCTTGAGTAATTGAAGACCTCTTTCTACAAATAGTACATAGCTCTCACCACGCCAAACAAATGTACTGTATTGTCCTTTCAAATGGTTACTCATTATGACGGTGAATTCAGCCCCATACGGTGGATTTCCAATAACCGCATCAAATCCCCCCTTGCCCCCCTTTAGTAAAGGGGGGTTGATGGGATTTATAATCTCCGGGAACTCAGCCTTCCAGTCAAAAGCATTGGTGCGGTATATCTCTTCTTCATCCAGGAAGCTCATCTGTCGTCCTTCGTAAAAATCGGGGCCTATAAGGGAATTGCCGCATTTGATAT
>JAGLZA010000242.1 GCA_023131835.1 Caldifarciminota bacterium
GGTGAAGGTCCCGGTGATACTGCTACTGGTATGCGGTCTAGTTTTAAAATAGACGATATTGCCTGGGCCTGGAGAGAGTATTGGAAAGATATAGAAAGAGATAAAGGGAAGGGTGGTGTTATACTTAATTTTGTTAATTTTATTAGGCCAGAATATTATTTTGATTGTGAAAAAACCGAACATAGATTGATAACAGACGAGGGGAATATTAATATAATTTTTACTGCACCTAGACAAGAAGAAGGAAGTAATAATTTTAAGTATCCAGAGATTTCTATAGAGGGCGGTGTTCCAAGAAAATTTAAAATAACCTACGATAATTATAATGATGAACAAATAGAGTGGATGGATGAGGGTGGTGATGGTGTTGAGGATGGTTCTGGCGGTAAGGAGGAAAAAAGTATATATGAAGAGGCTATGGGCAGTGATTGGTTTCATGATGATAATACAATGTTTGATGAGAATGCCTCAGCTGAAAAAAGTGATAATAGAAAAATAATATTGTCAAAAGATAGTCTTTTAGGAGATACCGTGTCCTGGTATAATAGAGGACTAATTGCCGATATTCCGAAGAATCGATTAATATATTTACCTTATGAGGAAGAAATAACTGAGGATTATATATTAAAATTTAACAGGTCATCTGTCAACATGATTTGGTATAATACTGCAGTATTTTCAGATGAGATTATTTTTTCAATTACCCCTTCAATTTTTCCCTTTTGTATAACAAGGGTAGACGTATTTGGTTATGCCGGAACCAAAGAATCTAAAGATTTTTGTAGACCAGAAATTACAATTGCTGAATATGGCAAAAATGATACAGGTGGGGAAGGAGATGACATACCCGATTTTCCTCCAACAATATTATATACTAATGAAGGGATACGCGCAAAGAATGTTGTTGAAAATGATTTTTATGTTAAAGCAGAGTTGAATAGATTTCCAATTAGAATGATGTATGCTCCAACAAATATACAAATAAAGTTTACAATGTTTACTGGTCAACACCTTGAATTGTATAAAGTTGATCTATATATCAGTAAATATATTGATGCAGAGGAAGAGATAAAAGTATGGGAACAAAAATATATTGTTTCTACAGGAGAATTCGGAGATA
>JAGLZA010000243.1 GCA_023131835.1 Caldifarciminota bacterium
GAGAACGGCTCTGCGACCAGCTCGACGACGATGAAATGATCGACTTCGCACGGACCGTGTGCGGGGATGAGGTGTCGGAGCGATGCATCGAGGAGGTGCACCGGTTCGCAATCGAACGGAAGGACGGGGAGAGCGACGATGCAGGATTCAACCGCAGCATGATCCGGACGCTGAAACACTACGGAGTCATGCCAACAGGCGACTACGCAACCATGCTCAAGATGCGAAGCCCCTGCATGGTCGAAGAGATCCTCAAGATCTGCAACTACGACCCCGAATGCCTCGACCGGTTCCAGAAGCTTGCGGAAGCCCTTGACGACCCGTTCGCATTCCAGAGAGAACTTGATAAGATGAAGGAGATGGCTAAGAAATGAACGAAGAAGAATCACAACAGACGATAGAATGCAAGGCAGCCATACGGGCTGCGCTTGAGAAGGTTGGCGAGTACTGCGGGCTTGGGGAGATGGAAAGGGCAGGGCACACCATCAAGTTTGCCGGAGCCACAATCGAGTATCCGGAAGAGATCTACCAGATCGCCATAGACGAGACACTCGAATACGATGATCGCATCGGAAAGATAGCAGCGTCAGAATGGACTGTCAAACAGGCAGTGGAACTTGAGAGAGAGATCGAAGCAAGTAGTAGCTTGCTTGCAGGTATGGTAAGTGTTGATCAGGTTGCAGCATCGCTTGCAGAGAAGATCGTTAAACCGATACGCACATAGACGTGAAATACACAGCGAAGGTCAACTTCAAGACCACACCTGAGCAGCTTGCGCTGATCGACAGCGTAGCCATGAACTACGAGAAGAGCCGTGCTGCAACCATCAGGGATATGATCAGCATGTTCATACTGATCACAGAGACCGACATACCACTGAGAGATGTTATAGTCGCAGCCATCCCGGCACTTACAGACAGGCTGATCGAGGAGGATCCGGAAACCGCGTATGCTGTAGTGAGTAAATAAGTGATCACGGATGCGGAAATGTGATCACCAACGTTTATAAAGCATCTGCCACATTGACACAGTAATGTTTACAGTAATCGAATTACACGGGAGGTGAAAAACTATGGGAGCATCAGAAATGATCGCAAAGGGCAAGGCAAAGTATATCGCCGGCATCAATCGTATCGGAGTGGACAAATACACTTCGTGCGGCGCACTCGGAGGCATGAAGACTGCAGTATGCCTGAAGGAAGCTAAGGCAAAGACCGCCAGCGCGGAGACCTGGGGAGCTACATGGGCAAAGGCGATGGCGTGATCCGCACGCCAACGTATTCTTTTTTTAGGAATTAATATTTAATAGATCAGCATCACAGTGTACAGCATGGATGAGATCGATGAGGCTGCACAGATTCTGAGAGATGCAAGAGATCAGGGGCAGCTTATCTATGTCGGTGCGTGCATTAAGTATATCAAGAAGATGAACCCTTGCGAGGACGATAAGAATGCCGGAAATTGAAAATATTCATGCCTGCTGGTCGTTAATGCCACAATTTGATAAGAAGACCGGAGAACTGACAACGGCTGGATTACTCGCTCTTGGGGGGAGAGGTGGCGACGGGGCATTGCGAGAGCTGAAGAAGCGGTGCGACGCCGAGCTCGAACATGCTGAAAAACCACTCGTCGGATGCGCAATGTACGTAAACCTGATCAGCGGGTGGGCAAAGGTCGCGCTGGATCACAAAGAACGACTGAAAGGAACGGAAGTCATGGTGAACTATGCAGCAGACAAGTCATTCAGACAGGGGTTTGAGCGTTCATTTCGCTTGACAGGCGAAGACGAGATCGCCGACATCATCGAAGAGACATGGG
>JAGLZA010000244.1 GCA_023131835.1 Caldifarciminota bacterium
CACAATCTAACCTTATTCGTTATAGGGCGGTTTTGTTAGTTTATTTTTTCACAAATTACATTTTCCATTACATTTTGAAGAACGCTTGAGCCTGTATTTGAGACCATTGATTTCATGCCTATCATAGTCTCAATTTGTATTATTCTATAAGCGTCCCGCTGATACTCTATAGTTTTGTTCGTATCTAATCCTGTTGTGTTCGCGAGTTGCTCGAAAATAAGTCTTCCATCAGTTGACTTCACCTGTCCCGTAATATCTGCGACGGCATCCCCGCCTTGATATAGTTTTTTGGGGTCTCTTGTGACTACTATTTCTGCAATTTTAGGCTCTTTATTTATGTATTTTTGAAAAGTCGCCATTGGGTCAATTTGGGAAGACCATGTCCAGTGAAGCGCTTTCGCTCCAATGAAAACTACAATTAGTGAGATTAATAACCTGATGAATAGTTCCATAGTATTCATTTGACCCTATAACTCCCGGCGTTACGGGCGGCATGCTCCTCGCCGTCCCGTACACGCCGATGTTAGCCGAAATTTCAGGGCTTTTTCGAAATTGACTTGCCATCAACGTATGCTGAAGAGCCAAAATAGAAAGCTATAACCACTCCTGTTGTCGTAGTGAATGAAAGTAGTAATCCCTTGAGGTCCTCTTGGACTTTAAAAAACGCCATTGTGCCCACTAAAGTCAAGTAAACGGTTAAAATAGCGAATGTGATTGAGCGTCGGATGCGCTCAACACCTTCCTCATTCGCACCTGCAATATCGGCCATCAGCGATCCAAAGAAGGTAACGATGCCAATAATGCCTACAGCGCAAGAAAGGAACGCTTTATGATCGAAGAACGCAGTGCCAGCGATACCCAGAATAAACACTATAATGTCGATAATTGCAATCCAGAAGAGTTCTTTATACTTTTCATACATATGATCCCCCTTTCATTTGGGTAGAGTCAAAGGCTAACGTTCCCGCGTAACCGGCTGGCTGGAAGCGCGCCAGCGCTGTAGGCCAGTCCGCTGTTCACGCGGTGGTTAGCGGTTTCGTGATCAGGGCAGGTATCGAAGCGAATGATTATCAACTTCGAAGGCCGACAGAAAATCGAGTAAGGCGCCAGAATTCACGACGAATACGGTGTTCTCTTTCGCTCGCACCACGGCTGTATCGTTGATTGCTGGTGGATGCCATTTCACTTCACGCGTGGATAGCTGTTTTCTGAATCGCACGTACGGCGCCTCGGCGAATTCCATGTCTTTGACCGTGCCATCGTCGATTGAAACACCTTTTGGGTCGAAAGAGCACACCTTGATGCTTGCAGTCGTAACGATCACGTTGAAGTACATGCGCAATGCGTCTGACTGTCTGACTAACAGGCTTTTCTCCTCAACGGCCAGACCCTCTGTTGCTGATACGACCTCTGCGGCAACGCGCTCAAGCATTGGCTTTGCCTTTGCGTCCTGCCCAGGCAC
>JAGLZA010000245.1 GCA_023131835.1 Caldifarciminota bacterium
TGATATTTCTTCAATCGATGTCGATGGGTGTGACGAAAACGACATAAAATGTTAAACACAAAACAGCGCGGAGCGCATCTGCGTCCATCCGCGTGCATCTGCGGTTATTTTTTTGATTTTATACGCGGTATCAACTAATTACAATTTAACCGCAAATAAACGCAGATGAACGCAGATGTTGTTGCTTTGTTCAGTTCACCAAATCAAAAAAATCCGCACCCTATGAAAATATCCCCAATTCAAGTTCTTCCTCACATTTGGCGAATTCCTTGACCTGCGGCATCAGTTTATCCCCTTTCCCTGTCAACCGATGTTTGATCCTGTTTTTTCCTCCAACGACATCCACGGTCAGTTCGACCAGATCGTATTGGAGCATTTCTTTTAACCGCTTGTTGAGTGTATCAGGATACGCGCCCACGGTTTTTTCAAGTTCATTGAATGACATTGGCGCACGTTCGAGTAAAATGAGGTTGACCGTTAAATATGCAATCGCATAGTCTGAATTTATGGACCGGATTTACGGGATGAACAGGATATCACAAGGTCGTAGCATCCTGTAAATCATGTTCATCCTGTCAAATATTTATTCATTAAATATTAAAGAGAAACAGATGTATAACTATATGCCATTCAAATCATTGAGAAATAATTGTAGTTTCAAGTTCCTCGGCAAGTTGAATAAAATCCTTCAATTTTGGCATCAGTTGTTGACCTTTTGGCGTTAACCGATGTTTAATCCTGTTTTTCCCATCCACTACATAAACCATTGGCTCGACCAAATTATATTTTACCATCTCTTTTAGTCGCTTGTTGAGTGTATCAGGATAAGCCCCTATTGTTTTTTCGAGTTTATTGAATGATTTTGGTTCATTTTCCAGTGAAAGCAGTATTTCATAAAAATGTTTTTTGTATAACAGTGTGAGTTGCATGTTGATTATTTGGCGCATTGTCTGATGAGTTGTAACTATTATTTACGTAGTGTACTATGTTAAATGTAGTAAAAAAAAGTTATATACTTGTAAAGTGTATCATTAAATAAATTTTTATTTCACACGTTCAAAAAGGTAATCATGGAGCAAACAATTGTTAATCATATACAAGGGTGGAGAAATGGTACTAAAAAATAACACAGCAAGGATTATGGTTGGTATTGTAGTTGGAATTTTATTGTTCACAGTCAGTTCAGCCAGTGCTGCAACGATTACTGTTGACGATAGCGGCGGCGCAGATTATTTGACCATTCAGGCGGCGATTAACAATGCGAACGCAAGCGATGTCATTGAAGTTCAAAGCGGCACATATCTTGAAAATGTCGTTGTGAACAAAACACTTTCATTAAAAGGGATTGGAATGCCGCTCGTAAATGCAAGCGGCAGTGGGACTGCGATAACAATTACATCTAGCAGCAGTACAGTCTATGGGTTCAATGTTACAGGAAGCGGAACAGACTGGAATGGTGGGGATGCGGATAGTGGAATTAAGATCATGTCCGATGATAATACTGTTTTGAATTGTAGTGCCGGGTTCAATAATTATGGGGTTTATGTGTTTGAGTCTAAGAATAATACTATTGAGAATAATAGTGTTTACAGTAATATAGAAGGAATTTATACATTCTATTCTTCAAACAATTCAATTTTGAAAAACGATATTAATCTCAATACAAATCGTGGAGTATTTGTTTCAAATTCGAATAACTGTACTATTTCAAACAACACCGTATCGGAAACTATTGATGGCATATACTTGACCACTTCAACGAATTGTTCAATATTAGGTAATACTGCAGATTCAAACACACGAGGTATCTACCTGTATTCGAATTCTATCAACAATTTTCTAACTGATAATATTGTTACTGGGAACAGTTACTCTGGTATTTATCTGTCTAGTTCTGGTAGCAGTACTTTGACAGGTAACGATGCGTCTGGAGATAGTGAATACGGCATTCGTCTGATAAGTTCTAGCGGTAGCACTTTAATAGGCAACAATGCATCTGGGAACAGTTACTCTGGTATTTATCTGGATAGTTCCGACAGCAGCACTTTGATAAGCAACAATGCGTCTGGGAACAGTGGCGACGGTATTGGTCTGATGGGATCCGACAGCAGCACTTTGACAAGCAATGATGCGTCTGGGAACAGTGGCGACGGTATTAGTCTGATTGGTTCAGACAGCAGCACTTTGACAGACAACAATGCGTCTGGGAACAGTGGCGACGGTATTTATCTGTCTAGTTCCTACGGCATTTTGGCAGGCAATGATGCGTCTGGGAACAGTAACTACGGCATTTATCTGCATGGTTTCGACAGCAATACTTTGACAGGCAACAATGCGTCTGGGAACAGTAACTACGGCATTTATCTATCTGGTTCCGACAGCAACACACTTACAAAAAATAATGCGTTGAACAATGTCTATGGGATTTATGTTGATACAAGCTCCAGTTCCAACACATTTCATAAAAATAACATTATTGATAATATCAACTACAATGCCTACGACACCGTTGGCTTAAATTCTTGGTCTTATAATCACTACAGCGATTACACGGGCTCAGATTCCGATGGTGGTGGAATTGGGGATACAGCGTATTATATTTCTGGCGATGTTGGAGCTAAAGACATGTTACCTGCCATGCAACCATGGAACATTAGTGAAAAAACCGACTTAGGAGCAAATTTCACATTATATTCCGGTAACAATATTTTACTATATGAAGGATATACGTTAACTTTACAACAAGTAGATGTTGGCGGAAACAAAGCATGGATTACGTTTGAAAAAGATGGGATAGAAGTAGACAGTATGGTTAGAAATGTAGGTGAATTATTTAGTTATACTACAACAATCGACGGGACAAATCATTTAATATTTCAAGGGATATTGGACACCGTATTCCAAGGTCAAGAAACTAGTCTTATAAAAATAACATACTTCTATCAGTTTTCAGAAATTAATGGCAGTGTTTTGATTGAAAACTCAAATGATTTGCCAAATTCCACACCATCAATCACTCTTTCTTCCCCATCTTCCTCATTTTCCAACACCGAAGGCGATTCTGCAACATTCACAATAACCATTGATCAAGTTTCCAATGTTACATGGATTCTTGATGGCAATACTATTCAAATGAATACATCTGTCACAACAGCATCATACTACAACAATTCAGCACAATTAGGCACGCATAATCTCACAATCGTAGCAGAAAATGTAAACGGTACCAGTCAAAACAAATGGATATGGACTGTAGTAGCACCACCGGCACCATCCATCACCCTTTCGTCACCCTCATCAGTTTCTGATGTTGAAAGTGATTCAAGAACTTTCACAGCAACCATAGACCAAGTCGCCAACGTGACTTGGATTTTTGATGGAGTTATTCTTTACACCAACACATCAGTCACAACAGCGTCATACTACAACACTTCTGCACATGAAGGTGTGTATAATATCACAATAATTGCAGAAAATACAAATGGAACTGACCAGAATAAATGGACTTGGACAGTCACCACTCCAAATACATACACAATGCAACTCCAAAAAGGATGGAACCTTGTATCCACCCCACTAACCCCCGACACACCAAACGTGAACACACTCTTTGACAGCAACAGTGATGTGATCCTTCCGATTTACTCATGGAACACTGCAAACAAGCAATACTACGATGTTAGCACTATCGAGATCAGTAAGGGATACTGGATACTCGCTTTAAATGATACGCAGGTCACGTTTACAGGTACGCCATACAGCGGATAAGCGGAGTGACATCATGTCAAAAATGAAACTCATAATGGCACTTATCCTACTACTGACCATGTGCACAGGTGTTGCCAGTGCCACATGGTCATCTTCGATGTATATCACAGCGCTGCCCGCATCAGGTGACGGCAGTTCTCCGCCACCACCACCCGCCACGTATGTACGCACATTTGGTGTTGACGACAATGCCACAGATGGTTTTGATAGGGATTACGATGTCACCGCACCACCTGCGCCAACAGTTGATGCGCTTGACACATATTTCCCATGCACCCATGAAGTCGTAACTCGCCTTGCGACTGACATAAAAACGGATGCGGACACAATCACATGGACTGTAAAAGTTACAGTTCCAAGCGGTTCCACAGTTGACATGAACTGGGATGTGAGCAATTCTCCTTCCGATAAAACGCTTGTAATGAATACCGGCAGTGCAAGTATTGATATGAAAACTCAAAGTTCAACAACTTTTGCAACCGGAAGTTACTCATTGGCTATCACTTCAAGTAAAGTGGTGCAAGACGATACGCCCACGTCATCAGGCGGCGGAAGCGGCGGAGGTGGCACCAGCGGTGAAGATTACGAAAACATCGAGATAAAAGACGTTGTCCGAGAACAAACCATAATCAACGAAGAAACTTCATATAATTTCAATGAAGAATCAAACGCCATCGAAACCATAACATTCACGGCACTCAAAAACGCAGGCGAGATTTCCGCAACCATCGAAGTGCTCAAAGGAAGGTCCGCATTGGTGAAAAGCGACCCGCCAGGTAAAGTCTACCAGAATATGAACATCTGGGTCGGCAAGTCAGGATTTGCCACATCTAACAATATCGCTGATGTGAAGGTCGGGTTCAAGGTTGAAAAGTCGTGGATCGAGGAAAATGACATTGTTGTATCAACAATCAGATTATGCAGGCATCATGACGATGTCTGGAATCCGCTCCCAACCAAAAAGAGCGGTGAAGATGACAAGTACATCTACTTTGAGGCAAAAACGCCTGGATTCTCGCCGTTCTCGATAACTGGCAGTACGGAAGAGGAAGTGGTAGCGCAGGGTTCTGCTGTTGAGTCAATGTCAACTGCTGTGCCGGAACAGATTGGCGCACAATCGCCAAACGAGGGCGAGGATTTGGTTGATGATGGTGAAGAGGAGCAGGACGATGAAGGTGCCTCGAAAGTTTGGTTTGTGGTCGGTGCGCTGGTGGTTATCCTTATTGGCGGCAGTGTGTATTGGATGTGCAGGACAAAAAATGATGAAGTGGCGAAGGAAAGGACTTAATCCTAAGAATAAAATCTCTTAACAAGAGGTGCATATAATGGATATGGTGTCAGTTGATGTTGGTCAAAAAACGGAGACATTGGTGATATAACCATTGAACTTTACAAAGAAGATGTAATATCCATAAGTAAGGCATCCGAAATGGCTGGTGTAACGACTATTGAATTTAAAGAGACCTTAGGTGAACGTGGAATCATAAGAGAAATAGAGGCAAGGTCTGGTGTGGAAATGGATCGGAAACTCAAAAAATACCTATAAACATGATGTTCGATACTGACATTTTATACATGAACACTTTTTTTAAAAAATCGAATTCATTATGCATATTAGTTATAATATTTAATTAAATGTGGTGATATTTAATGGTTAACAATGAACTCAAAACGTTATACGAAATTTTCAGCAACAGTATATTTAGGATACCAGATTATCAAAGGGGATATGCTTGGAACAAAAATCAATTGGATGATTTTTGGGAAGATTTGGCTTACATGAAAAAAAACAATTATCATTATACTGGCCTTTTGACAGTGCAAAAAATAAATAAGGAAGATATTGAGACAGATGGCGCCAAACATGCATATTGGCAAGATGATTTATGGATGTTTGAAAAAGGTTACAATGCTTATTATGTCATTGATGGCCAACAGCGATTAACAACAATTTCGATTTTGTTGAACGAAATTTTCAATCAGTATGATGGTGACAGTTTAAATTTTCAAACAAAAGATGCATTAATTGAGAGATATTTGCATCAAAAGTTCAAACAAAATGAATCATTTATTTTTGGATATGAGCAAAATAACCCAAGTGATAATTATTTTAAAACCAAAATACTAGATCGGAAAACGTTACTTGCTAATCAGATTCCAGAAACGTTATACACATCAAATTTACAATATGCTAAAAACTATTTTAAAAATAAAATTGATAAACTATCAAACGATGAAATAAAAGATTTGTTCGTCAAAGTTTCAAATCGGTTAAAGTTCAATCTTTATGAAATCGATGATGAGTTCGATGTATTTGTAACCTTTGAAACTATGAATAATAGGGGCAAACCGTTATCAAAACTTGAGTTATTAAAAAATAGATTAATTTATTTAACGACTATTTTACCTGAAGATGATAAAGATAATGGTGTCATAAGAAGGGAAATAAACAATGTTTGGAAAACAGTTTATGAATATTTAGGTAAAAACAAAGACAATCCACTAGATGAAAATGATTTTTTGAGAAATCATTGGATTATGTATTTTAGATTTACAAAGGAAGCAGATGCATATTCTAATTTTTTACTGAATAAGCACTTCATTGTAAAAAATATAATGAATGAAACCATTGATTACAATGAAAATCATTTGATAATTGGTTATGATGATATACGAGAGTACATAAGTAGCATCACTGAAAGCATTAAAATGTGGTATTATATTTCGAATCCATCATTTTCAGATTTTAATGATGACATAAAGGAATACCTTGAAAAATTGAATCGGCTTGGTGGCGCATTAAAACCTTTAATAATGTGTGCAATGGTAAAATATGCTAACAAAGAGTTCAACGAAGAAAAATTACTTGAATTATTGAAGGTATCTGAAAAATTCATGTTTTTAGTATTTAAGGTGACGGGTCGCCAATCAAATACTGAAAGAAATAAGTTCTATCTCCTTGCAAATGATTTTCATAATGGAAAATACAAAAATGGAAATCCATGTGAAATTGAAGATGTAATCGATCGTTTCAATTGGTTGGTAAGTTCTGAAAATTTATGGACTGGATATGATTTCAATCGATTTAATCAAAACATTGAAATTTTGTTCAAAAAAGGAGACGGTTTTTACAAATGGGCTGGTATTAATTATTTCCTCTATGAATATGAATTATATTTACAGAAATGTTCATCTGAAGAACGACACAGAATGACTTGGAATGATGCTAAAAAGCAAAACACGATTGAACACATATATCCACAAACTGCTAATATGGAATGTTGGTGCGACAAGTTTAACAAATTTGATGAAGAGCAAAGAAAACATATTCAAGGTTCTCTTGGCAACTTGCTTTTGTTATCTGGATCAAAGAATTCTGAATTACAAAATAATTGTTTTGAGATTAAGAAAAAACATATCAATAATAGTGGTCACAATTCGGGGTATTTCCATGGTTCATATAGCGAAATTGAAGTCGCTCAATATAAGGAGTGGACACCAAAAGAGGTGTTGGAAAGGGGAATTGAAATGCTCGAATTTATGGAAAAAAGATGGGATATAAAGATTGAAAACAAAAAAAGATTGTTGTATTTGGATTTTGTTAATTGAAAATCAACTGACACATTTTTAAGTTGAATTTCATTACAAAAAATCATATAAAAGGAAATACCAACCATGATAATACTCTC
>JAGLZA010000246.1 GCA_023131835.1 Caldifarciminota bacterium
CTTTCGCGGGAATGACATACGGGGCAGGTATGACAGAACTTTGGACTGTGTAGTTACTTATATTTGAAAGAAATAACTTTGTATCCTTTAAATTTTTCTGGATACCTACTAAAAAATTCACGCAGCGCTATACGCGAAATTTTCTCGCTGGCATTGCGGAACATCGAGTTATTGTCAACGCAAACAGCCTCCATTTCAGTGATTATCTTTTTATAATACCACCCCTTAGTCACTAATTCTTCCTTTACCTCATTGCCACCCCGTTTAATAATTGAGTCTGTATCAACATCCAGAAAAAAGGAAAGATCCGGTTTGGGAGTCAAATATTTTAATATTGAATAGATAACCCTGCAAAAATCATCCGATTTCGCCGTATACTCCATATCAACCATGGAATCATACACATATCTATCTGCGATTATTACCTTACCAAACAGCACAGGAACCCTAACCTTAAAGAAATAGAAAATGATCATTTCAAAAACATTGAACCATCGCCATAGTATAATAGTTAAACTGTTTTGTGGAAGAATATTTTCACCGGACTTTTCTGATACCTTACCAACGGGAACAAAAACAGACTTTATTAATCTACGTATCTTTAGAATCAAACCAATAAAAGGAAATGAACCTGCTCTATTCCACAGATACATAGTCTTTATATCACAAGTCAAAAAATTGGTGCGTAACGTTTCAATATGTCTTGTCTTCCCTGAACCATCCAGACCGCTGAAAGCAATAAACATGGGTGGGTGATTCTTTATGCCCAGCTTGAGATGAATAAATCTGTCAAACAAGCCACCAAACACCTGCCAGTACCGCTGGCCCTTAGTGCCGAATGATGGATCATCAAGTTCTCGTAAAGCCGTGTGGATGCGGGTCCATAAATGCGGAATCACAAAAGGCATAGATATTTCTTTTGTGAGAACCTTCTCAAGTTTGTCATTAATCCATTTCCTTGATTTCACATATCTTCGTGATTCAGCATAAATTTCTTCTGGAATCAATGCCTTACCGAATAATCCCTTGTAAATATGATCGAACATAATGAGAGCTGTATAAAGGCTGTGCTCCCACTTCATTTCCCTAGCAGTTCTTGTTATGTAACCCCAGTCAACATGTCTATTTTGCAAACAATGTCTGATAGCCAGCAGGTCAAATATTTTAATCCT
>JAGLZA010000247.1 GCA_023131835.1 Caldifarciminota bacterium
ATGTATCTTAACCTTTTTAGTTGTACAAAAACCATCCTTTTCTTTTGAACACACATTACATTTTACTTTAATACTTTTACCCATAAACAATTCCTCCACTAATAAATATTATTCCTTATTTATCAAGTAAGTATTTCAATTATTAACCATACGTTGGAAATGGGCTGAACAAAACCGTATTATGTATGATTTGCAGACCGTGTCCTTAATATGTTCATGTCAGACCAACGACTAATAATAGCTTCTGACAGTTTTCCCTTAGCTTCCATTTTTTCCATACCTAAATAAATATAATCGGCTAATTTGTTTACTTCTTCTATTTCTTTATCTATTATTTGAGGGTCTCCACCAGCATATAAAATATAGTACGACGATAAATGTTCTTTGCCAAACCCCATCATATAACTATAAAAATTTACTCTAAAATTTTTGTGCTTTTCATCAACAGCACCCCTACCACATATATGATGTATAAGTTCTGTTAAAGTATTTATACTAACATTTTCTATTTTGTAAAATGAACTCATAATTATTCCCTCCAACTAATAATATAAGCACTAATTCACTACACAATCAATCATGATAAAATTGTGGATATGTTGGAATAGATCTTAAATGCACATATGGTAATGTCACAATATTCGAAGATGACCAAAATTTACACTTAGTTTTCAACCTCTTAAATATTCCTTTAGTGTTGTCTCTTTTTGTTTCCTTTATTTCTGGGTATTCATCGTCAAATACTAGTATGCAGTCTTTACCATCACCCAGTATTTTTCTCAAATCTTCACGTTCCTTTTCAATGTTTGTAATTTTTGGCATAACAAAATTATCTGATAAAGGTGGAAAAGACTTTACATCGGTTGATATACCAGACAATGTAGTTGATATTTCCATTGATACCGGAACAATTTCACCATTACTTAACATATTTAAACTCCCCTCCTTAAATATATAATTATCCAATTTATCATAATTATAACATAAGCACTATTTTCTATTTGTCAAGTATTTTAATGCAGAAATAATTCTTTTTCTTGTTACCGGATGTAAATTCATTTCAGGAAAAGCTTTATTAAACCACTCCCAATTATCATAATCTATCTTGATTTTTGAATATATCATAGTAGCAGAAACCCAATCAATAAGCATCTCCTTGGCAATCACCGTTGGAACCATCAACGCTTCTCCATTTTTATCAACCCAATATGCTGGATGGTGTTTGTTTCTATGAGTATGCAATAAATAATAGGAATTAAATCCCTCTTTGTCATCATTATCACCAAAAAACTTCCTTGCCAAGTGTGGAAATTCTGATGGTAAAAATTTAGATAGATCATGGATTATTAAATTCCACCAAGGAATCTTAAGTTTTCGTCCTATTCTAATTACAAACCATTTGTGTAACAATATCTGATAAATACATTTCAAATGACTAATCAACATGTTTTAATCCTCAACATAATCTACAATTTCTTTCCAATTTTTAACTCTATCAAAACGAGAATCCCTTATGTTCCAAGGACGATCAAATAGCAAAAGTCCTTTGCTCCATGTTTTTTTATAATTAAACATTGATACTAAATGCTTTTCTAAATCATCAACAAACATATCAAGATTTAGTTTAGTTCCATAAATACCTTTTTCTTCACTATGACCTATTACTTTTACTTCATCGAAAGGAATATCATGGCGTTCTAACCAATCAACAGTAAAAGATTTATTCCGTTTTGGTCTTGATGTAATAAAAAATATCCTGTGTCCTGCTTTTTTTAATGACAAAAGTGCTTTTTTAGCACCGTTAAATGGTTCGGCAAACATTTGAAATTCCGGAGAGTTTGCCACCTTCCATAAATCTTTTTGAATCGTTTTATTAAGTTTCTCATCCTTATGATAGGTACCATCAATCAAACCATATTCTTTAAAATATTCTGCCGGCCAATAAATATCGTATTTGTATTTTAAATACTTTTCGATTTCCCCAATGATATTCACGACTACTTCATCTAAATCGAAACCTAAATTTAATTGCATTT
>JAGLZA010000248.1 GCA_023131835.1 Caldifarciminota bacterium
CCAAAGGCAGGGGAAATCTTTGGTGGAAAAACTTTGACATGGTGCTTTGGATCTCCGTCGGTTCCTCCTTCGCCAGAGATAACACCTATTATCTTATCAACACCTCCTGTTATATCATCACCATTTCACCCTAATGAGAGTATATGGTATTGCAATAAAAATCCATCATTTACTTGGATAGTTCCCACAAATATTTCTGGAATTGCAGGTTATAGCTATGTATTGGATGAATTCCCACTAACAGTTCCTGATACTTTTGCCGACTCTATTGAGAACTCCAAATACTATACGGATGTGGCTGATGGCACATTGTATTTCCATGTAAGAGCAAAAGATAATGCGGGTAATTGGGGTCCAGCGTCTCACTATAGAATTAACATTCCAAAACGGTTGACAACAAATATGCATGATTATTCTGTGAAATGGAATCCTGATGGAAGCAAATTTGTTTTTGTTTCAGAACTTGGTAATTATACAAAAGGGGTCCATGATACAAATCTCTGGATAATGAATGCCGATGGCACCAACAAAGAAAGACTAACTCTATGGGATTACTGTCAAAGTCCAACTTGGAGTCCTGATGGAAAGAAAATAGCTTTTTCTACGGTTAATGAGCTTTGGGTAATGAACTCAGATGGTAGCAATAAACAGAAATTAGTTACAGAAAAGGAGATGGGTTGTTCGCAAGAAGTTGCATGGAGCCCTGACGGTGAGAAGATAGCTTTTAATGGATGGCGTTTTGAGGGTCTTTGGATAATGAATCAAGATGGGAGTGACAAACAAAGACTAACTACAAATTGGCCCCTTGATATTGCTTGGAATCCAAGTGGGGACAAAATAGTGTACAGAATCTTTGAAACAGATACCTTTGAAATATGGGTAATCAATTCAGATGGAAGTAATGAGCAAAAAATCGCAATAGGATCTGTTCCTGCATGGGGCCCTGATGGGAAGGTCTATTTTTCATTTGTTGTATCTGATTGGACTATTTGGTCGATGAATGCAGACGGTAGTAATATAAGGGAATTAACAGAGGGGGGATATTATGGTTTTTCTTTCAGCCCTGATGGAAAGAGAATCACATTTGAGCATGCTGGGGATATCTATATAATAGGTGCCGATGGAAAGGGTAAACAAAAATTAGTTGAAACAGGCCGTGCAGTGTATGCTGAAAAACCATCGTGGAGTCCCGACGGAACGAAGATAGTTTTTGAATCGTCAGAAGGTCTTTATTTAGTTAGTGACTTTGAGAAAGGAGGTGGGCAATGAGCGAGAAACAGCAAAGAGGATGTAGACGGAGACGAGATGATGAGGATAATGTAAGTGAGAAATGTAAGTGAGAAGAGTTTAATTGTAAAGTAAGAATGAATGAAAAAAATAGACATGAAAAATGCCTAAGTTGTGAACGTATCCGTTTTGCAAATTTTCTTCTCAAAGAAGATGAATTTGAGGGTGGAGAGTTTTACATTTTAAATGAATGCATTAACCAGAAGAGAGTGTTTCCCTGCCAACCAATGTCAGTGATAGATTCTTGTTACACGTTATATAAAGCTGCGCGGGGTACATTAAACATCGAAAACGAAATTGAGGAAGGTGAGTTTGTAGAACTGCCATTGCTTACCATGGTGTGGC
>JAGLZA010000249.1 GCA_023131835.1 Caldifarciminota bacterium
TTCCCTTATCACGTCTGAAACACTCATCTCTTTTGGAAACTTTGCAAACAACCATTCATGAAGATCATCATCGATTCTAATTGATTTTGACATTAGTTATTTCTCCTTTGTGTGTACATGTGTGTAGTAATTCCACTATCTATTTCTAATTGCTTACACTCTTCCTCGTTTCGTTCTACTTTTTCTTCATATTTCCTGTTAACCCAATGTAATATTAACATGGATAAAAAAACTGTTCCAATCAATACTAATTCTCCATCTAGTGTCATTAGTTTCATATTCTCCTTTTGTGTTGTATGTGTGGTATCGTACCACATATACCACTATGTAGTAATTATATATATTCCTTTCCCATCTCATAACAACTTCGGAATACACCGCTCGTACTCCCCTCTTACCATTTCCGGATCAATGTGGTTGTACACCTGCCATGCTTCCTTATGTAGACTGTCCCCCCTCAACCACTTGATATATTGCGGATCCATGCCGGCCCTGTAAAGATGAGTCGTGAAGAAATGCCGGAAGCAATGCGGCGTTAATCTCTCACACAGGGCACCGGATGGATTGTGTAGTCCTATTGGTTGGGCTAGGGCACCTATCACACTACCTGCATTATCTTTGTGTATCCTGCCGCCTCTCTCAGTGATCCATAATCATTTGGTATGTGAATTGCGCTCTCTCCATACCAGGTACATCTTTAAAATATCATGTTTAAAAAAAGTTGGTGGTAGACGAAAAGTGCTCCAATGAAGATGGAGGCCGTTTAAGATCTCGTCCAATCGGATACACTTTTCGTCCCAGTGATTACGATTTCCTCACCATGTTTTAAGGAATAGGTTTTAAAAAAATTTCATGGTTTGGTGATGGCGTGTCAGCGCACGCACGCATCATTGGACACTTTTTAAATCGTGTTTATTGTTTATATATTTTAGTGTGTTTTTGTTTGTATGGGTGCGAACTGTGTAGATTTTTAAGAAAATTATATATATCATATCGAATAATGTTATTTTGCTACTAGAATACAGCGATTCTGGTAAGTGAACATTTAAGGAATAGTAAAATGAATGAAAATACTAACGATAGCGGCAGCCCTCACATTGTGAAAGGCACCACTCGTACAGAACATCATGACTCATCCGCAAAAGAACTCTTTGATCGGTTTTGGGGTGAGGATCAATGAGTTGCAAATATTGTTTGCCGGATCCTTCAACTGGTGAGGTATGCCCTCTGCCTAGTGTAGATACAAAGGAAGATATTGACACTGATTCAAAACTCTACGGTATGACTTTTGATTTAATTTTTAATTTATGTCATGCATTTCTTGGGATTGCTGTTACAAGTGCATTCTTTTTAATATTAAATGAGGTTCCAACTTTTGGATTTGTTTTGACATCATCTGTTTTATTCCTGTTATCTGCAGTGGCATTTCGTTTGTATAAACGCGGGGCGTTTCATAAGTTACGCAGGAGTGATGATCAATGAGTGATTGTGATCAATGTGTGCATACATACCGATCTGGAAACTGTCTACTAGGCTGTGATCAGACATTTACTACTATTGAAAATAGAGTGGTAAATTCAAGTCTTGAACCTGATTGCCCTCATTTTATTTTAAGCGGCCGTGTCAGGGATTCGAGCAACACTTCTAAGGATTTGGATAACGATATCAAGGATTTGGATAACGATATCAAGGATTCGGATAACAATACCAAGGATTCGAGCAATGGATATCTATGTTTTTATCCGGCATTGGATGGTGCGGAGTGCTCGGACTGGCAGGCATCGGTGATAAATCCATGTGAATTTAAGCCGG
>JAGLZA010000025.1 GCA_023131835.1 Caldifarciminota bacterium
GAATATCACTTCGTTACCGAGTTCAATAAAACCCTTACCAATTGCTGTACCAACAAATCCATTTCCTATTATGCTTATCCTTTTCATAACCTAACATACCCTCCTTCCATAACTGTCTCTTCCAACACACTTACTTCCTTCTCAGAATCCCACACTACCGTCTCATTCTTTATATGACCAATACGTATTTTATAGGGAGATGCAAAAACATCAAAATTTGTGCCTCCTTCTACTGGTTTCCCTGTTGAATATGGTACTACAAATTCATACGAGCCATTTGATATCATTCTCGTGGAATAGACAAATTTCCTTCCACGATTTGTAGTTATATTCGTTGCTACCTCAACTAATGAACCATTAGGAGCATTTCCTACTATCCTCGCTCCTTTTACGTATTCAAAAATCTTCACGTATTTAATTTCATGTCCATCTACTATTATTGTAGTACTTGGTGATTCGTGTATAAGTCTATAATGTTGTAAAGGTTCTATATATAGGTCTTTACCTAACATTACTCCTCTACCATCCAATACATGAAGACGGGCTTCCATCGTACTGTAATACTTTGCATTTGGTACAATTTTATATCCTTCCCCTGTATTAATCTGTATATAATATCCCCCTGTATCTCCAGCCCATACCGTCATCGCACCGAACTTCCCCATAGCCATTTGAATATCGCCCACTACATATCTCACACCAAGTGCATCCGCAACTTTGTTTGCATCTGCTTCGTTATTTACGATAAAGAAATTACATGCACCTGGATTACCGCTTCCTATTGGACCTCCTATACCCGCTTGAAACGGATTAGCATTTGGTATACGATGTGCTATCGTCGTTATCCAATGTCCATAATCCCACCATGACATCACTCCGTATGCACTTTCAGGATAGTTGTAATCCTCTCCCTCTGGTGGTACTTCATAAATACCGTAGTAATCCACTCCTGGTTCAGGTGTGTTATAATGCATCCATTCCAACGATTCGACCCAATCGTAGGGTACTCCTCCTGTGTATTTAGCTACTTTCATAGAGATACTCATAGGTGGAAAAACCACTACTATAAAGATTAAAGTACACACTATTACAGCGTGTGTCTTATTTAAAGTCTTTTCTACAGTCTTTTTTTGTTTTTTGTTTTTTTTCGATTTACCTTTTAGTCTTTTAACTTGCTTTTTGTAGCTTGCTAATTCAATTAGCTTCCACGAACCCACACCACAGAGTAATGCCACATTTACCGCATAATAGTAAGCAAACCTATTCTGACCAAAACAAGCAAAAAGCATTACCAAACACCATACTAAAAACAGGATCTCTTCAGGTCGCTTTTCGTTGCGTATGTTTCGCATTACGAACCAAAAACCAACAAACGCTACAAAGAAGGTCGTTGAAAACCAATTCAGAATATGGTCTGTACTCATCGGATGCACTTCTTGGATGGTTAGTTCCAAAGCATTTGGTGTAAAAGTAGCGAATGAACCTATTAGTTGTTGATAAAGTGAAGGAACAAAAATAGATAGTACTATAAAAGAGAACAAACCTAAGATTAGTATCGCTAAAGGATATGCTTTAGTATCTATTTGTCTTTTTGTTAGGACTTTTGATATTAAAGCCAAAATTACGAAGACAACCAAAGCCAATAGTAATGAAATTAACTGGAACTTCACAAGTCCTGTATGCGGTACGAAAAGGAATGGCAATACTGCAATTATAGTAACTGAAAAAGTTATTAGTGCTGTAAAAGTCAAATAATCTGTGTTTTTGTTACAAAAATGATCTATTGTGTATTGGATAGGTGCATAAAGTAGGAAAACAAAAATTATTAAAGATGCACCATTCCAACTTAAAAAATAAACACTTAAAGCAATACCTGATAAAAAAGCATAGAAAAATGGTTTTTTCCAATCTTGTTTAAAAAATTTTGCTAAATGTAAGTCACGCTGCTTAGCTATTTTTATTGACAAAATAAACATAAGTATCGCAATTGTAATAAAAAGCACTTCTGCAATGTGATGGTCAGTAAAACCTATCATAGAACGATTTAGAACCTGCCCTGGCAATATTGCAATTATTAGAGCACCTATTAAACCTGCATTCCTGTTCCACAATTCTTTTCCGATTAGATAAACAGGAATAACGCATAAAGCACCAAGAACCACTGGAAACCATACAAAAATTGCTTTTATACCTTCCTCTCCTAAAATAGCATAAGGATATCCCAATCCTATTATCCAAATTGTTGTAGAAACTAAATAGTCAAAAAAAGGTACAAACGGGACTACCATTCCATGCGGATAATATGTATAGGCATCATAAAAAATACGGTGTGGAAAATTGTGTAGCGTGCTTTCCAGCAGGTGATAGTTGTACCAAGGATCATTACCAGAAATAGAGATACCTGAAGACAAATATGGTAAAATCCCCCGAATATAAAGTGACAAAAAGAATATTCCAGCTAAGATACATCCATAAATTAGTTTTTCATTTTTCATAATTCCTTACTTTCCCTATTATCAAATAAAATCATTTACTTCCAAAAACCTTAACCTCTTTCGCTCCTACCAACCCCTCAAACTTACCCCTTAAAGTCAAAGTACCAGCCGTCTCACCTTTATCATTCTCCAAAGCGATATACGTATGGGTTGTCTTTTCCGAAACGCTCACCCTACGCACTTTGAAAACCGCTTTTTCTTTTTCGTTTTCCATCTTTTTTACCTTTTTATTTTTTATTCTAATATAATATTAGAGTTTAATACATAAATACTTTTAAACTTTAAGTATTTAAAACTTTCGTTTCTTTAACCTTTGAACTACAATAAAGCAATCCCATTGTAAGCACCATGAGCCACCATCGGACACACTATATTCCTCGTTTTTATTACTAACACCCCATACAAAAACCCATGCACTGATAAGGTAAAAAGAACCGAATAGAAACTATATAAATTGGCATTAGATATGTGTATTAAGCTAAACGCTATACCAAACACCAAAGCCAATAGGTACATAACCTTCTTATGGTTTTTACCGTATTTTAGTACAAACAAAAGCAACGGAAATCTAAACATCATTTCCTCCATAAAAGGTCCAAGTATGACTTTAATTTTCCATGAATACGAATCCGACATGGTATTATACTCATTAGATAGTGATTCACCATTAGGATGGTTCTCTAACTCGTAGTCGAACCATGGAGATAACAAAACACTAACTACCATACAAGATAGTAAAATTAGAAGAATTAATTTAATATCCTTTAATACCTTATCCTTGTGAATCATTTTTTGGGATACAAACCTCCACATCTCCTATATAACAAAACCAATAGCCTCTACATACTTTACAAGCATTAGGAAATATGCTTACGTTGCACCTTTCTTCCAATGTAGCTGGTCTTATTATCCATTTATCTTCTCCAAACTTTTCGTTACAATCCTCAATAAACTCATCATTTGCTTGTATTTGTATATCAACTACTTCATACCCTACCATTACAATTGCAAATAAACACAACACTGAAATAATAATTTCTATCTTTTTCATTTTAGGCACCGATACTTTCGTTTACTGAAATGTTATATAGTTCTAACAACCATTCGGGTGGTAGAAATTCTAAGGTTTCATTATATTTGCAGATACTATAGTTTGGATTATATACTACAGAAGTACTGTGTTGATATCTCTGTAAACACTGAAAATCTATATCATCTGTTGTCTGGTTATCAAAATAAAAAGAAACCGTAAATACAGTACACAAAACACCAAGCAACAACATAGTCTTAAATAAATCTTCTTTTTTCATGGTTTTTCCTCTTTTTTATTTTCTGGTATAGAAACTTCACATTGTGTATCAGAATTACTGAGCTTTTCATCTTCTAAAGTATCCAATGGTATAACTACTTTTTCTATTTTGTACTCTATAGTCTTACCGAAAGTTATCATCTTCCCCTCTATAATTAACAAATTCAATAGGTAGTCATTATTAATTTTCTTGTCTAGCATAGTCTCAATCTCTTGTTTTAGCTTAGAAAAATTCTCCCATGTTTTTAGTTTAATCCCATTATTTTTCATAACAAAACTCCCTCAGTTACTAAGATCACCTGGCAACTTCTACACTGGTATCTCCTGTTGTGTCCTTTAAATCCTCTATCTATTATTTCACCACCGCAATACGGATATGTCTTTGGTATTTTTCCTAATAACCTATACTTTAGTTTCCACCATTTATTGTTTTTTGGTTTTTCCATCTTATACCACCTCTACTCCTTCAACCATCTCCTTCTTCGTACTTGTCAACTTCATCTCCTCTGGTACTTTAAGTCGTGAAATATTTGTTGTCCTAATTATATAAACTGGGTCTCCAGTAGTCGGATCATAATCCTCAGTACGTACAACACTAGTTATGATTGCCTTAAATTTCAGTACCGAACCATCTACGAATGCATATTCGCTCCAATCTTCCTTCTTTGTTTTGAAATCTACGTTCATAGCTTCTACTTTTCTACCATCTGGTAATGCTAACTTCATTTTTTGTTACCTCTTATCTTTCCTATTGCTTTTTCCATTTTCTACCCTCCATTTTGCTATTATACCTACTAAAATCACTAAGCTAATCCCAACACCTAAACCCGAAAATACTACTCCATCCGTATTTGGTAGTATCAAAGAAAAATAAGTAGGCATAATTTTTATCTCAAAAAAGAACCGTAAATTGCTTATGTTGCTCTGGTCTGTTATGAGCTTACAAACTATGAAAACAGAATTTCTGTATAAAGGATATAAGATAGGTGTATAACTATTAAAAACATCTAAAATAGGGTGGCTTAGTACAACAAAACTTCCTATTATACTATCGGTGAAATACTTTGGGTATTTTAATTTTATGAATCCAACAATTGGAATGCAAATAAGAATTAAAAATACTGCTGAATGAGTGATAGAGCGGTGGACATGAAATAATACATCGAGGTCTGGTAGAATTGCTAAAGAGGATAGAATTAGTGATTTTTTGATGGTAAGACCACAGAAAAGTAAAACCACAAGCGGAGCAACAAAATGAATTAGCGGTTCTGGCATTTTCACATTTTGCCTAAATTAAACTCAAAAACACATCATTTCTTAGTAGATTTCTTTCTAACTTTCTTAGGATGCTTACTTCTGTAATATCTATATAATATTGCCTCTGCCATTCCTGTTTTTAATACACTCTCTCGTACAAACTTAATTGGAATTTTTACTCCAAAATATTCTCTAACACCCATTTTTCCATATGCTGTAGTATCTATCACTTTACCGTTATAAACATTAAATCCGTGATCAAAAGGAAATGAGAAACCATCTGTTACGTACCATCCCTCGTAGTAACTTATCTTTCCATCACTATTTAATGCCATCATTTGAGAGTTATAATAACACTGTTTAGACTTTGTTCCGTGTCTGTATTTTTCAATAAGCTCCTTATAAGGCTGTCTTTTTAATCCTCTAAATAATTTACCTTTTTCTAAGACCCATTCATAAAACGGATCTTTATTCATCATGACATATGTCTGCCTTAAATATTTCTTAATCATTTTTAGTAGTTTGGTGGATTTCCTATTGCCATTCCATAACTTCTCGTCATCTTAAGTAACAAACCGATACTTAAAGGAATAAACAAACAACTCATCTTGAGTGACGGATCAGCAAGCATTACCTGTCCATATCTGTGATGTCCATCTAAAATATAGTAATTACTTGAAATAATTATGGTCGTTTTGGTGACTCTCGAACCTTTTTTAGGTGCTCCATACTGAATCGTATACTTAATTAACTTATCCAACCAAATCTGAGATTGTAGCGGTAGCAATTTTATAGCTGGTACATGTATTATCTTCGCTTTTATAACATCATCTAGTTTTCTACCATCTTTCAAACCTAGTGTAAGATACTTAGCATCCTTTTTACCGATAAACTTCTTTGGGAAAACATTAGTTGATGCGTAAGGTCGGAAAATATCTATGTGCCCTGCCTTTATCTTTCTTTGAAACTTTGCCATGTCTTTAGGTTCTATAACAGGCATCTGTGAACGTGGAATATTTAGGGCGTTTTTACATCTGTCTTGTAATAACATATAATTTCTGTCAAAATTAGGTAGTACCTTATCTAAGGATTTGTGAACCTTAAGAAACTCAGTTTCTGAGTATTTCCTTGCCCTTTTTAATGGTACGGTTGCACAGTTTATTTTTGTCATGATTATAATTATATACTGATAGTATATATACTTTTATTCTTTAAGAATTACTTTCCTATTTTCTTCCTCTTCTTTCTTTATCACTTCAACAGCTTTTTTTACTAAATCGTTTGCACCAAGGTTTATGTAATCAGAATTTTTAAGAAGTTGTGTCATCTTACCTCCTAATCATTCAATCCAATCTCCATCTTTATGTAGTTGCATTAAGTATTCTTTAAATTTTGATTTATCCACATGATATGATACCAGAAAATCTTTCCCTCTAAACTTCTTACTCAAGAGTGGTATGAAACCAATAATCAATGCACTTCCTACTGCTATTAAAGCATATATATCTATCATTTTTATTAATCCTCCTTCATTTTTATAGCTTTTTTAATTTGTTTTCTTTCTTCTTTGAGTTCTATTAATTTCGCATCAATCTCTCTTAATCTTCTGAAACTATATCCTTCTTTCCAACTTTTCTTTTTACTCATCTTATCTTACCCAATAAAAATCCTTAGCTGTGTGATTATAAATTGCACGGATCCCACCTCGTTCACCCAAGAAATATGTTGATTTCGTCCTCTTAGTCCACATCATACCTACTCCTGGTTTTGTCTTGATAAATCCAAGTCTGTCTAATACTCGTTTTGTTGCGTCTTCAAAAGAGATATTTTCTATTCTATATTTATATCCTGTTTTGTGTTGCATTCTTTCATATCCTATCCTAAAATTTTCTTTAATCTTTTAATTTTTACTTTATAATCAACCCAACTAATTTTCCATCGTTTCTGAGGATTAGGTTTAGTCTTTAATTCTCTGTACTTATATTTAAATTCTTCTTGTAAAGGTACGTAGAGATCTTTGTTACTAATAAACCAAAGAGTAGTAAATGTAGATGCAATCTTTAAGTTTAGGTTTGTATATCTTTTATTACAATCCTTCAAAAAAGATAATAGTTCTTCCAACTCATATTTTTCGATGGAATAGTAGTGTTCTTTCATTCCTTCTCACCTTTTGTTCTTCTTTTTGCTATCCAACTTTCTAAGTTCTTTTTTTGTATCTGTAACCGTTTTATTTCTCTTCCAGCTTTTATTACTTCGTAAACTCTTTTATCATTATTTCGTATTTTCCGTAACGTATCAATAGCTCTTTCAACATCCTTTAGTTCCTTAATTCTATCTTTTAGAGTTGGTCTCATCTTATATTGTATATACCTACCTTTTATTTTTCGTATCTTCTCCAAACAACTGATTGTTTTTCTCTGTGTTCAACTCGTGCTAAACACTTTTCTCCCCTTAATCCTCCCATTTCTCTCATTGTTTCTGCATATTTCTTTGCGTCTCTCTTTCTTGTCCTTCCCCCAAAAATACCACTTTGTGTTAAGTTATACTTTTTTTTCCATCAAATTCTTTTGTCCATATTCTGTTTCTCATTTTATTGTCTCCATCTTTCCGTTAGATTCACTTTGCTAATCCTTCATAAACATACCAATACTTACCAGATTTTACGATACGAGCTAACCCACCATCTTTTCTTATTGAATTTGCCACCTGTACTGCATCCTTCTTCTTAGTATAACCACTATAAAGACCATACACTTTTTTGTCAAATTTTCTATCTTCTTTCATCATTTTTTTTTGTTTCACCTCCTATTTTTTGTTGCTGGTTTTAGTACCTTAATAACATGAGGTAATAATCCCTTACCTTTTAAACAACTAGCTGTCATAATTGCCTCTCTTTTACTATAATAGTTAATATTTCCATCTTTATCCCTAACAAAATCTCTTTTATCGGTTTTCTTCTTTACATAACTAACTTTATATTTGTCCATTTTTATTCCCATATAATTTTACCAACTCTTTTAATAATTTGATAATTAAGTCCTGTTTTCTTACTGAGTTCCATTCCTTTTTTCTGAGCGGCTTCTAAGGATGTATGTCCGTAAGTTAATGATGAAAATTTATTTCCAGTTTCTGTTACAATGAAATATCTTCCTAACCTTTTACTTGGTTTATATTTTACGTTTGCCATTTTGTCACCTCCTATTTCCCACTATGCTTTTTCATTAATTTTTCAGCTCTATTCTCAGCATCATATAAATAATAACATGGATCCAACTCATCTAATCTTTTACTGTTTTTGTCATACATCTCCACAAAGTATAAATATCTTTTCGTTATTTCATCACGAACTTTGCTTATGTTGATATTTGCACCTGTTATAGTATTTATGTAGACTCTAACTGCTAACCTATTTTCTGATTTTCTGTTCCTTTTCCAGTTTTTTATTTTCACCTTAATTCACCTCCTAATTCCTACCATATTTTTAAACTGATTTTCAGCTTGAACCTTAGTCTTATAAAACTTAACCTTCTCAGTGGTCATTCTTCCACCTTCCTCAATCTTTATCTTATACAGAAATATCTTTGGTACACCACCTAACTTAATTAGGTAGACTTTTCTACCATCATATTTGTGGAATGGTTTTCCGACACCGCTTTTTATGATTTTATCCTTCTCAACAACCACTTTCTTTGGTCTGATAGTTTTTGTCTTAATATCTAAGACGAGACCGAACCTATCAAGAAACTCCTTACGTTTCGCACCTAGAAGCACTCTAATACCGAGTTCTAGTTTCTTCTTGGGTAAAAGGATAAAGTATTCTTTGTGGTTGTGTTTAAGGATTTTGCCTTGTTTCTTGGAAACGAAGCAACCTTTTACACCTCTTTCTCTATCTTCACATTTGATGAAGAAGTATTTATCTTTTAGTGTTTTGCTCGTCAAAGTCTTCCCTCTTTTCTTTTCTCTTTTATATAAAAAAACCACATATCTTGTGCATAATTATTCATAATATCATTTAACTCCTTACTATACCATATTTCATTATCTATCTGCTTACGTTTCCTTTCTAACAAATCAGTTAATTTGCAAAGAGCAACCTTAGCATTCTGAACCAGTACATCAGCTCGCTTATTTACAATTTTTATCTGTTCTCCTTTTGCATACTGGAACGTATGACCACTTACGTAATCGTCAACCTTCTTCATCTTTCGCTCCACTTCTTTTCTTTGTTCACGTAACCTTTCTATCTCAGATTTCATTATGACACCTCCAACTTAATGCTTCTTCCAACCTGCTTTTCATCCTTCTATCCTTTTTTAGGTACGTGCTTCAGTTTATGTTTTAACCTATCGACTGACAAACGCGAGAATTAGTAGGTTTTTGGGTTGTCCCATAGGTCACGGCGTTCAACTGAAAGGTATTTGCGGAGTTTGTTTTTCATTCTTCTATCTTCTCACATCTATAGAACATACTACCTAAACCCGCTGTCTGACTGATAAAACTCCAATGCACATCGCTTATGTGCTTTTTGCACTCTGTTTTTGTATAGAACGTTGCACCACAACCGTGACATTTCCATTTTTTGACTTTTTGTTTTTTAGGCATACTTTTCATCTCTCCTAACTAACCTTCCTTAACCACTCAGGCTTTTCTCTCCTCCTATATACACCTGTAGGTGGAAAGTACTTCTTGTTCTTTTTAACCCACTCGTAAGCTTCATGCTTAGTTCTAAAGTATTTCATCCTTTTAGGGACACCATACTCAATAAAATATTTATATTTACCCTTACCATCTTTTTTGAGCTTTAGCTCGTGTTTTAGTATTAACGATACATTTTGTGTAAAGAATTTTTCGTTTGTCATTTTCTCCACCAAATAACATATCCTATTCTACTTTTTGTTACCCTTACCTTATGTCCAAAACCCATCAATCTTTTCTTTTCACGATCAGCCTCACTCTTTTTTGATAGTATAACATACAATTCGTATACTTTTCCATCAAATGTTCTTGTTCTCGGTTCTAAACTCATTTTTCTTGGCATATTTTCACCTCCTATTTTTAGCTATCTTAAAGGTTTTAACCCTACCATACCCCAAATCTTAGTCTTTACTTTGTAAGCAAGTCCTAAACTATCAGCTCGTTTATTCATAGTTCGTGCTGTTTTTGTATACTCTTCCTTTAAAACTCCTTCCACTGGTTTGTAACCAAAATGGCTCATAAAAACTTTATCCATACGATGTTTTATGTATTGTAGCTGACTTATTGTCCTTGCTTCTTTTATCCCTTTTCTGAAATACAAATAATCTTCACGTATTTCAGTTTTAGTTACTGCTTCTGTCATTTTTTTACCTCCTAATCCTCACTGTATTTACTACCTTCATATAGTCTTTTTGTGCCTCCACCAGCCTTTCTTACCATAATAAAACGTCTCAAGCCACTAATCAAAAAATCAACCTCATCAGATGGAATTAAAGCTGGTGTTTTAGTTGAATGAATTATTGGATGACCTTCTCTTCCGTGGTATTTTATTAGGTTTTTAGTTCTTTCTCCTACTTTCCCAATTAGTTTTAGTCTTTTCATTTTTATTATTCACTACCTCCTTTTATTTATGTATTTCTTTGTATATCTTTTTCCCTCTTTTTCTTGCTGCTTTCACTTCGCTTTCTGTAAATAAAAGAAATGTCTCAACACCAACCTGAATAGACAAAAACTTTTTTCCTTTATATGTTATCCAGTTTTCTTCTCTCATTTTTACCTCCTGTTTCTACCACAAATTCCTTCCTCTGTTTAAACTCCTCAACTTTACCTGGATTCCATTGCTGTACTGGTCTCAGATATCCAACTATGCGTGAATAGACCTCACACGGATTCCAGTTTCTGAGGGTTTCATCCTCCATGAAGCACTTAATGCATTTGAGTATTATGTGTTCAGTTGGTGGTGTGCCAAATTCTGGGTTGTACACAGCCCCACCTTCGATTACTATTGCTCCTTTATCATCTCTATAAATACACACTTTTACGTCTTTACCGCAGTCGTGGCATTTGCCCTCATATTCTATTCTGTTCGTAGTTTCAAGTTGTTTCTGCAATTCTTCTATTTTCATTTCTTATTTCCTGTGTTGGGATGTCTGCAACTATTTGTTCTGTTTCTGCCTCTACCACCTTGTTTACGTCCTTTTTGTGATCCGTCTTTCTTATTGTATCCTTCTTTTTGCATTTTTACCTCCTCCTACTTCAGTCTCGATATACCTTTACGGCTACTAAATATGGCGTTGACCTCGCTATTACTGTTGATAACACTCTTGCTACTCCTCGTTCCAAATCAAACTTACGTCTTTTACTAGCTTCCGCTTTGGTAGCACATATTATTTCTACAGTTTCATTACCCATCTTTACACGATATAAATATACTTTTCCCATTTTGTTTACCTCCTATTTCTTCCGTTTATAAATTACAAACCCGTACGCAGTAGGAACTGTCCTCACAAGATAGCCTCCCTTCCTCAGCTTTTCAGCGTCCTCTTTTATTCCACTATGAAACTTAGGATATTCAACATGAAACCTATATTGTTTTCCATTAAACATCCTGTACTTTGAAAGATTTGTCCCTTCTGCCTTTTTTCTTCTCATATTTGCCTCCTATTCTACTTTTGCCTCATATATACACAATAATCATCACCAATCTTTATTATATGAGCCAAATAACCTAATGTTTTTTGCTGCTCTCTCGTTCTTATTGCATCTCTTTTGTATTGATGTGATCTATAAAAGGTATACCATTTTCCTCTATACTCTCTTCTTGTTGGTATATCTTTCTTGGTCATTTTTACCTCCTATTTCCACTTCTCTTCACAAACACCCCCTAATCCACACCTTTTCTCTTAGTCCTACTTAGATAATTATCTGACGAAATGTAATAAAGATACTTACTATCTCGTATTACAGGCGTATTTTTTACTAATGTCCTCGGTAACGTGCTTTTGGTTCTACCTTTGTGCTGCATTTTCACTTTATATATGCTGAGTGGCGAACCTTTCACGTAGTATAAGAATCCAGACTTTCTATCTATCTTAAAGGTTACTTCCTTCTTTCCTACTTTAATTTTTACTCTTCTTGCTCTCATCTCTGCTTCTGATATTGCTTTTTTTACTATGTTTGTTTTGCTTTTTCTCATGTTTTTTTTTCACCTCCTATTTTAAATCCTTTTTATAGTACTTTCTTCCATAATTATAATTTTTACCTATATCACTACAATCTCTAAACTCTATTGCTTCTTTTGTCATCTTTAAAGAATATGAATTTTTACCTTTTTTCCAAAGAATTGCATGAATTGGAAAATCCAAAGGCAATCCTCTTACAAATTTAATAACAGCTCTCTTTGGTGAATCTGCTATCATATAATGTCCTTGTGTACTACCATGTTGCCAAACTCTGTATTCTTTTATCATTTTTTCACCTTTTTATCTTACCTCCTACCCCTAACATATATAGCCCAACACACATGACAGCGACCATCGCGAGTCTCTATCAAACGCACACTCTTCCACCTTAACTTGTAATCTCTTAGTAGACGTTGTGCTTTTCTTTTTGTGTTCTTTGCATCGATTAGCTTGTAGACTTCACCACCGAGTTTTCTTTGGTATTTTGGGTATCCTGGACAAGTGTGGGTGATCATGTTTTTTTTCATCTCCTGGACAAACCTTTCTCTATTGAATAAATCCCCCATGGAAAAATTGAAAATATCCCAAACCTGTCCTTTTCAACAATTTGTCGCTTATCTTTGTACATAACAAACTTCTTATTTTTTAGTTTTCCCTTTGTGCCTGTCTGTATAGTCCTTTCTATTATACCAAGAACTCTTCCACTCCTACTTACAACTTCTATCTTTGCCATATTTTGCTCACCTCCTTATCTTCCCATCTACCTTTAAGGTAAGAGGTTGTCCCCTCCCTCGTTTGATTGCCTGTTTAAGTGATAACGTCGTACGACACCTAGGGCACGAGATAATGCCTGTTTTCGGGTTTGCAGCTCCTTTGTACTTCCATGTGTATCCACATACGCACTTGGTTTTGGTCATGTTTTTGTTTATTTTCTTTCCCTATACTTAAATCCTTTCCATAGATTCCATCCACTTTTAGTTTTAGTTCTCCTTATACTGTATCCAAGTTTCATTAAACGTTTTGCTTCACTATCAATCTCTCTCTTTGTACCACGTAAGTTAAACTGGTATAACCTTCCATCAAATACTTTATAACCCTCTGGTGCTTTTCTCATGTTTCTCTTACCTACCTTTTTTAACTAATCTCTTCCATATAATAAGTGTCCCTCCATGCCTATCTCTGTACACAACCAGAGCTTTTCTCGGTTCGTATTTATCCGCTGCGTACCTTTTTACTTCTTTTTCTATCTCGGTCTTACTTAGTCTTCCACCGTAATCACTATATGTTACATTTTCTACTTCGACTATTCTTACCATGTTTTTATTACCTCTATAATAAGTTAGAATGTTAGAGTATATAAAGGTTTGATGTTTTTAAGAGTGTGGAGTATATAGTGGGTATTTATTTCATTACTAATTTTCTGGTTGATAGATTAACAGACTCTAATGCTAACCTTTTGGCTCTTTTTCTCACGAATGGATCAATCCTCTCCCAATCCGTTTCAAATTCGTTTGACTTTAGTATCCAATCATGATTGTGTTTGAAGTAGCGTCTCGCGTGTTCTATCGTTGTATACGCTCCATTTACGTTATAGTGTATTCTACTTACCTTCACTTTTTTACTTGCTTCCTTCCTATTTTTTGATATAACTTTTATAAAGTGTTCGTTACCTGTATCTCTTTCTATTATTCTTACCATGTATGTCGTCATGTTTTCTTACCTCTAATATAGTGTTTAATTTAGTAGTATATAAAGGTTTGAGGTTTTTGAGGATGGAAAGTATATAGTAAGTTACTTTTTCTTTTTTTACTAATCTCCTAAAGAACATGCACAAAACATTAATATATACATAGCAATAAGAAAAAGCCCCCAAAAACAAAGTAAATGAGCAATAGATTTCCTTCCTTTCCAATCTACCTTTTTAGGATCAAAATATTTATAACCATATATTGCAATAAAAATTAAAAATAATTCTATAAGTATTGTCACAACATAACAAATAAGAAGAACATCATCTTGAATATTATAAAGGAACTGGTCTGATATCATAAAAAAGACTAAAAGATTCACAGTTATAAGAGTTAAAATAATTGTAGAAGGGAAAAACACCAGATCTTCAATTAAATATAAAAACCAGCTTTGCAATTTATTTTCTTTATTTAATAATTCCATTTTTTAACCTCCTTTTATAATAATCTTTCTACAATTTAGAAATAGAACAGCAATACTTGTGTAAAAAGAGAACCGCTATAGTGTTTATAATACAAAAAAGAAAAGAAAGAGATAACAATGATACACCACAATAGATATGAAGATGTGTCACATAAATAAAAAAATAAGAAAAAAAGAATGCTATAACAAATATAATAATTAATGGAATAATAAATATAAATGCCACTATTACATCTTCTCTTTCTTTATTTTTTATTTTCATTTAATCCATACTCCTTCATCTTGACTTTAAGTAGCTTATCAACAATATCCCGTCTCTGACTACGGACTTCCCCCTCTGAAGGATATGATGTGTTCTCCATAAATGTATATTCTTAAAAGAGATTTAAATCAAATGTCAGCTTTGGTCGTGTCCACAACTCATACCATTCTTTGTATTTTATTATTCTTGCAGATAACCCTTCCTTCCTCACTTCCTTTGCGTGTTTTAATGCTGCAGATTTATTAAAAACCCCAGCAATATAATACTTTTTCCCATCTATAATCTTAGTTAGTTTTGTTCTCATTTTTTTTTCCTCTTTTTATAATACTTATATACTACTTATATACTAGCACCATAAATACTTTTACAAACTACTTTTTAAAAATACTAAGCAAACAACAAACCCCGTCGTAATAAACACCATAAACGGTATCTCAGGTGTCACCCAGACATCCTCCGCTTTGTCCACTACATCAAATCCTTGCTTACTAAACGCACCTGTTTTTGGATCGAACAGTAACCGTGAGAACTTAGGTACTACGTGCGGTTTGTACCCGATTAGAACCAGCCTACGACTCGCGTACGTTTCGTACCAACCTAGGTTACGTACGTTAGTAACGAACAAACCAATAGGTACGGATAACGCAAGCACAACCGCACAAACCAACACACTTAACGCGAAGAAAGGTACGGTGGTTAGGACTGCTGATATGCAAATTAACGCTTTGGTATCCGCACCTCCTATCAGGTTGTATACAAACATCAGGTAGGATAGTATGATGGTGACAACTAGGGATAGTACGTAAAGTAGGAAACCATCGTGATGATAGAAGGTGTAGACAGCGAAGAAGGGGGCGGTAGCAAGCATGAGTTTCCAGACGGTGTTGGATACTTCACGGGTTTTTAGGTCGGTGTAAGAGGCGTAGAGTAAGCAAAGTAGGGTGAAAGTTAGCTGGATAACAAATAACATCTTAGATAGTAAACCTTCTGTTAAGCTCCTCTAGCGTTAGGATATTTCTTCTCTGGTTCTCTTCAACTTCTTCTGCTACTTTAGGGTCGCATTCTATCTCTTCCATTAAATCGCGTAGTGTTCCTTTGCTTTTTGGTTTCCAGTTTTCGTCTTTAATTTCCCAATCATCTGCATTTAAATCTTCTAATGGTAGATGGTATTGGAAATGACCTCCGTGAGGCATATCTCTAAGTTTACTTAGATTGCTATCCCATTCATAGGTAATTGAATCCGCTCGGTGCCACGATTCGCGTCGGACTTTCTTTCCTGTACGCAAAGCAGATAATATTTCTTCAAACTTCATTTTTCTATTTTCCTCTCTAAACACTCACTCAATCCTGACAACAAACCCGCAATAAACGCAGACCATATAGCAAAGAAAACAAAAGCTATCTGTGTTATACCAATACTCGCTACATTTCTCATTAGTAGATAACCGAAACTTATTGATATTAGAAGGAATAACAAAAACAACCAAAGAAAAATTCTTTCTGTTTTCATCTTACTTTCTCCTATTCTTAATTATCATACACACTATAAGTCAACCAACACGATTTATATCCATTCTTTTTTTTATCAAATCGTCTTTTTGCAAAGAACTTAGTAAAATAAAAAGAAAGAAAATCACGAAGACTTGAATCACGTACTACAGCGTAACCATAGTGTATAGGAAATGAATATTTCATCTGTATTTGGATTAGTTCTATCTTACTTTGCTTCTTTCCATCATCTACTATGAAACTTTCCATTATTTTCATTTTTCTACCTCCTTAGAAGATTCTCCCATGCTTCCTTCACTGCTTCATATCCTTCATGATTTATTTCTCCCTCTTTCCATTCCTTATATAATTCAGTCATGCTTTTTCTCTTCATTTTTCTATCTCCTTAACCAATCTATCCTTTTTAACATATTCTCACAAACAAATTCATTGATAGCATCCTGCAAACTTTGGAAATTCCACAGCTTTTTGTACTTATTTCTGTAATCCGTCTCGTACTGGATTTTGTAATGCCAACTACCTATGCCATCGGGGTCGTAAATAATGCGGAAGTTTGTATCGTTGCAGGTTTTTGAGGTTAGGATCTTGTATCTCCTTTTCATTTTATCGGACATTAATCCTCCACTATCTCAATTTTCTTTTCTTTCAAAAGTTCTTCTATAACCTCTACGCATAGGCTGTAATCGATGTGAAGGTGTTCCGCTATTTCACTAGGGAATATATTACCATCAATTTTGTTTAGGTACTCAGAAATTCTCTTTTTTGCTTCCTTATTATCCATGTCTTTAATTACTGATATTTTTGCAACAGGAAGACTCTCATGAATGTATTTTTTACAAAAATTACATTCTAATTCTATTCCTGAGGTGGTCAATAAACCTCTGGTATGAAGGAACTCAAGAACCAACTCAATGGTTGTTATTCTGTCTTTGGATAACTCCTCCTCTCCTCTTTCTAACATCCAGTTTTCGAGCCATTCTAATTCTGTCTTTTCTTCCATTTTTATCTTCTCTAAATTATATGTGTTTTAACTTACCTGCATATTCTCCATGTCCTCACCGTATGCCAGAACTTAATCTTACAACGAGGACAATATAACCTCATAAAACAAAGGACTTGGTAGAACATCCCTGTATTTGGTATTAATCCACCGCATTTAGGACACTTTATAAATTCTTCATTATTGTCTACTATCATTTTTCTATCTCCTTTAAATCATAAAATAATTTTGCTCCTTCATGCCATTCTTCATCTCTAAAATCTGGAACTTCCTTATATTTAGCTATGTAACCTTTTCTTCGATATGCAGCTTTCTTTCCACCAACACTTCTTTTAAAATGCAATAACATTCTATTCCAAAATTTCTCTGAAAGTTTATTACCCCAAGGTGTAATACCTATATTCAAATAATGCAATCCTCTTCCCTTGCATGTAGCAGCCGCAATACCAAAAACAACTGGTTGAGTTAGTTTAATAGTTACTCGTTCTGGAACACAAATATGTGAATCATCAAAATTAAGAGCAAGTTGGTCAACTACATAATAAACTTCTCTACTCCTTGAAGATTTTTTAGCTCTTTTTAATTCCTTAAAAGCAGCTTCAACATCACTTCTTTTGTAGAAAAGTGTTTTTCCTTTTTTTCTCATATCCTTATCTACTTTCAATAAATACTCAAGTAAATCACGTATTCCATACCACTCCAATCCTGTTAAAACAGTTGTTCCTGTCATTTTAATCCTCTCTCTTTCAAAATAATATCTCCTAAATAATCTCTAACATACTCTTTACTATCATTTGTTACTATCAAACTAAGCAATATTATAGCATCTATTACTCCATAACTCCTCTCTTTTTCACATAATCTTGCAGACCATAAATTCATATCTAATGAAATATTATGAGGAAGAAGCTCTTTAGCAGCATAATTGAAAAACTTCTCTCTTATAACATTAGATTCAGAACTATTTTCATCCTGATAAAAACTCTGTTTTATGTAACCTTTAACAATATCACTTGTAAACAAAATAGCTGATTCATAGAAAGCACCAAACCCTAAATCATGAACATCTCCTGTTATAACTTGTCTTATACAAGGATGATCCTTTATTTTCTCCAATATAGAATTAATTAATAACATATTAAACCCATCATTACTTAGTTGTTTACACGAACCACTAACAATAGGAATTAAATTTTCAATCTCCTTACTCAAAATACTTAATTTGTTTTTAGTTTTTTCAATTTCATTTTCCAATCTTTCCTTTTCCTTATTCAAAGAAAATATTCTTAAATCAACCACCTGATTATGAAAAGGAATATGAACAACTTTTGCAATAGTATTAGTTAAGACAGTCATCTTCTCATAACTTACGCTGCCACATTCTATTGCGACCACAACCCTATCATTTTTTAAACCTACAACATCAATCCTATATTCTCTATCATGAAAAATAATTGTATATTCTTTTTTTATCTCATCTTCTTTATATCCCTGCTCCTTCAAATATTGTTTCCCTATTTCTTTTAAATCATCATGTGTAAGAGGAATCTCATCCGTAGTTTTAACTCTACTATTATTCACATTCTGAACAACATCATTATCATCCATTATTTACAACCACCCTCCTACTTTACTACTATGTCCAGGATTCTTCCATTTTCCATCCAAAAATAATACTATATGAACAAGGTTATGACATCTCAAACAAAGAGTAAATAGGTTCTCTTTATTTGCCTCACCATTAGGTATTCGATGGTGTATAGTATAATGTTTAAACCTTTCACAAATATAACACCTTCCTCTATCTCGCTTATTAATCTCTTGTCTAATATCCTTTGGTATTCCCTCTTTTTTAATACTCCATTTTAACTCATTTGTAACATCTCTTGTCAGAAACAAAAATCTATCATAATTGAAAATCTCATTACCTCTTACTTCATGCTCTTTTGACAAATGATTTTTATAACCTTGCTCACTTCGTAATATTTCCTTACAAAATTGACACTCAAATCCTAAAGACCCCATGTCACTACTCTCCTCTTTATTTCATCCACATCATCCTGACTAAAACCAGAATTATAATAATGTTCTAAAGCTATTGCATTTGTATGTCCTTGAGACTTCATTATTTTTATTAAAGGTTTTTCTGCTGTTACAAGCCATGACTCCCATGTCTTTCTCATGGTCTTTATCGCTAAATTGTAAGGCTCATCTATTCCTGCTTTTTCTGCCCAACGAGTTAAATTCCCATCCATAGCTGGATAACTTGAAAAAGGAATAACCTTAAAATTATTTTCTCCTTTTCCATTTAAACCCTTTGCTATCTCAATCATCTTATTTAATTCCGCACTATATTCCCTCGTTAATAATACATTTCTATAATCTTTTGTTTTTGTAGCCTCTGATGGAAGTTTAATGAGGTTATGTTTTGGTTTGAACCATAAAGTTACTTTTTTAGGGTTTCTTAACCAGCTCTCAATATTCACTTTCAATCTTAACAACTCTGAATATCGCATCCCTGTATTAAGCATTGTATCTAACAAAAATTGATATTTGTATTTTCCTACTGCTTCCTTTAATATGTCATAATCAGATGGACTTAACAATCTGAATATGTCATCCATATGTCTTTCCTTTTTCATATTATATTAATAGAATTTTGACTATATAAAGGTTTATAACAAATATGACAAAATAGAAAGAATATAAGCTGGTTCTTAAGAATTGTCATCACATGAAAACTTAATAAAATCAACAGGTGGTATTAAGGTAAATTATTTACCTGCCAATACCATTCCTCAACTTATTCCTCAACCTACCCGACAACCCAACCCCATCAAACTCACCTTCCGCTTCCATCACATCGTGCTCAATTTCAATTTGTGGATTATTCCATAGCAATTCTTCATACTCGCAGTTTTTCATAATTCTGTTCTTACACATAAATCTCTAATCCAAGCATTGTTTTCTCATAACCAGTAACCTTCTTCCATTTTCCATCTATCTTAATTTTTTTAATTCTATCAAACGAAACACAATAATCTCTGTATCCACCATATCCATATATTTTTTCAAAGTGTGTAAAATCATAACCAAAAACATAAGGTTGGATGGTAATTAATTTTCCATAAAAGTCAATTCGTAACGGTTCCTTTTTAAGAACTATTTTTCTCATCTTATAACACTTATCTCCATTCGAATTGTTTTTTAAACTTTAGTTCCCATCTAACGGCACCAGCTCTCTTAATTTGCTTCTCTTCCTTAGCCATAGGTAATGTATAACTAATCCACACAAACTTTAATCCTCCTCTTATACCTATCCCGATCCTCCACTCTATACCCCTTGCAAAGATCGCTTCCTGTACAGGAATAAACTCAGATGAATTGGTATTAAAATTAATTTGAGATTCTTTCTTACCGTAAATATAGTGCACATTAGTTATTTTGTATTCTTTGTCTCTACTAACTATCCTAAATATGTCCTTTAATGTTTGCTTTTGCTGTTGTGTTAATTTTTTCATCTCTCTTCACCAATAAGTTCTCACAGGTAATCCTTTACCCACTTTATATGCCTTTAACTTTTTGATACATTCATCAGTACTAAAATAATAGAAAGAATCAATATACTTCCCATTCTTATAGATTCTTAAAATACTTTTTCCATGTAGTCCATCTACAATTTCGGTATAAACTCTTATACTCTTATTTATATCAACTGAATTATCATTACTAAAAGGAGATAAGAAAATCTCAGTTTCTATTTTTTCAGCTACCTCTTTTGTTATTCTCATTTTTTCACAAAACTCAATATCAATAATATATCACTCTTTTTTATTTGCACAAAATCTTCCCTAAGTTGACTCTTTCTGTTATCATTTTAATATTATCTGAAAAACCAGCCTTTCTTATACCTATTAAACCCTTTCTAAGCTTCCACAACCCTTTTATATCAATCCAATCTTCTACTCCTTCTGGAGTTTGTGCATCATAGTATTTGTTATCCTTCTTAATAAAAACATGATGATGTGCTACGTGAACGTATATTCGTCCTCCAAATAATTTATGAAATACAAGTGCCCAATGTCCACAGTAACCGTTATTAATATTAGGTATGGTTTTATAATACCTATTGTTTAGCTGTTTAAAATACTTTATGATTGCTTTGTTTACTGTGTTGACTTCTGTTTTTGTTGTCATTTTACTTCTTCATCAATAATCATCCTTATATTTCTTACTTGAACAATTGCTACTGTTTTACCATCATCACCCAAAAGCTTTATTTTTCTTTTAGGTTGATTTTTTGATAGTTTTAATAATCTTATAGGTGTCATCATATTTAATAAAGGAGAAGAACCATGACTATATATTGAAGGGTCATATAAACCGCAGCCTCTTCCTTTTCTTCTGACTGTAGTATAACATACCTCATAATATTTATTTTTATTTTTACTGTACTCTTCCAATGTTACTATTTTTTCTTTGAGTTTCATTTTCCTAAATCCTTATCTTGTTCATACCCTATAAAAATATTTCCTCTCTCTTTTGTATATACCCTATGTATGTCTCTGGGTTTTTACCCTTGCCATCCAATTCCCGAAGAAGGCTATTAAAGTCTGGATCGGCTCCTATAACCTTATGCCCCCACACAGCTATGAACTTGCCCCTATACTGTTCCCTGTTGCTATCTGCTACCTTTACATTCTCTTCAAACGCTATTAAAGTTCTCTTTATCTCTTTATCAGAAGCGTTCATATCCTTGTCAGAGATCTCTCTCCCAATGGTAGTACTATTTTCGTTCATTTTTTTAACCTCCTACTTTCCTAACCCCTTATCTATCTCCTCTTTACTCATTCCATCTACCAACATAACAGCTGTATAAACAAATTCATCATCGCTCATTCGTTCTATTTCATCTTTGGTATATCCGTGCTCTAAAAATTCATTTATGTCTTGGTTAGTTTTCATTTTAAATTACCCTATAATATGAAACAGCGTTTTTGAATAAACATATTCTGACCATGAAATTTTCTCCAACTGTTGATTACGAACAGTATCAGGAACACCATGTAATATTGCATAAGGTTTCCCTTCAAATATCATAGTTTCCATTTTAATCTCTTATTCCTAAATCTAACATTCCAGTTCTCTGTAATAAATCATGCAATTTTCTTGTCTTTTCTTTTTTATGAATCTTATAGTATTACCATCTACTTTTATATCGTGTATTTCATGCTTAGTTTCGTTCATTTCGTTTTACCTAATAAAACCTTTTGATGCAGTTCAATCTCCTTAATTGCTATTTCAGTATAACCATGCTTTCTTAGCCATTTTCTTTGATATTCGTTCATCATTTTCCCTCCTCATCTATAACAAAACTTCTATCCTATATAAATCTTTAAATCATTCTACAATCTCAAACTTCTTAACCTCATCTAAAGGAAAATACATCAAAAACCTAAAATCCTCGTAATCCGAGATATCTATTGCGTCTGGCTTTACTTTGATGTAGATGTTTTCAAAAGTTAGCATCTTTTCCTTTTTTCTGGTTATCACTATCTTCTTGATTTTCCTAATACCGTTATTGTTATCCATTTTATTTTCCTCAATATATTCATTGGTAATTTCAACTTAGGATTCACTTTCTTTACGCCTTCTGAAAACACTTTTCTTGGTTTTCTGATTACTAACTCCGCACCATCAAGTTCATCTAATTTCCAAATAATTCTGTCTATATAACCTGAGTCACTAATAAAATACACACCCGCTTCTGCCAACTCGTTTTCTGCGTTCATAATGTGTTCCCTTGTTTTTACTTTTTGTGAATCAAAAACTAACTCTGGTCTTATGATTACTTTTGCATTTTTTAGTGACCAATCCAATTCCCACTCAATTATGTCTTCTTCCAGGTCGTAACCCGAATCGAAGGTCACTCCTGCTTTAGTTAGTTCGCTTCGTGCTTTTTTCAGGTGTTTTAGTCGTGTTTCGGTTAATACAGGTATTTTTAGAGTTGCATCCATTTAGTCATACCTCCATATGTAACAGTCACTAAAATCATCATAGTAGGTATAATTCTGTTTAATAAACTCGCTAATTTGTTCCTGTGTGCAATTTTCAGAATAACAAATCCATAACACTGATATATCATATGAACAAGATTCTTCATTATTTCCTTTAGACCAGTTATAGCTCCACCAACCGTTGTCATAACCTTTTTCTAACAATTTGAGTTTGTAATTAACCTCTTCTTTTTTGAGTTGTTCAGTACATTCTTCTAGAAGTTCAGCACATCTTCCGTAACCATCGTTACATTCCTTAAGAACATTAATACATCTTTGCCAACCATCACCATAAAGATTTCCTGCTTTATGGTAACCTACAGAATATCCTATGGCATACCCTGTAAATAAAGTAGTAAGGAATACACTCAAGAGTAAAACACCATGTAGCTTAGTTTTTTCTACCATTTCTATACTTCTTTTCCACCTCTTCCTCTATCCTTAATCTTGCATCCCGATACACTTCAACATACTTTCCTAAGTTTTTTGTATCCCCTTCTATAATCTTATCTATGATAAATTTAATGTCCTCAATATTCTTACCGAGATTGTTTAATGCTATACTTTCTTCTATGTCTAAGTTTCTACCGTTTGGAAACATTCTTAGTTCTATAGCTCTCCAAAGTGATAGACTAATAATTCGTAGGTCTTTTTTATTTTTTCCTTCCATTTTTATTTACTCCTTCATTCAAATAATAAAACTCTCGCTATTGGTCTTCCCTTACTATCTATATATAACGCACCCAATCCTGAAATTAATTCTATTTTTCCTCTTGCCTCTAAAGAAGACAGTATAGGTGGTAATTCCTCTGTTATTTCACCTCTAACTTCTTCATTGAATTGTCCAATAAAAACCGCTAAAAAAAATGTTTTTTCTTTGGACAGAACCAATAGTAGATATCTTTCCAAAGCTCCAAACCTTTTTCTGTCTTTCTTTCTAAAAAGATTCTCTACATCCTTAATATTTTCTATCATCTTATCCAGTCCATAAACCTAATACGCCTTTATCTTTGATTTCTTTTGCTTCCTCATCCGTCAAGGAAATACACAACCCAAAACCACCATTGGAGATGCTAATAAAATTATCAGCATCTCCAATATTATATGGTAAACAATTACATCCACCAAAACCACAACCTTTTCCGTTTAGCTCAACTATTGCAAATGGCTCTTTCCTCTCTATTTCGAACTTTTCTATTTTCATATTTAGATACTCTCCTTTTTACTCTTCTCAAACTCCTCTCTCTTTAAATCCAACCACGGACTGATTCTCCAAAAATCATCATACTCACTAATTATACATACTAGTTGTCTTTCCCAAACATCTATTATAGCATTCCATATTAACTCACGATCATCCCAGTCCCTATCTGATACATTCTCAGGTTTGTCTGTGTTATTATAGTATCCAAATTCCTCTAATTGTGGATTATTATCAAGGAAGTCCCATCTATCATATTCAATAACACCATACGGTATCAGGTAGTAATAATCTTCGTATTCATGAATGCTAACACACATATCAAAGTTAAATGGATTCTTCTCTGTTGAAACAACAGCATCTTTATAGAGTTTAATGATTATATCATGTGTTTCATCAACTGTTTTTCCTTGCTCTATTATTACGTTATAATAATGTCGCATTTGTTGTTTGACAACTTTTAGTCCGTCTTCTTTGATTTTACTCATTACGTCAAATAGTCCCAAGCTTTTTGGGAATCTATACGCAGTATAGATTTTTGTGCTCATTTTATATCATACCCCACATCGTTAATATTAGTATATATCTTCAAACCTAACTTCTTAGCAACTTCCAACTCTCCATCAGCTCCATTTGAATGAGACATAAAGAACATCGCATCACTAACTTTTAACCACTCCAAATCATTTTTCAGATACTCTTTATACTCAAATGAACAATTCGGTCTTAAGTGCATATAGTGCGGAAAGTGCGGAATATATACTGAATGACCTCTCTTCATTAGTTCTATACCTATGTCTATTGCTCTATTGACATTTTTAAGTACGTCTCTTGGATGGTTATCTGAGTATTTACCGCTGATAAAAAATCTCATACTATTTTCTTCTCCTTCCAATTATCTTAAATATATCTTTTTTCACACCTTTATATAGAAATTCATCAATAATTACAACATCAATGATTGGTCTTAACCACACCGTCTCCTTGAAAACTTTAATGACTACCCATCTACGATCATCACTTTCATCTCTTTCTTTTTTTACGACAATATCATCTTTAGAAAAATCCATCATGTTATCCCCCAATTTTCTATCTTGCTGTTATCCTTATGTGAAGTAAACCTTTTCTTATCTGGTTCATAGTTTATCCAGATACTCTCAACCCTTCGCTGATCTTCCCTAATGGTAGCACCCTCACCTAATAAACCGCTTAGTCTCGTCCTACCAACCGCATCACATCCAACTTCAAAATCTATCCGTCGCCAACCCACATCCTCAAGTAGCTTGTACGTTCTGCATTGGTAGCCGCTTAGCATTATCTTTCCGTGCCATCGCTTTGATAGTAGGTAGTTTACTAATTCTATGTGCTCCGTACCCGAAAAATCACACGGATACTTAGTGTTGCTTCTGGTTACTGGATGATAAGGTGGATCTAAGTATGCAAAACCATCTGTTTTCCAGTTGTACCGTTCTAAGCATTTCTTCCAATCTATGCTATCTATCTGTACACTCATTATTCGTGTATGAACCTCTGGTAATAAATCTATTGTATCTAACCATGCACTTACGTGTTTAGGTTTATCCTTAGCATAAGACTCAAAGTTATAACCCCAACCTGCACCTAAAATACCTGAGAAACTTGTTCGTATGGCTACATAGAAATAGTACGCTTTTTTAATTTCATCTTTCTCTCTTCTCCATGCTTTGTTACAAAACCTATGCTCTTCCTTTGCATACGGTGTTAAACTAACCAACCTATGAAACTCCTTAAACTTTTTAGGATCTCTGATTACTCTGAACAGATTAACTAAACCGTTATCTACATCGTTGTAAACTTCGAACTTTGCGGGTTGCTTAGCAAACAGCAAACTGGCTCCACCACCAAACACCTCTACATAGTACGTGTGGTATGGTACGTATTTTAGGAGTTTGGGTGATAGGTTTCCTTTGCCACCGAACCAAATGATTGGGCTTCTCATGTTAGTATACCTCCACGTCTCTACTTCTACAACGTAGACAAATCACACGCTTCTTTTTGTATCTGTTATTTCTGTTAGCGGGTGGATCGTCATCTTCTTCAAAAATTTTCCCACATGCATTACAAATATACTTACTCATTTCTTCTTTTTACCTAAATAGATTAGAAAGTAGCGACCGTTTTTGGTATTATTTTTAGGTATTCTATATACCGCTTTTTGTGTTTCTAATCTGCGTATACGTCTTAATACGGACTTTTGGGTTATCTTTAGTTTCTTTGATAGTTTTGCTGTTGTTGTAGGTGAACCAAGTGTTTTTATAGCGGTTAGAGTTTCGTTGTCGGTTTTTTGACGTCTAAATTTACCAACTATTTTATAAATGTTTCTTCTCATCTTATTTTTATGAATATAAAGAGAAGCCCAGTTGGGCTTCCCCTTTTCCTTACCATATCCTACCGTACCTGACCTTATCGGACCGCACAGTACCCTACCTTACAGTACCTTATCTTACCATACCTTACCGAACCAGACCCATCTATGAAATAGATGAGAATAAACTACTTAACTTTTTTTAATTCATCTGACATTCTTATCATATTCCCAAACTCAAAAAGCATAAAAACAAAAATGACAGAAGCAAAACTAACCAATATTAGCCCTATTATCCCGACACTCTGGTAAAACAACTCCGGGTTGAACACTACCCTACCAAACAAACACATGTATCCGAGAAACAAAAAGATCGAAATTGATAGTGTGTATCCGAGTATGTGGAACATGTATGGTGTCTCTAAATCGGAAATTGAAAAAAGCAAAGCTATTGTTCCTATTATTAATAAAAATAAAAAATACGTTAAAAACATTCTTTTTCACCTCCTAATCTTTTTGATACTCCTCACCAAAGGACATCTTTCTATGCATTATCTCCTCAAAATTCTTTGCAAACTCTCCTTCAACAATTGACTTCTCGGTAAGATGGTTACTTATGTCTATAAGTGATACTCCTTCGTCTCTAAGTGATTTCCCATTGTTTTTTATCCACCAATCTATAATTAACTCATCTAAAAAATAGAACATGTTCATTTTTCACCCTCCTGTTTTAACCTTTCAACTTTCAAAACTAATTTATGACCACACTCGAGGTTCATCTCCATAAAACCTATTGTATTTATGTAGATATCCTTTACTCCTGTTAATCTCTTACAAATGTTACATCCTACTTCTATCTTTGTCATTTTTGATTCCTCCAACTATAAAACCATAGCAAACCCCAAATTACGGTACAAATAGGTATTGCAGCTAACCACAATTTGAGCGTCACCATTGTTACGTTTACTATACACAAACCAAAAAATGTAAATCCACAAGTATGTAAGTTTAAGGACTGTTTATTTGTTATTACATCTTTTAATTGTGGTATTAGTAAAAACCCAAATATTAGGTTTGCACCCGTTAATATGAAATCTTGCCACACTTTTCTTTCTCCTTCTTATATATTAATTCTTAATCTCAATTTCATCTTGATGGATTAAGAGGTTTTCAACTCTTTTTATACAATTTATGATATCTTTAAGTTTTTCAGTGTCCTTTGTTTCCTCATATAATTGTTTAGCATTTGCGTAACTTACCATCGCAAAAGCATACGAACCATTGCTCTCACGGTATCTGCCTCGCTCTTCCGCTTCCTCTGCTCTTCTTTTTGTTATGTTCATCTTTGTTCTCCATTCCATTCATAATAAATACACTCCTCAATCCATTCTTCTTCTTGTTCTTCATCTCCACAATCTAACATTACTGTTTCCTCTATCTCAAATAAATCGCGTTCGCAATAATCTGTTGGTTCAACATAGTTTTTACAATCTCTACATAATTGTCTAGACATTTTCCCTACCTCAAATCAAAAATACCCTTCTCATTTGTTTTATAGATAAAACATAAAATAATACTTAAAAAACATTCCACCAATCACGTTCTTTCATCTTTACGTTATAATATCCATGATCGGGCTTATAGAAAATACTTTCTCCTCTTTGTCTCTTGTCTTCTGCTCCTCTACGTGTTTGATAAAAAATTCGTATCATTTCTTTTTTCATGTCTTTTTGTATCCTGGTCTTTTATAAAAGTAGACACAATAATATCCTTTTCCACCTCTCTCAACAACACGTGCAAGATGTCCATCCTTACGCCATTTTTCTGCCTCATGTTTTGGTAAGAACTCACTAGTTGCATCTAAATAATATACCCTTTCACCAAATACTCTCTTTTCCTGAAAAAAATTCATTTTATATTACCTCTTTTTTATAACACTATATATTATTAAATATCAAATTCACTAATGACCCATCCTTCATCAATATGTATGAGTACAGCAGCTATACAATCTTCATGCATATTCCATATTTTTTCTATATCTGAAGGTATTTCTATTTCCTCTTTACAGTCTTTACATATCATTCTTATAGATTCACTCTCCCTACTAACGTTGTTTTTATTACTTCAACTTTTGCTCCTTTATCATTTTGCTTTATAGTTTTAGCAAAGCTTTTTGCTTCTTTCAAAGGAATATGATCAAAAACTTCCTTTCCGTTTTTCCTTACTTGGTACCACGAACTTTCCCCTTTTAATACCTTATATTCTACCATTTTTTGTCACCTCCTTTTTAACTCCTATATATTACTTAGATTTTGAAGTATATAAAGGTTTGAATTAATTATACTTCTTACTCGGAAACTTCCCAATCCTCCCACAACCTTGGTAACATATCCTCTGGCTTCCATCCATCGCTTTGGTACTTCCCAGCATACTGTTTAAGCGTCTCACCAACCTTGAAAAATGAAATCTGTGCCACTCTCATACCAACACGTAAACTAACCGAAACATTCAACGAATTAGTTATCTCCATTGTCCATTTGTTTACGTAACCAACATCACCAAAACCAGCACATTTGCATACCGAGATACCACACCTACCGAGCGAGCTGCGTGCATTCATTTTTGACGCTATGTAGTTTCTGCCACCGATTACTTCCTGAGTGTGAGAGAGGATAGTCTCACCCGGAGAAACCGTGATTACGTCGCTCGCTTCTTGTATCTTCCAAAAACGGGTGATATCATCTTTGTTGAAGATATCTATTATCTTTTGGTTGTTACTGCTTCGTGCGACATAGTTGCCTAATCTTACGTCGTAGCTATTAGAACCTAATTGTCGTTTGTCAAACGGCTCAATGACGATATTACGTCTTTCTATTTCGTATAGTATTTGCTTGTCACTTAGCATTTTTAGTAACCTCTTTTAGTTTCTTTTCATAACTCCATCCGTACTTATATGCTAACCAAACTTCCCCCACTAAAAGTCCCATAGCTATTCCCCATAAAAATGATAACATTATTGCCATACACACCGCAAATAATCCATATTCAATCATACTATTGTACCTCCTTTCACCTCTAAAAACTCCTTCACACCTTCTACCTTAACAAACTTCCACGGTTGCATATTTCTAACCACCTTTATCACCTTCTGGTTCTCACCAAAAAATACTACGTCAATATTAAATTTCATAAAAAAGGTATGAACAACAACTTTTTTAGGTTTTTTGAACTCGAACCACAATCCGAAATCATGCGGTATACAATCTCTGAACATCAACCCTAAACTTTGCTGTAAAAAGGTTTTAGCAAATTTTATCTTGCTAATGGTAACGAATTGCTTTAAGTTATCTATTACTTCTTGTTCATTCATCATTTATTATGAATATGTAAAAAACTCCTTTAAATCATCAAACAAGATTCTATCCCATTTTTTAAGTAATTCCTCATCCTTACTTACGTTATGAAAGTAATTACCGTATTCAACCTGATCTATGTGTAACTCTACATCATAGTAATCCTTCTTTGGGTGGAATAGTACGTGAACCTTTTTGGTGCCGTTACTATAATACCGTTCCGCTACTTGGATTCCTTTCTGAAGAATTGTGAAACCTTTGCTTTCTAAGGTAGTAAGGAATAGATCTAAGCGGTTTTTAGGGATCTTATGGATGATTTTCATTTTTTGCTCCTTTCATCTTATCTACACAATGAAACCCCTTCCGAAAAGGATGGAATGAATTGTGTCCTCCATGCAATTGTTGTTAATACTCTCAAATCATGAATCTTTGCATATTGTGTTAACCTAATCCCTGTTCTGGCTTCAACTACCGATACTCTCTCAACATTCTGCTGCATTCCACCTACATATGTTCTACCGTATTTAACATGATTAACCAGCGTCCCACGTTTCAATCCGTATGATCGAGTACTACCGTAAGGTTTGCGTATACCACCCTTACTTGGTTGTAAATAATGCAATTGACGTCTATGAAATCTTAATGGTATCCAATAGTATATTCCCTTCTCGGTTGGCTCTATAGCACCTGCAACACCCGCTGCTAATACCCATGCATCAACTCCATGCGACTCAAATGTCTTCTTAGATTTCTGTGGTGTCTTCTTTTGGTGAAAGAAATCTCTTAGTTTCTTCGTTACGTAACCACCAAATATGGTTAGTTTAAATCCCATACTTCTAATCTGATTATAGAACCATTTCTTCCCTACCTCTAACGGTGAAAAGTTACGGTTCCATCTTCTTTTACCTTTCTTTGTTACTGCTTTCACGTCCTCAACTACCACGTTAGTTATCGGGATTACCTTCCGTATTTGTTCTAATATCCGTAACTTTGCAGCCCATCTCGCACGTGTTGATGGTGGTAAGAAATTTCTACCACTTAAATGGTTAGATCTACATTTTCTTCTACGGCAATTTCTGTGTCTCCTTGCTTTACGCATTCCCCTCCGTTGTTCAATCGCTTTCTTTACGTGCGTTACTGCTTCTGACATACCATTCAAAACAGTCTCCTTAGTTCCCGTAACCGAATAACCTTCAAACTTACTTCCAGGATCTATCCCCATTACAATAGTCTGGTTATTCGGTTTAATACTGTACGTCAAGATCACGCAAAAAATCCCTAACTTATTCCAATATGGTCTAGCCTTACCAGTCTTCAGTAATAACCTTGCCTTAGCTGGAGTGGTAGGCATCAACACTTTCCTATCCTTATCCAATACGGGTATTCTCATATTCTTTCCCTCCGTTTATCACAACGGGTTTAATTCCTCTTCGACCTGCAACGAAAGCTTAGTCATACGACATCGGACTTGGTGCATCCAGAAGTGGCACCGACTAGAGGAGTATCGGAACGTTCTTATAGCTTTCGTCGCGGCTACTTGACAAGTGGTCTAGTCAACCGTTTAGTCTCGCTTAGCCATTCGCAAGCCCCTATGTTAGGGGGGTGGTTGACTTTCTAGTACTTCTTTTCTTGCTTTTTCTGCTTCCTTCTCAGGTATCCACCAGCACTCGTATCCGTAGATTAGCTGTCCTTTTAGTTTGAAGGATGGACTTCCATCAACGTCACCTTTGTACTTTGCTACTCCGAGGATTTCGGATTGGTCTCCTGAAATTATTAGTATTTTTTTCGTTTATTATTAGCTCTCTATTGTTATATTTCATCTTTATGTTTCCTTATACCATACTGCATGATTAAGACAGCATCGACGATGCCTTTGTGTTGTACCCTTGATCTTGGTGTTCCTAACAAATTTAAGTTAGGAAATAAGTCTTGACATACCTCTAATGCCTGTGCTTTTGTATCGCCATTAGCTATTCCAAACTCTTTTTGCCAATCCTGTGGATTAACCCTTATGAAATCAATATCAAAATCCGTAAGCACCTGCAATAAAGCACCAAAACCTACACCAATCGTAACCATTGAGATAACACCCTGTCTTATGCCTCCTTTAGACATCGCCTGCTGTTCTTCAATCGCTGCAAAGCACTCTTCAGATTTAAATACCTTAAAAATATCTTTAAGTCCATCATGACTAATCACCCTTTTATCCTTATCTGCTTTCTTTATTGTGGTAGTTGGCATAATTACGGTTTCTATGCCTTCTGGTTTCTTAATTACTATTCCACCGTCTAAGCCGGGATCGATACCGATATAAATCATTTTTCAACAACCTTTTTAATCTCAAAATCTTTATAACTCATCTCTGATAAACCATCTTCCTTAATGAACTTAATCTCATCCCTATACAAACCCGTAACAGAATGCACACCTACATTTATTACAGACCAGTAAAAAATTTTACCTTTATCAATACTTACTTCTACCTTGTTTTCACCGTGTAGATACATCTCGTCAAGAACTTTCCTGCCAATTTTAAGTGCTCTCTTGTTTATGGTCTCTTCTAATATGTCTTCTTTGCTTTTTTCTTCTTTCATTTAGACAACCTCCCCTAATTCATCATTTATTATATTAATATAAGCTAACAATCTTTCACCTCTTTCCTCTCTATTTGTCCCACCCCAAAGAACTACTTCCTTTGTTTGATCTTCTTGTGTCATTTCGTGTGCTCTACCTGCCATCCACATTGCATGCATGCAGATGGCCTCAATTGCTTCTTTTAATTTAGTTTTCATTTTTATGAACCTATCTATCGTTTAATCCATCCCCATAAACCTCTAAACATAGATAACAACCCTTCTCTATTTCGCATCTCCATCTCGATCTTATCAACACCTACCAAATCCGCTATTTTGTCTATCTCTTCAAATACAAATTTAGCATCCTTTGCATTGTCTACACGCACCTTTAGTATAATCTCTTTATCCATTCTTTATCTCCTTATTTAACTCCATCCCACCAGTTAAATTCGTAATATCGGTGTTTAAAGAAAAAATAACCATCTATCGCTTCATAAATATCTTCATAAACATCATTATGGCTCCTATATCTTGCCTTATGGTGACTTATAGCGAGCGTAGTTGCTTCGATCGCATAGTCTTTGGTCTGATTGTTCTTCGTAATGTTCCACACTACCACCCACGCATGTCTACTATCTATGGCTATTACAGCATCGAACCCACTTTCTTCGAGTTTATACTCAAGATATGCAGACGATTCGCTACAATCAAAGATATCAATAGGGTTGTCCCAATTAAGTTTCCGTGGATAATTAAAATCATCTATGAACTGAACTAAATCGGTAAAGGTTTTTGTGCTGTTATGTGATATGTAGTAGTTTGGTGGTATACGGTCTTCAAACGGGGTAATTATGTTGTCAATTTGTGGAATCGCTGCATACACCACAAAAACCATTGAAAAAGCTATTATTAGAATAGCTATTCGCTTAGGAGAAAATACTTCCCAGAAATTTTTTTCTTCATAGACGTACTTTTTAACTTTGAGTTTCATTTTATTACATCCTCTTCACATTGGAATAGTATGGATGATACTCTTGCTTTTCCTTTCTCTTTTTAATCCAATTAACAAACTTTCTAAGTAGTATTAAAGCGTTATTTTCCTCACACTGCTTGGTCGTAATCTTCACTTCAAGAAACCTCATTGATTTATACTGCAAAATAGCAGGGACAAGTTTAGTTATTAAGACTAAAGAAGTAACTAACACTACCAGATGCATTAGGTAGATTATCTGGTTGGGTGTTAGGTTTTCGTATCCTGACATACCTCATCTCCTTCCTTAGAAATATCACAAACTAAAAAATAACACATAAATAAAATCAAATAAACAAAAAAGAAAACAACAACACCTACTATAAATTGGTGTAATCCCTGTATTTCAGTCTGATATATATGCACAATAGAAAGTACCATACCTATTACTAAAACCTCTATAAGCATCTTAATTGATTTTTTCATGTTCATATCCTACGATATCTCCTTAGTAGTTTTCGCATCTCTTCTCGTTGAGCTTCGCATTCCTCGCAATTGCATCCTTCGTAGACAACTCCGAATCTATTACAAAGAGGGGTGCTGCATTCGCTACACTCGGTAGATGGACAATAGACTGACATGTCTTCTGGGGTTTTATGGTTTTTCATTTTTTGTACCTTTTTATATAGACTAGAGAATAAAAACATATTTAATTACCTCGCTTATTATCTTTTCTAAAAAAGAGTCTGTTGTTGAACCTTCTCTGAACCAATAACATCAAGAATTGGCTGAATTTTATCAGAAACAACTACTTCTGACATACGCTTCTTATCTAATTCCAGCTCGTTACCATTCTTTTTTGCTATATTTATATACTTATTTATCTCGGATACATCCTCATATCCCACTACATCTGTCCTCTCTATTTTCTCTCCACTTGGTAATTCAACCATTTTAGGTAGTTGTAAAGGATGAATATAAAGAGTTTTTATTTTACTTCCTGCACCATAGTTTTTTCCTAAAATTTCATTTGCTATCACAGCAGCTCGAACGTGTGGTAAGATACCCTTACGATTACCGTTCTTATCCAACCCGCCATAACTCTTTAGAGATTGCTGTAAGCCCGTAGGGATTGCAATCGTATCCAAAAACGCAAAATCCGACTCTGTTATGGTTGTTCCCATAATTTTGTTTTTTATCCTATCTACCAGCGGTTTAATCTCATCTGTCTTATCTCCAAATATTAGTTCTAAAACTTTTTCCTGAAGGTTTTTGGTTAATTCTGGAGCATTTCCACGCCTTGTCTCGATACCACGCATCTTTATGTAGTTAGTTTCCTTTCCTCCTTCAAAAGTGACCAGCCCCGCATAACGCTTCTTTGTTAGCATAAGTAGCTTAGAATAAAACATATCATAGTCGAGTTTAAAGTAGTGGTTGTCGGTTTTGGCGTCTAGTTGCTTAAAAAATTCATCGAACCTTTGTGTTATCTCGTCCGCTACGTCACTAATCTCTTCGTGTGTCATATCATCTGGAACTTTACAAAAAATACCGTCAGTATCACCGTAGATAACTTTGAATCCAAGTGCCTCTGATTGTTCCTTTGCATAATATAATCCTTTACGACCCGTCCCAGTCACCTTTGCACCTTCTCCCTCTGAATATAGTCGTGAACCCACAAAGCATATATATCCATAGATGCTGTTGATTAAATCCTTAATAATCTGTCTCTTATCCGTTAGAATCCTGTATTCTTCGCTGTTTACTTTATATTCGCTACGTTCCGACTCTATCTTAGTGCGTTCCTTAACTAAGTTTTCAATTAGTTGCGGTATTAGTCCCTTTCTATCCTTGTTCTTCTCGTTTACCTCTGGAGAGATGTTTAGAGACAAAATGATTGATGGATAGAACTTGGACATATCGAGATTTGCTACGTTTTTGTATAGTCCAGCTTCAGGTTTTAAAACCACACCACCTTCGAAACCCTTCTTTTCTACTTTTACTTTTGTTGGTAGTATTATCTTCTGTTTAAGCATATGGAACATGAAAGTATCGATTAGGACACTGTTATGAAAAATATGCCAATTTAGTCTTTGTATCTTTCCGTCCTTTGATTCTTCTTTTGCATAGCTCTCGATACCTATTGCCTCTCGTAGACCTATATAAAAATCAGTGATACGCACTTTTTGGTCTATTTTTACGATGCCTGAGACATCCTCTTTATTATAAAGTAGTATATGTCTAAATTGTCCAGCATCATATAGTTCGGTGATATCCTTCGCTATGCTTTCTGGCAGTTTTCGCTTAATACCTTCTAATCGCTCTACGTTCTTTAGGTTGTAGCTGGAAACACCTCCCTTTTTAATTTGTTTGTATGCACCAAGTAGGTCTAATATTTGGAATCTGTTTTCTAGGGGGTCGATTTCGAGGTTTTTTAAACGGTTTTGGATGTATAAATAGTCGAACTCAATGTTCCAGGCGAGTATGAGGTCTGGATCTATTCGCTCAAACTCTCTTTTAAAGAAAACTAACATAGCACGTTCAGTATTAAAAACACTGATTTGCCAGATTGGATCTTTGGATTTAAGGTTGTGGTCTGATGCTACAAAATAGGTGTGATAGGTTTTTGTGTAGGTGTTATAGGTAGTTATTGAGATAATCGGGTGTGCTGCCTGGTCTGCAAAAGGGAACTTGTTGGGTGGATTAGCTACCTCAATATCCAAAAATAATTTTAATAGTTCAACCATTTTTTTACCTAATATTTTCAATATATTCATAAAACTAACAAAATAGGACATATGCAAAACTTAGCTTGTAACTAGTTTTTTTACATATGTCCTATATCCCCTACAAGTTTCATCCACCCTCTAGTTCTTGAATAGATAGTATCAAAACCATCTACAAGTTTCAAGTAGTTTTTAGTTCTTAAATAGAGGACAGTGAAATTTGGATATGTTTTTCATTTCTTATTCTTCTATAAAATTCCTTTGCTATTAAAGTAGCAATCCTGTTAATTGTCACATTATTAATATGTCCTTTAGTCCATTCAGGGTTATGTCTTTCTGCTATTGATGTTTTTATTTCCAAATAAAGAGGATAGTATTCTTTATCCTTATGTTGGATTAATCCCTCTGCTATTTGATGAAATAGAGACTTTGCAGAACGGTTGTATTTATTTCCTATCTGCCCTTTACTCACTAATCCACAATACATCAAATATCTTGTTACTGATAAAAAATCTATAGGATTAGCGGTAAGCATTACTCCAAATACATACCTCTCTCCAAGACCTTTGATATCATTAAACAACAAAATTTCATGCTTGAAATACTTTGCTAATGATTTTTGAAATTCTTTTTTTAGTTTTTCATTTAATCCTAATGCCTTACTAATATCTGTGCTTTCCTCTCCATATTCATCAACATAATTACTTTGCTGGTTTTTTAACCTTGCAACATGCTGTGTTTGCTTTTCGTAAAGATAATAAACTGATCTAAGCTCAACTAAATCAAAATTATCTATGGTTATCTCTCTGAACTTCTTACCATTAGTGTCAATATATTGCTTTAGAGCAATTGTATCAGCATAGTCGGACTTTTTTATATTTGCTTTATCCCTAAGTTCTTTCACTTTCTTATTATCCACAAGGAATATTCTACCACTGTGCTCAAGTATTTCTCTAATAAACCGCTTTGGGACTCCACTCTCTAAATAGACTTTATCGTCCTTATTTATTCTCTCTACTAACTCCTCAAAAAGATAAGGTTGTGGCAACGAATCTCCCTCAATCATCACCCATTCTTTCCTAGTTGCCCAATCAATATATTTATTTTCCTGCATCCATTATCTCCCTATCTATCTTACATCCATTCGGACATTGCCACGCACCCCCATAGAACCTACCTCCGCTATCTGGTTTTATATTGGGGCTCCATCTTTGTCCACAGACTTTACAGCGAAAAACTGGACTTTTACTATCTATAATTTCGACAATTCCTGGGTTTTGGTTTTTCATTTCATATCACCCCACTTCCATCCCCTCTACCACTTTCTTCTTCTCATCTACTTGCTCTGCTTGCATTTCATCTCTAGTTTCTTCCATAAGAGTCATTATCTGCGATTTTACTTGATGCTGTATAATATCAGTTTTGACTCTATCCAAAACAGCGATCGCATCGTCCATAAAGAAAACTTCTTCATCTATTTCTTTCCTCAGAATTTCATGTATCTCGCGATATAGTCTATGTGAGATTTCACAGATTTCACATGTTTCTTTCTTTTTCATTCACCCGCCTCCTTTTTTAATGAGTTTATCCAACTCCGCTATCTCCACTTTAACTGTCTCTGTTTCTCGTTCTAACCGTGTTAGCTTCCTCGACTTGTTCGCCTTAATTATCTTATTCGCCCTCACGCTTTTTTCTTCATTCATTTTTTATTACCTTAATATTATAATGGAATAACACCTATATAAAGCTATATTATACTTAAAGAATAATTTAGGTGTAACAAAAACACGTTGTATAGACATCATTATTCCATAATGCTAATATTATGTGTCTGATTTCTTTGTCAATTGAGTGTAACCTTTTGTCATCCTCTGTGACATCTTCAAAATGTTTACTCATAACATCTTCTAACACTTCTTTAATGCTCATTTTAATCTACATCAAATTTTACTGCTTCTTTATACTTTTCTATTTCAACTCTTACCTCTGCTACTTTTTCTATGCATTTCTCATAGTTTTCAAATGTCTCTTCTAAGCATTTTGGGCAGTAATAATATCCGTCCTTATCCCACCACACAGCTTCCTTCCTATGCATATTGCAAATTGGCATCATTTTGGTTTCTGCCTCACTACCCTTTTTGTTTTAACTATTTTACTGACATATACTTCATCAAACACATACTGTAAACCTTCAGCTAAAATATCACGACCGTTATTAGCAATCCACTTAGTTAGTGCGTTTAATGCTTCTGGCTCCGTCTCGTAGTCGTCTATCCACACATTATCTACGTATAAACGGTATGGTTTTTTGGTTGGTACTTCTACTACTTTGAATACTTCTTTAGGTTTTGTCATCCTGTTTATCCTCATTCTTTTAATGGTTTTTTATAAGCAAATGCACTTCCGAAAACAACCCATTGAATGTTACCGCCCTTCAAAGTTACTTTATCCGAATACTCATCACTATTAGAACTAACAGCTTCTTTCTTTATATATTCAGCTACACCGATTGCTACTTGTCTTATCTTCCATATCCCATCATTATCGTATAAGATACTTAGAACAGTACCGTCTGAAAACGCTAAGAATTGTGGTTTTTACTCATCATATGGATAATTAAACTCCTCTCTTATACTGCCATCAACCTCTACTAAATCATCACTTGCTCCATATATTAAAACTTCATCTTCTTTCATTTTGATACTACCTCCATATTTAATTCTTCTAATAACTGGAGAACTTTCCTTACCCATACTCTATCTGATTCCTTTTCTTCCTCTGATAAATTCTTGTATGCAGTATGTGATTGGCGTTCCCATCTTCTTCTATTACTTCTACTATAAAATTCCAAGAAGTATCGTGTCCAATGTCCCCACTGTTTGTGTTCAAGATCAGCAAGTTTCTCGATTAGTTCGGTTTTTTGTTCAGGTGTTAAACTTCTTATCATTATAATCCCCTCTCCTTTGCTATAATAACAGCATTAGAAACATTAATTACATCTCCTTGTATTATCTCTTTTGCTTCTTTGTCTGTTATGTCAATAACCTGCGTAGGTTTCCATTGGTATTCTACTTTAATTTTCATTTTATTTTTATACACCTTTTCCTATTTATTTTCTTTCATTTTTTATCATCATATACACCGTATGTCAAAAAGCACGACTTGTATCCTTTCTTTAACGAAGTAAAAAACCTTTTAGCAAAGAACTTAAAAAGAAAAGAACGAGAAAACTCACCGTACTTTACAGAATAAAAATGTCGAATTAACCATAAACTAATTGCATTTTGTGTTAGTTCCACACGAAAATACTTCTCTCCATCATCTACTATAAAACTATTTATTACTTCTACTTTGTTCATTTTTATAAGTCCTCCCATGCATCATCTTCTTCTGGTCGTAGCCAATCTTTCTTAAGAGATGATTCTAAAATACATTGTGGAGTTACTATCGGGGATTTTTCAACTAATTCTCCCTACTCAGCAGCAAAACAATCTATGCATAATCCATTCTGTTATGGCTCATATTCTTCAAGTATTATTTCACACTTTTTACATCTTGTTGTCATTTTGTTTTTCCTCTATTTTGCCTTCTCTAACATTTCAGGATTTCCATATACATTACCAATCTTCTCCAATTTACCCCAACTAAAGTTCCTTACGCTACCAGTATAAAATGGTTGATAACTGCCTTTGATAAGAACAATATTAAAACCCGCTATTGCCTTACTATATCGTATCCAACCTGTATTTTCCTCTCCGTAGTTGTTTATCCATTTTACTATATCCCCCTCACATAGTTTTTCCTTATGAATATCTTCTCGTTCAATATATTGAAGTATATCAATTATTGACCAGCCTTCAAAAACTGTTAATTGACGAAATTGTTCAAAATTAGAAGATTCAATTTCACAATCTATAAGAGAAATATCAAATAATCTTAATTCTTCATTTCTCTCAAGAACATACCTAAATTTTAGTTCTCGTTTTTGCATTTCTCTCCCTCCTTCTTTAAGTGTTTAAACAACCTTCCTCTTGCTCTATTCCGTCCTTCTTTACGACTGAAATTATCACTTTTATCACAAATTGCAACACCGTAAAAACTATAACTCCCTCGTAATTCTTTTAAGAGATGAGTTGCACGACCGTATTCATTAACTACCCCCTCTCTCATGCTATCTACTATGTATCCCTTGACTTCACTCCATGTGTATCCATCCTCTGCACCCACAGCTACGGTTACAGCACGAAACGGGTGTATATCGGTATAATGGTATATCCGTGGTCTTATTCCTATCCCCTCAAATGCTTTATCTAACTTTTCTTCAGCTTTTGATTTCATTTTTCTTTCTCTATTAATTTCTCTCTAAGTACTTCTATGATCTTATCTTGTATTTTTATATGATCACGTAAACTATCAATTACAGTTTTCATACTTCTGATTATTCGCTGATTGAGGTATTCTACACCTAAAATGCCGACTACCGCAATAAATGCCATTACTATAAATATTTTAAAACATTCGTAGTTCATCATTTTTTCATCTACCTAAAAGAAAAGTATATCTCCTGTTTTTCTATCAATATCACAAATAACTAATGTAAGTTCTACAATACCATCTCCATAATCAATAAGTTGATATGTAGTTCCGCATTCTTCATCGTCCCCACATTCGGAAAACTCCTCTATATCAACAATTATTTTTTTCATTTTTTCATCCTAACTTAAATATTTTGGGTATAAATCGTGATAAAGCTTATCTTTAAGTATTATTCCACCTCTTCTATCAGTATGATAACACTTAAAGAATGCGACATCAAGAATATCATCATAATTATAATGATTTAGAAGTTTTGTTTTTAGATTGGATGACATATCCACATAAAGAGGTTGTTTTTTAAGGTTATATAAAACATAAACTCCAACAACATCAGGTATTAAAGAAATATTACGCTGACTCCAACTTCTAATATTCCATCGCTTAACAATTTGAACCATTTTTCTCACACTCCATTTTTTATTATTTTGTTATTACTCCTTTTTAAGCAAATAATTCCTAATCTTATCCTCATCTATACCGTAAACATGTGCAGATACTATAAAAACCGCTAAAGTACCCATCTCAATCCCTAACTCCTCCGCTATCTCGTGCTGTAACATTATATGCCCCTTTGTATTATATAAAAATGCATTAAAAATGTCCCACGATCGAAATACAACACTCTGGTGTAGCTTATTATCCCTAATTAAAAACTGTAAATATGCCAAACACACGCTGTAATTTGCGGTAAGGTCGGTGCGTTCCCAGACTGCCATAGATGCTCTGCGTGAATGCGGTCGCTGTTTGAGAAGATTAATCACATCTTGTTTCTGGTCTAAAACTCGCTTTGATTGGGGTTTATCTGTGGACTGAAACAACATACCATCCATGAATTTCTTGGATACGTTGCTTAGAATGGGTGGTACTTGGATATATGGACTTGGATTTTCGATTAAGACGGTTAGAGATTGCAGTTCGATGGTTTTGCCTCCGCTGCGGCTGCCCTTGTCGTCCTCCTCTATTTTGACTCTGTTGCCTTTAAGGAGAAGAATCTCTAAAAGATTGGTAAATGCTTCGTTTACGGTTTCGGCTTTAATTTGGTATCCTACGAAATGGTCTTCCATTTTAGTTTCTCCTTTCTTTATTCCTTGCATGCTCTTCCATTATACGCTCTGAATCCCTCTCTACCTCTAAAGCTTGGTCTCTAGAAAATAATATTATGTAGTCTGCCTTATATTCCTTACCATTCGCAAGCTTTCTTTTTAGAGTTAGAGTTCTTGGCATTTCATATATGTAATCAGCTCCACCACTAATCCCCGAACAAACAATAATTTCTGATAACGGTTTATCAGGATCTCCTGTTTCTGATATTAACATTGGCAACACTGATGTTTTCTCTTCAAATTCTATTAATTTATCTTTTTTCATTTTCCTTTATTTCCTTCTTATGATGTAAACACACATAATACAAGAATCCTTTAGTTTGTTCATCACATTTATGTAGTTGTTTTATCTCGCTTTTCCACTCTTTCAAACTTTTAAAACCACTACCCTCAATGTAATCATCTAAATCGTCTGGGATAATGTTCTCCTCTTGAATATCCACAAAAACGTCGTATAGCTTTCTACCTCCTCTCCTATCTGCAACCCAATCGTCTCCTAATACCTTCCTCTTTTTTAGTCTGAAAGTTACAACTTCACCCATAGTTCGTAGCTGTTCTAATGCTTTTTTACTGCTGAAAATCATTACCATTTAGTTTCTCCTTAGTAGTCCACCCTTTCGTTCTTTAGCCAGAAATCCTCCAAATCAACTAAAACCTTGCGTCCGACCTTGTAATGCTTAATGTGCTGTCTTTTGATGTTTTCGCTTAGTGAAACCGTAGTTCGCAAATCCAATAGGTTAGCCACATCCATAATGCTCATAACACCCTCTTTCGGGATAATGGCTGCAATTAGAACTTCTTCCACAACTTGTTTCTCTTTATTGTATTTTTTTATTTTTATAGCTGTTAATTCCATTTTTTTACTCTCCTTTTTCTAAATTTATTTCTTCTTCAATTAACTTTTCCATGTACTGATGATACACCGCTCTATCCGTGAAAACATCGAGTTTGTACGGTGGATAATCATCCCTATCATGGTATGCATTATTTATCTTTCTCATTATTTTTTCTAATGTTTCAATTCTTACACTCATCTCATTTTGCTCCTTTTCTCTGTTTAGATACTCTGACAACTTTACTACCTTTTTTTGTTTTTTTGCCTTTCTTCACTTTCCGTTTTATGCGATTGCGTTTTAACTCCTTTAAACTATTCACCAACTTAAAAGTGGCTTTTTCCACTGCTTCTTGTGGTGCAAAAATCCTGATACCTATCTGCCTCTCACTTAAACCTTCATCTAGTCCTTTTTTAAGTTCCGCTACTTCATAAGGCTCAAAAAGCCACTGCTGCCTGCGTTTGTTATTATCCGTGTACTCCGCACGTATCCGTTTGGGTAGGTCTTTTGGGTTCTTTTTCGCTATGTACAGTAGCGGGTTGAATCCGTCATTAGCTATTTTCTTTAATATAATTTTACCAAACTCCTCACAAAGCCCGTGTTTTGCTTCTCCATATGGCACTAGAGTGAATGGTTTGAACACCATTCCGTCACTTAAATCCACATATTCCTTATTTTCTTTTACTAAAAAATGATTAGACATTTTTATTCTCCTTCTTTTCTATAACATCGTATGTACCGTTTGTTTGTCTTATTGCATCATGGATATCCGTTGCTTCTACTCTTTCAGTTTCTATTAACTTACCTTTTTCGTTCCGAACAAAAACTATGTATTGGTTCATTTTTCTTCTCCTTTTACATTACCATGTGCTTTAGAAAAACAAGTACCAAACCCAATCCAATAGGTACATAGAACAAATGGTTACCTGTTATAAATAATGCCATAAACCCCATTAGCAAGCTTATGATTCCACAGCTTGCTAATACGTTTCCAAATTTCCATTCTACTATGTTCATTTTTCTTCCTTTTTAATAACTGTCCAAACTGCATTTTCAGCATTTTCAGGTTTGTCATCAAGCAAAGAAAAGGATACACTTGGATATTCAGAATGTAGAATTAACAATGCTTGTTCCCTCCGTGTTTCCAGCCTTTTTGCTTTTTCTGCTACCATTTTTGCACTGTTCATTATTGTCTGTCGCTTTTCTTCAATCTCACTAATGATTGCTTTTGCTTCGTTATGTAACTCGTCTGGTAGTTCGTTTAGAAACATAGCATTGCCGTTTTCCATTGCTTCAATTATGTGTTTTTGTGAGAACCCTGAGATAATACGATGTATCCTAATATAGTCCTCACATTTTAATTTGATTCGTAATCCATTATTGTACTTTACTACAAAACCCTCCTGCTCCTCACCTTTCATACCATCTAGCATTGTAATCGCTTTTTTTATGGAAAGGTTAAATACCTTAACAGGTGTAATACCCAATCGCTCTGCCTCTTCTATATGACTTACCTCGTTACCAGAAATGGTATGGCGAACCGCAAGTAGCACCAACTCTTCTATATTATAATTGCAAATTATCTTGTTTTCTTTGTATAGTATCTCAAAAAGGTAGGTGTATTCTCTCTTGAAATCACTTATTTTGTAACCTTTTTCAGATAGCCACATTGTTCCCCAAACTGCCATAGGTGATTCAAAACTACCTCGTGTGCTTATAGCTGGTGAATCCATATTGTCATAAAGGATACCTAGACTTCCTGAAACCTTCTCAGTTATCTGTGGTATTTCAGAAGGCAGATTCTCCAAAGTCATTCCCTCTTCACCAAGATTAAAAAACTTCGAAAAGGGATTGGATACTATTCTATCGTGGGAATCCATAATCAACCCACGACATTTAGTTGTTATTTCGTTCCATACACGGTGATACTGACATTTGGGTGTGTAGTTGTATATCCATAGATCAAGCTGTGGGTGCTTTCTGACGGATACGAAATGTTCTCTGATAAGTTTGTTCAGTTCATTTCTGTCTATCATTTTTTCTTTTTCACACTACGCTCTATACTCCACGGGCAGGATTTTTGATATTGCAATTCAGTAAGGTAGGTCCACCAACCTACCCGCTTTAGAGAAAGCATAGTTCCTTTTATTTTTTCCTTACGCTTCTACCGACAACGCCACCCAACTTTTTATTAATGCCCTTTCTCTTTTGCTATCCTATCTGCAACAAACACACCAAAATCCCTAAAAAGCAATCTATCCTTTAGTAGTTTGTTTTTTATATTTGATGATTCTTCCTCTTCATAGTACAAAACAATAAAATCTCCTATCCATCCCTCAATCTTTTGGTTTAATTTTATTCTTTCATTCCAGACATCCATCTTATACATCCTCTTCAGCTTTTTTAAGTGTATTTAAATACTCATCAGCACGACCAAGTACAATAGTCTGTTCTCCTTCCGCTTCTTCTATCAAATCGTATAGTATAAGTAAGTTCAGTGAACCCTTAATTGGTTTTTCTAAAAAGTCCTTAAGGATTATCCCTCCATCGGTCTTAATCCATTTTCCTTCTTTCGTCATTTTCTACCTCCTTTAATATATTTAATAGTTCAGTGGTTAGTGCTTGTAATCCAACTTTACTGACAAATATCTGCCTAAATACCATAGTCTCAGTCTCCATCTCTCGTATGTTAATTCCCCGTATGCCGTTATATGTATTGGCTAAAATTTGGATCTGCAAACCCTCTGAATTAACTTCTTCAGGCTTGGTGATCCATCTTATTTCGTTGTTTTCCATTTAATTCATACTCCTTCATTTCAGCTTCGAGCATCTTATCTGCGATATCTCGTCTTTGACTACGGACTTCCCCCTCAGATGGGTAACTACTTCCTTCCATGTATGTATACCAACCACGCTTTCTTCCCTCATATATTTCTGTGTTTAATCTCCGATACTCTCTTGCTAACGTAGAATAGTCACCTGAATTTAGTATCTCTGTAAACTCATCCTCTTGTTTTTTAGCGTCCTTTATGTTTTCATGCTTTGTCGCATCTATATCATCGTTCAATTCACGTAACCTATCACGTAAATCTGCTATGTCGAAATTGATGGAATCTCTATGTGATATTAAGTCACCTATTTCTTCAGCCATCCTGTCTCGGTCTTTGATTAGGTCTTTTAAAACATTATCATCTTGCTTTCTAAAGTTAGTTTGCATTATCACCAGCCCTAATCCATTCCATACAAACATCTAAATACTTTGTCTCATCGAATGCATAGAGCATTTTACTCATTTATATCACCTAACTAATATACTACACACTCATCCTCTTCCTTTTTTTTCTCTTCTGCATCCTCCTCATCTATTTCTTCCACATCTATTTCCTCCTCTTCTGTATCTCCCATAAGAGATTCTAATACCTTTAATTGAGGACTCCACGACCCGAACTTTTTTACAACACAAATAAAAAGTTCTATATCATGCTTTTTCACGCCCCAGTGCACATTCTTGTCCTTGTCCTCTTTGGATCTAATATGCATCAATTCGTGGAATACAAGGGCGTTTTTCTGATGTTCGCTTAGTTCGACCCAGGTATCCTTATGCAGTAGGAGTACATAATTAAAATCAGACAAATATTTCCAAACTCCTGATGTTTTCTCCATCTTACCAGAGAAATCGCACTTCTTTACCAGAACAAACAAAGAGATGATCTTCGCTTTAGTTATGTTCGGATCTAGATCGCTTGCGTTGTCTCGTATTGTGGTGTCTAAAATGTCTAAAACATTTTTTGATACTTTTTCATAATTTCGCATTTTTTCTTTTCCTCATAGTTGTTAGTAAAGAGAAAATTAATTCTCTCTACTATCAAATTCCATACCTTACCCTACCATACCTCACCAAACCACATCTTACTCACCTAATCATATAGATGAGAATAAACTACTTAACTAAATTTCATCTGCAAAAACCAAGTGTGATTTCTTTGTACCTCCCTCATTAAAGATGATACCTTCCCTATAGAGGTCGTTAAACTTTTCAACTATGTCTGTAAACTTATACTTTGTATTGCCCTCAACTAGTTTACATATTTTTTTAATATCAACACTCTTATTCTTTGTAGGATTCTTCTGTAGCACATATTGCAGATGATCTTCAATAGGTGAATCTGTAGATAGTATCTTAAATTTTGTAGATGGCGGTTTTGATACACTGCCATTAAGTATTCTCTCAACTTCGCTAATTGGTATCCGTGTCTTATTATACGGTAGTTTCTTAACACTTATTATACCTGATTTTTCCCAGCTTTGCAATGTTGCAGAACATATATCCAAAATTTTACATACTTTTTGTGGTCTAAGTAGTTCTTCCATTTTTTTCATGGTAGTTCCTCTATAATATAACAATATAAGCTTTATAGATATAAATAATTAGACATAAGTTAACTAAATTAATATATAATACTATATGCTATATTTATTGATACATATCCTATATAGGTATAATTGTATATAATAATAAGCGGCTCCGCAGCGGCGGATTTTTCACCCAGTAAAATACCTAATACGCCTAATTACTTAATGCGGAAACCTGTCTTCTGGTCTTTTCTCTCGCTCTGCCTTCTTCCGTTCTTCGTCTGCCTCTCTTTTCATTCTTACTTCAACATCTTCCTTTATTTGTTTTATGGTCATTTTTTGTTACCTCCTATTTATTAATAACTCGACATTTTACAAACCTATCTATAACTATTTTTGTAAAACAATTTAGCAGATTTCTCCCATTCTATTTCTAAATATGCTTGTTTTACTCCTTCAGAAATTGCACTAAATATTTCCTCTTTAGATATTTCTTCCATTTTTACCTCCTATTGATAACCCTCAATTTTTCTTCTCTACCTTCTCATCAGGTTCTAAAGTTGACTCATGTATAGCAAATAGATAGTGTCCAACTGATTCGTATTTTACATCTATCTCCTCCTCCATCAAATTTTTGTAGTGAATGAAATATTCACATACATCTCTAGGTACAATTATTGCTGCGTATTCTTCTTCACCTTCTTTAAAGAACCTAACATTTTCCTTTTCTTCGTCTATTTCTTTTTCTTCTTCATTCATTTTTCTTTTTCACCTCCTAACTACTACTATCAAACACTCATAAGTAACCCGATCTGGATCAATATTCTTATCCTGTGCTACTTCCCTCACTTTTTCACCTACCTTTACTTGTATCTCATCGTCTGTCATCGTAGTGTTTTCTAACCTGTAAGTATAACTATCATCGTAAAGTGTTATACCTAAAGACTTAACTTCATAATTCACTGTTATATCAACAGTTCTGACTTCTGGGTTTATAGGAACTGGTGTTGGGCTTGGAGTTGATGTGGATGTTGAAATAGGTGTAGGAATCGGAGTTGGTGTTTGTATTACTTCTATTTTAAAAATATCTATACAACCGCTTCCTACAATCACTACCATTATTACCATCGCTAAGATTAGTTTTTTCATGTTATCACCTTAATCACTCCTCTGTGTGATTTCTTCCATAACTCGTTTTTAACTATCTCATCTGCTCGTTCCTGAAGTAATTCGGTACGAGTCTTAAATCCTTTCTTTTTTCTTTCTTCTTCACCCAAATATTCTTCCAATGCATCCATCTGATCTTTTGGTATTTCCATTTTTTCACTCTTTTATGTATTTTCACCTCTATACCTAAACAAATAACCGACAATGAGCAAGCTTAAAAAAGTAAACATAATTCCGACTCCTGGAACCTCTCTTAGTGTAGGCATTGAAGTCGGTTTTACTTCAGGTTTTGCTGTTGGTTTTACTTCTGTTGGTTTCGGTGTTACTTCTTCTGTTGGTATTGGTGTAGCTACTTTTGTTGGAGTAACTACTGGTTTTGATACTATCTCTATTATTAGTTCGTCCGTATGTCCATCACCATCATCTGCTTCTATTGTATACGACCCAACTATCGCATTAGCAGTACTAAATGTCGCACTAAAACGATTACTCGTTACTTTTGCAGTTTGTGGTTGAAATACCGTTTGTCCCACAACCATAACAATAACTGAATGACCATCCTCTTTACTTGACGTTCCTGTAACCTTTAATGAATTTCCTACTACTACATCTTGAATACTATCTAACACTACCGATACTACCGATTCCGATGCAACCTTAACATAACTTGTCCAATAAAAGTCGTCGCTCGCTACTGCACCATACGTCGCATCCTCTATTATATCTATGATTTGGTCTTGTAGTTTGTTTGTAAATCTACGACTAGATAGAGCAGCAGTAAGATCATCATGCCCTTTTCCATATCTATTATCATCCCCCTTAGTAAGTACCATAACAAAATAACTTCCAGTATCAATTTTTTCATCAGTAACAACATCTAATGAGTATGTGTTATCATTAGATACAATCGGAGATTTGTAGTAAATACTTGTAGAATTTATTGTAGTTGCTCCATCTTCTATGCAACTACCGTAATTTCCATCGGGTGGGATAATTAATACGTCTACAGTTTTTGTACCTTTTGCGATACCGCTAATCGTGAAGTCGGAACCTGGAGAGACGATGGTAGTTGATGTTTTAGCGGTTAAACTTCCTCCTGTTAATACTATTCCTATCATTCCATCATTTATTTCCCCTAGTTCTATATCAGTAGACAAATCTCTATTTACGTACGCTCTTAGTATTAAATACCCTGTAGATTGAAACTCTGCATACTCTGAAGTGTCAATTTCTTTACTGAAGTTTTTATCATTTATTGGAATGTTATTTAATGCTGGATAGAGTTTATCTTCTAATGATACGTCAACAGTACCAGTGGTATTAACGTATCCTTGAATTATAAAAATTTCGCCAATAGACACTGTAGATGAGACGTTAAAAGTGACTGGTATATCAATAGCTGAACATGGAATTATTAAGAAGAAAAGAATTAGTATTACTACATTTAAGATTAGTTTCTTTTTCATTTTTTATTACCTCCTAAAAAACATCTTTTAAACCCTCAAAAGCACTCCTCTCTTCTGCCTCTCCTGCTTTCCAAACCCTCCTAATTAAAGTTTTCCCATCAACTCTTTTCCAACGAACATTAATTAAACCTCCTAACTGCAAATCACTACGTAATTCATGTTCATTAGCAAAAAAGAAAGTAAGGTTTTCGGTCATCAACTCACCCGGTGTCCACCATTCGTCTTGAACCTCTAAAACCAAACAATCATTGCACGGGACTAATCCAGATGTCTCACAAGTTGGAATAGACGCAATAAACTGATCATTTAACCGATACGTCTTAATCCATGTCGAAGATGTTGGTGCATTATAAAATATTCCGAAACCAACTATCACAAATATTATTGCAATACATGAGATAACTACTAAGACCTTTTTATCCTCTTTTCTCATTTTTCTTTTTTTCACCTCCTAAGTCACCATCCCTATACTAAGTAAATTTATTCCTACTACGCATACATAAATACAATCACTCACAAAAATCCCATTTATTGCTAATTTCTTTTCGTCTTTCTTCCATAGCGAGTAACATATTATTCCAACTATAACAATCGCTACCGCTTTTCCTAACCATAAAAGGTTGTAACTCATCAATACCGCAGCTAGAGGGTTTATCTCGTCTGCTCCTAATCCGACTTCGTATGCGATGGATGTAGTGACTATATCGAGTATTTGTAGGGTGATTATATCGAGTATTTGTAGGGTGATTAGAATTATAAAGAGTGTGATGAATATTTGTGTTGGTTTTTGTTTTTTATCCATTTAGTTCCCTCTCTATAATGTCCATCTCTTTTAATGAAGTTGTAACTATTAGTTTGTAGTCTTGGTAGCCGTTGGTATCAAGGAGTTGACGGCGGCGTTGATAGTATTCTTTATTTGTTTCACCATATGACTTCATTCCTGGTATTGGATGATGTTCCCAAAATAATTTATTTTCTATGAAGAAATCAATCTCTTTTCCTCCTATTCTAAAATGAGGTATAAAGTTCACTTCTAAATTAACTAAATATTTGTAACATTCTATTTCTTGTTTTGACCAAAAGTAATGACCATCATACTCAAGTCTCGGATTAGGAAGGTTGTTTCTTGCCATATCAGGATATTTTTTATGTACTGCTATTGCACCTAAAACCTTAATTCTATGCAATGCTTCTGGGTTATTTTCTTCTAAGGATTTAAATCCCAATTTACCTGCTTTTGATCTTACTTCATGGGTATATTCTAGATTCTCATCTTGAAACTTTCTTAATGATTTACTCAGTTTTTCTTTAATTTCTTTTGCTCTCTCTTTTCCAAAAAGCTCTTCATATGTTTTTCCTCTCCTAAAATTATCAAAACAATATTTTGAACAAAACCCATGATATCCAAAAGCTAAACCTCCAAAACTTGCTTCTTTTCCACAAACACACATACCTTCACTTTCTTTTCGTAAATAAATATTGTAATACTGTTTGGTAGATATTTTATGCGTCTTTACAATATGATGACCTAATCCTGAGAATGTCTTACATTCACGACCACAAATTTTACAGACTATATTATCTTCTTTTGCCTTCATATCTCAAAACCTATATCATATCATAGAAACAATTTGGGTCTGCACCCATGAGAATCGCCTCTTCTAATGGCTGTTCAGGTTTTGAATTATAGATTAACCTTTGAGACACGCACCCGGACTTACATTGATGGAAGAATTTGCACGATTGGCACATATCCGATTTCACTAATTTATATCCACCATTATAAATAAAATCCCTAAATATCCTAAATGTTTTTGAGTTATCCCATGCTTCAATAAGATCTCCTTTTTTTGTGAATAGTCCTGCTCTAAACCTATCTAACTTTTTCCACGATGGACAAACATGAATACTTGAAGTCCCATCCTCATTTGGTATGCAAATAGGATCTCTTGCACCACCCCTACAAACCACAGGTTCCCTCTTATCACTAATTAAAAAAGTAAAATCAAGTGGAATACCGATTCTTATGTTTATGCCACCATTCTTCTCTTCTTCTTTTAACTTTAACAGAGTATACTGCAATTCCATAAACTCCTTCTTACTTAGTTCAAATTTCTCTGGTGTTTCCATACTACGCCCCTGCTTAACCCAACGAAGAAAAGAAACCTTTGAAACACCCATACCTTCAAGAAAGTCTACAGTATCTACAATATCCTTATAGTTGATAGCCATCGGCACGAAATGCGTGCTTACGTTAATTCCAGCTTCTATACACCTACTTATGGTTGTTTTTACGTTTTCAAATGCACCATCCACTCCCATTATGTTATCTACTTTTTTCTCTTCACAATTTTGCATATCAGCAATAACTTCAATGTTTTTGTAGGTTTGTAATCTTTTCACTGTTTCATGACTCATTGGTATTATCTCATTGTCTTTGTTTAGTTCTGAACCAGATGTATAGAGTAAGAATTTGTAGTTTAAACTCTGTGCATAGTCCATAACTTTCCAGAGGTCTGGATAAATTAATGGCTCACCACCACTTAAACTAAATGTAGACGCTCCTATTTGTCTTCCTTCATAAAGCAAATTCTTAATTGTAGGTAGTGATAATTCTCTATTACAATTTTTGGTCTCATCCCCACATTGGTTACTTATACAGACTGCATTGGAACTGCAAAAAATGCAATCGCAGACACATCTGTGTGTAAGCTCAATAGACAGCTCATTTGCTTGGTATTTATTCATCTTTTCCACCTTTCATTTCTTTTTGATCTCTCTGATAGAAACTTTTGCTGTAGAAAAATCACCAGGAATATATTCTAAATTTTTAATATACACTGAATACCTCGTTGGAAATCTTACTATTTCACATCTTTTCTTATCATGTATTACTATATCTCCAATAGAAAATTCTTTAACTTTTTTTATCATTTTTCTTCACCTTTCTCACAAAATCCCGTATATGATTCATAACATTCTTTACACATTGTTACCGTGCCCATATCAGGCGTCTCTAGTTCCTTGTACGCTTTAACACCACACATCTCACATTTTTCTTCCATTTCTTATCTCACTTTTTTAAGTACCCTTGCGGAGAATAAATCCGCAACATGAATAAAAGCCGCTAACTGAGAATTACTTTTATACGTCTTTGAAGCATCACTCCATCCACCGTGATGCCATGCAAGTGCCTCTGTTTGTTGCTTTGTTAATGAAATACCATGTTCAGCTAAGATTCTCAAAACATCCATCTCAGGTGGATACGTTGCTCTTTCTTTACGTTTGTACGTATAAAAAGGTTTGTCTACTTTCTTTTCAGATAGCGGTCGTAACTCGTATCTATACATCTTATCTAAATCATGGATAAACGAGACAATGATGATATCATCTAGTTTCACGTTTAGTTCATCTTCCCACTTATTGAATAAATTCACTGCTATGTTAATCACCTGTTCCGTATGAGTGTATAGACCACCTTACCAGTTGTGATGATACTTAACTGCAGCTGGAGCGGTTGCAAAATCTTTTTCTATAGCATTATAGAGGTTTATGTATTTTTCTCTTAGTTCTTCGTTCTGGATCTTACCCAGAAAATAAAGTATTAATTTCATTTCTATACCTCTAAATTATCTTAGCTGTACATCCCTCTTGTTGCTTCTACAGGATCTACAAATGGTACTGACGCTAAACCCTCCTGTGGAACTCCTATTGCCATTTCTTTCATATCATCATCAGACCCGTCGTCTGAATCCTCATCTGACTCACTGTTTTTTGTCTCATCCATGATTACCATTACTTCCTGTTGGAGCAACACAACTTTTACGCGATCCAATACAGATATTATGTCACTAACAGAGAGGTTTTGATCTAATGCATTCAAAGACATCTCTTTGATCGTATCCACTAAATCGAAGTACGCTACGTGGTTTTCCAACCGCATTTTTCTTTCTTTTTTATCCATTTCTTTTTTCCTCCTTTATAATAATCCATCCTCTTTATACATATCACCAAGTTCTTCAATTACAGGTAATTCATCCCACCACTCAACTCTGAATAGCTTACCTTCACTTTTTCCTTCAAATTTATGGTTTCCTTTATGGTCTTTTTCGAGTTGACATTTAAACCAGGAGTTATGTAAACCTCCTGCTCTCCTAATTACTATATCAGCATCACATTTACTCATTTTTATCCTCCTTAATACCATACCAACTTTTTGTCTTAAACATACTGCATTTTGGACACCCACCGTCAAAAACACCTCGTAGATACTTAGTTCCGCACTTAGGACAGGTTACTTCCATACATGTCATTCCACATACCTCTTCATATTACTACATTTTAATTCATATAACCTTAGGTTATATAACCAATCACGATAGAATGTATCATCTGGCTTTTCTGGTAGTTGTGAGTATTTATATGCTTCATTGAGCCAATCTATCCACTCAATGATATCATCTGGTGTACCACCTTTAAATGGTGTGAACTCAAATTTACCTGTATCCAATAAAGTCTTACCAAACTGCAACACCCTTAGAATCTTATTGCACCTACGTTCACTGTCATCCTTACCGCTATAAACATACTTTTTAAAGTTATGCACGGCTAATCCATGAATTGAATGATAGCAGTTTTTGCTTACGTTCTCTTTTACTATGTTCTGTAAATCCAAATAAAACTTTGTCAATGGTTGCCTTGCTACCGATATAGTTAAAGGTGACATCACACCAACAAAAAAGTTAAAGTTTCCTTTTAATAGCTGCCCTACCACTTTACCTATCTCATGTAGTGTTATGTCCGTATTATCTTTTTGTATAAACTTTGATCGTGTGTTTGCTGTTCCTTTAAGTATCTCTTCAGTTGATGCTACATATACACGAAATAAATCAGTATCCGACTTAGGATGTCTCATTAACCATATAGTTGAACCTATCTCGGTAGTAAACAAATTATCTATCATTTTTTATCTTCTCACATCCTACTAATAATTGTATAATAGATGCTGCCTTTTGTGCATCCCTTTTCTTTTCAGCTTTACGTAGATCTTTCATAAGCTGCTTTTTATCACACTCTTCTTTTCTCATCTCACCTATCCATCTCCTTCATAAGTATCACCAACTCATCATACGTCTTCTCTGGTAAGTTATCAAACAAAAGCTGATGCAGAAAAATAGCTTCTTTTTTTAAGTCGCCTTCTTCTATCGCATCTATCTCTATTATTACATTACCAACTGCATTACCAGAAAAAACATATACGTCTACCTTTGTTTTTCTTTTCATGTTATTTGCTCACCTCCATCCGTTTAGGTGGAAAATTCCAATTATCACTACCACAAAGAGGACACAACTCAGATCCGAGGTTTACCTCTATCTCGTGTTTACAATTGAAACAGTACGCTATTCTTTTAGTCATTTACTCGCTCATCTCCTCTTCTTTAACCATCTCTCTTACCTCTATTATCCTTCTCATCTCCAAAATCAACTCCGTTCTTTCATTTGGTTTCAAACCAATCCTCTTTGCTTTTTTGTCAATCTCAGCTCGTAAATTGGCTACCGAGCACGAGGTGTCATGTTTGGTTATTAGTAGTGATAGTATGTCACTTTTGGTTTGATCTCTACCGTTTGGTTGGGTCATATTTATTCCTCTAATTGAACACCACAACTAACCAAATAACTCTGTAATCTCTCTACTTCATTATCCATATTAGTTAAAAACATTTTCAAATCTATATGAAAATCACAAAACGTCTCTATGTTATCAACAAAAGGAGAAATTAAAATATACTTATATGTAGGATGTAAATTCCTAAATTCTATAATTCTTTCCCTAAATCTTTTTCCCATCCAATATTCAGCACCTTTAATTTCTATAACTATATTTTTGTTTTTAACTGTTAAATCTGGATATATCTTTTTTGAATTTTTTATAGAATACCCCTCTTCATAAATATATTGTAAGCCAATTTGTTTTAGTTTTATGCAAACTTTCTTCTCTACTTTGCTTCTTACAACATGACCTAACTCGGTAGAAAACTTAGAATTGGGTGTATTTGGTGAATGTCCTGGTTTGTATTCAGTTCCTGGTGATGTTCTCTTCCCACTTTTACCCTTAGATATTGATTCACTAGTCTTTTTCCTATATTCTGGATCCTTCCACATTCTTTTTCCTAAATCAGACCGCTGTTTTTTCCCTTCAGGTGTCATCAACCAATCACTTAATTTAGGATTGGGTTTTCCTCTTAATCCATCACTTATGTTTTTACGGGTTTCAGGTTTTTTCATAGCCTTTCTAACATTTTCTTTTTGTTTTTTTCTTATTTCTGGATCATTCATTACATTCTCGATTCCACAATTATGTCCTCTACTATTATGCCCTGAAATAAATCTTTTTCCAGGACTTGCATATCCCCCACATTTGCATTCACATAACTTAGCTTCTGGTTTTGGACGATTCTTACGATTGATTTCACATGTCTTTTTATATGATACTCTCCATTTTTCAATTGTTTCTTTTTTACGGGTTTTACCATTATTAGAATTATTATGTCCCCAAATAAATCTATTCCCAGGTTTGGTTACTCTTCCACCACAACCACATTCACAAAAAGGTAATATGTTATTACTCATACTAATCCTCCTCTAGGCAATGGAGCACGTTCTGTATCCCAAGTGAATGTTTTCACCTTTATCATCGTGTATCCCGCTTCCTTAATCTTCCTTAGCAGTGTCTTTAGCTTCTCTATATCAGCCACCTTAATGTAACCGTAGATTAACGGACGGCTGGTTTTTGACGGTTGTGCTATGACCTCATTCGCTGACGTCACGCAAATTATGTAGCGGTCGGATTTCGCAAAGTTCGCTAACCATAGTTCCATTCCTTCAATGGTTTCAAGTTCGTGTATTGGCATTTTTATGTACCTCCTTCATAAATTCAGGATTTTCATAGATATTACCCACTACTTTTATTTTTTGAGATTTTCCATTTGTCCACTCAAAATAGTAATTCTCAGCAAATGAGATAAATCTATGTGTACTATCATCTACGTATCCAAAAGCACCATAATAAAGAATTACTGGTGATCGGAAATATGGATCTATAAGGTTAAATTTCGCAATTATATCTCCTGCATATATTACTTTATTGTCCTTGTCTCTTAGTCCAGGAGCATACATCACTTCAATATCCTCTGGTTGTAATGCAAAATAATCAGGTTGTCTCTTGAAGACGATACCATCACAATCTATGAAAAAATCATAAATCATCTTCTTTTGCTTCTTATCCCACACTCTTGATAGTAATGTCATTTTTGCTTTACCTCCTTACTAAAGTATACCATCTGCTCACCACCGTTTACCTCTACTTCCCATCCGTGCTTTTCTGCTCTGTCTATTGCCTCTGGTGTCGCTTCATCAAAACTCTTACTGAACTGTATCCTATTTCCCTCTATACTTGTTTGCATTTTTACCTCCATCTGGTGCTACAATAAAAGTCAGATGCTTTTCTAAATCACATATTAATAGAGGTGCTTCCTTCTTTGGTAGGTAAACCTTAAAATTAATGTGATCTCTAAATAGAAAACGATCTACTAAGTTTCTGTCGTACCAGAAAGTATTATCCTTTTGGGTGACTGGTATCAAAGCGGGTGTAACTATACGATAGCTGAAATCTACGTTACGTTTAAGTATATCTATGAGAATGTCTGGTTCTAATCCTGTTACCGCTGTCATCTCGTCGTTATCTAAGACATATGCTATCTCTTTTAGTAGTTTGCTCATTTTTTGTCTACCTCCTCATTACGATAATACTTCCTTGCTACTTGAATTGTTCGTTTATCTGCACTACATACTACTTCTAATTCACCAAATAACTCCTCACGCTCTTCTCTCAAATTCCATTGTTCATCTGACTTCTCTTTGCAATCCTCACAATGCTCACTACCAAACTCCCAAAACTCATGAGGATCATAAGTAGGGTCGGTATTCCTACATTCCTCTTTTAAATGATGAAGTTGATTAATTTGCTCACCTATCTCCCATAGTCTTCTTGTTATCTCAAGCACCCTTGGTTTGCCACTCTTAACTTGCTTAAACCATTCTATCATACGTATTTTTCTTGTCTTAAAAGCTTTCTTTCCTGCATTGCTTCTCTCACTATATCTTTTTATTCCTGCTTCGTTCTTAAATGGAAGGACATCCTTTTCATCCCATAATTTCATAGGAGCAGCAGATGAAAAATAAGGGTTCTTAACTTCTTTAAATGGTAATTTTAATTTAATTGGATCTACACCATAATTCTCCTTATACCATTTTTTGATATGCAGACTATCTTGTTTCTTATTTTTCTCACTAAATACTTCACTCATTTTTATCTCCTAAATCCTACAACACGTATGTAACCACCAACCAACGAACAAACACTGCTAACAACGCACCACCCCATATCATAAGTAATGCTATAATAACATAGTCAATTGGTGTCAAAGAAAAATACTTCTTTAGAACAGTGGCTGTTTGTGTCTCTGTTAGTTGTCTTATATTTACAGGTGTTATTTCTTTCTTTTCCATTTTTACCTCCTCTCTTTTTTTATAATAAAAAGATGTGAATCGCTTCAAAGTAAATAACAAGTATACCCACTATACGCTTGACTATATGCTAAATGAGCCATTTGTTTGTTCCATTCAACATAACGAACTCCTCTTTCCCCTCCTTTCCTCCTTAATTATTTTTTGAATTTTTCTTGCGTCTAAATTTTTTGTTCTCATTTTTCTTTTTCCTTTTTTGTAAAACATTCACCATTTGTTAGATAGTTTATGCTTACGGTGAAAAATTCCTCCCAGTACTCACGGTCTTTTTGGGTCTTTCCATGGCAACTTCTGCATAGCGGGACAAACAAGGGCTTTACGTCGTTGCAACATACCATTTTATTGTAGTTGACGTGGTGTACGTCGAGCTTGCGACCGTTATCAGTCTCGTTCATACCACATACGTAGCAGCATCTACCGAAGAAGTTTCGGACTCGTTCTTTTAAGTCATCGTCGAATTTCTCACAGTAAGGTAAATTTGAAATTCCGCCTTTCCACATACCACTTTTTTCACCTGACTGATCTGCATGATTATCACTTATATGTTGTTTATGCTCATCTGTAAGATGTCTTCCTGTTAATGTCTTACTTATTTTTTCGGGTGCTCTTTTATGCCCTTCTATCATTTTAGATGTTGGTTCTTTATCTGTTAGTGCTTCACTTATTTTCTTACGATAACCATCTGATGCCAATGAAGCATTAGGGAATTTCTCCCTATATTCAAGCATAGTTATATCATGCATTTTTAAATGCGTACTTGTAATTTTCTCAAACTCCTTGCCACAAATTTCACATTTAATCTTTGCTGTTTCCTTAGTGAACTTATCATCTAAATTTTGTTGTTTTTTTATTTTCATCTTACTTACTTAACTCTCCCTCTTAGTTGTGCATCACGGAGAATCGAATAACCCGCTATATCTTCCCAAGGACTTTCATCCAAACCATCCCTATCGGTTGCTATCCTAAACAGCTTATCTATTATACGTGTTATCGCTAAAACATCATCGTATTGATCAGGTTTAATTCCGTTTGGATATAGTATTCGTAGGATATCACCACTCTTAGCAAATGAATCACCATATGCCTTATTCTTACGTTCTACAAGTTCTCCTATCTCTTTACCTCTTTGACTATACATCTTAAAAATCTCCTGTCATCTTTTATACCTCTAGTTTGGTCTGTACAACTTTATTCCTTATTTTAGGGAACCTTATCATGTTACTATACTTCCCATAGAAATTGTCTAACTCTTCTAAAAGTGCATCCTCTGTCATATCACCAAAATCAGGTTTCTGTTTGTAAATTAGTCCTTGTCTACCACCACCCCAATAATCACAAACACTGCACGGCATAAACACCCTTTTACGTTCTGCAAGGAACTTCCTGACTATTTCAAAAGGTCTTGAAAACCAAATATCATGTAAACTATTTTCTGGGAATTTACCCAACACTAATTCCCTTGAAGCATCCAGACAACAGAGACCCACTGCACCATCGTGTCTGATAATTAATTCTCGATAAATCCTTGTGCAATTTTTCTTTGGTGGTTCTTTCGGAATTGTTACCATATGCTTACCAAACTTTACAGGTTTCTTAATGTTACCTGCATAATTCCATGCTGTTCGTATCACGTGTCGTCCGCTTTGCGAACCCAGATTATCCATCAAAATTATCATCTTATGGTGGTTATTCTTGTATCCGTAGACTGGAAAGATCTCACCCTCGTCAATTTTCTTGTAGTAATCCCATACTGGTATATCATAATTACATAACTGGTTGTAATAATTCATTAGCTGGTCGTGTCCGTCATACGTATCAATTAGTAGTCTGTTTATACCATCATTAAAGTAGCTAGTTATTTTGTCGTACTTTAAATCGTAACTATGGTTGTTTCTTCGTAGAAGGTCACCATTGGTCGTTAGCGTTATTTGACATTTCGGATAGTTATCTCTGATATTCATTATTATTTCGTGTAACTTTTTGTTTAGTAACGGTTCGCCAATCATAGCTAATTCTATACGTTTTCCTTTTCCATCGAACCATTTGTTTAAGTCGATAGCCATTAGTCTCGCTGTATCAGGATGCATGAATTTTACTGTCTTGTCTTCTTGATAAGTCCATGCGCAGAATTTACATTTTTTGTTACAACCCCAGGTCGGCTCTATCTGGACTGAATAAGGATTATTCGTCATTTATCCATCTTCCTAAATTTACTTTACATGAATCTCCTTGCATCTCATTTAACTCCTTTACTATGTTTTGACAACAATCAAAAACCAAATCAACAACTTTCTTGTGCATCTCGATACCTTTGAAAAAATGAGGATCAGGTATTTTTCCGATGCTGTTACTACTATATTTAACAATAGGAACATATTTTGGATTTTTGCCAAATTGCTCATTCAATCGTTTATAGTTGGCATTATCCATATAGAAGATAACATCAGCCCAATTGATTATGTCGGTAGTAAGGAATTTCGAACGGATTTCAAAGTAGTCAAATCCCTTTTCTTCCAATGCCTGTATCATCCTCTTACTGGTAATTAATCCACCATTTTTATCACTTAAACATGCAGAATCTATATTAATAAGGTTATTGAGGTGTTCCATAATGACTTGACAAGCTGGTGATCTGTTTATGTTGCCCACACAGACAAATAAGATGTTATGATATTTTATGAGTTTTTTAAGTTCTTCTTTGACTTTTTCTCTTGAATTTTTATCGAGATTTGTCTTTTTAAATAAGGTATGTAATCCGTGGTCGTATTTTACAGGGGTAGGAAATGATAAGTTAGGATATTCCGCTATTATATCCTTTGGTCTTTTTTGACTATTTAAAGCACTATCCATAAATTCTCTACACCATATAAAACAACTTCTTATCTCATCCAAATTTAACGTTTGATAAAAATGTCTAAATTCCACTGTTTTAGTTTCTTGTAATTGACGTAGGTTTATTCCTGGACGAGGTGCTATGAACCATGAACGATTACCATATTTGTCTTGTGGTGCATGTGCCAGAAAAAAACCTTTGATGGTCGTAGCATTAAGAGCTTCAGTCACCCTATCCTTTGGCAACATTTGCTGGTGACTAACTTTGTTACGTTGTAACCTTTTTTTTGCACCTTTGTATGCTTCTTCGTTTTCAAAATCCTGACGTTTCACTATTGGTAAGTTATCAGCTATTTCAAATGCCTCTCTACCGTATTTATCAATATATCGTAAGAGTTTTTTACATGCTTCTATGTCTTCATCCAAGCCAGGAACACCAATATGAATATGTAGATTGCATTTGTAATTAATGGTAGGTCTTGGATACAACAACCCATTTATCTCTTTTATTACTTCTACTTGTTCATCGATAGTATTGGTTGGTCTGGTATTAATTTCGCCACCAAATTTCCATAGTTCCCCTTTTGGATCGTTAGCAATACCATTTGAATTTACGATACTATAATCTCTTTCGTTCCATTTACATCCTTCTGGTAGTTTGTTGAAACGATACACATCAGCGTATTCGAGTTCAGCACCATATGTAAAATCCTTAGATGAATATTTTTTCATTTTTGTTCCTCATAGACATTTCTTCCATAAATAATGTTTAGGTATTGGTGGCTCCTGCTCAAAAATATAATTCTTTATAACATTCATAACAAATTAATATTAAACTCAAAAAAAGAAAAACCCACTCATCCTCAAAATTTTATTTAAGTGAAAAATATCTTTTTTGAAGATGATGATTTTTTAAAAATACTCATCTATATATTTTTATTTATATTTTTACTTTTGTTAGAGATCATTGATTTGCATCTGTAATTTTTATGTAATCAGGTGCATCAAACATTATTTCACCTCCTCTAACTTGCCTTATTATTGAATTTACAGTTTCACCTTCATCCATACGCCATTTTTGTCCAAACCAAACAACAATAGACTTTCCTTTTGTCATAGTTTTCACCTCCTAATTTAAACTTGTAATATTACTTATATACTACCACTATAAATACTTTTAAGTTTACTGAAAAACTCACTATGTTACCAGACTACACTACCAACATATTACTCTCATACACATTTCCAATAGATGGAAAACTTACCTTCCTCGAATATTGCTTAGGTATTGGCGGTTCCTCCTCAAAGAAACCCACCAACCTACCTGTATCCTTAAATATGTTCATCCTTTCTTTTCGTATACCTTTCCAACCGTTCAGCTCACCCAAGAACCATGGATCGAAGAACTCACTGCGAAAATCCCAAAGTAGAGACCATTCGACTCCGTCCTTTATGTTAGATTCCATAGTATTTAGTTCTTCTAATTGTCTATCAATATAATACGGAAAATACCGAGTGGACCAAAATAATTTTTTTAGGGAACATAATGCAGTCTCTATGTTCCAAAAAGTAATATTAAGCTCTGGATTTTCTTCTTGTAATTCTTTTTTTAGTTGTAAAAGTTTATCTTGGAGCAAATCATAATTTATAGGTGTTTTTGGTTTTTTGTGATGTAGAGTAATCATATCGTCCAATCCACACCCATAGCAAAGCCCATTCCTACAACTCTCTGCCTCTCTTAAATTAAGTCCAGTAGGTCTAAGTTCCAAATCAGTTATTTCGTTTAAAGATTCCAAATAATTAAATAAAGTAAACCTACCAAAATAGTATATCTTCGATGTCTCCCTATAAACTTCGTTATACCTCTGTTCTAAGTTTTTTGTGCTCTTAAACTTCCTGAAAAACTCAACTTGGCTATCACCTACCAACTCGTGGTAACTCACATATGAAGGAACAAATTTATCAAAATTCTTAACCTTTGCTCTATCACTTTGAAATAGAATCTTACTTTTGTTTGCTCTCCACCACCTTTCCATTCTCTGAACATTCACATTCTCTGCATCAGGAAATTCATTAAATATATAGTAAGCAGATGGTGCACAATATGTCAAAGAGTAGAGATAAGCAAGCCAGTACCTTTGCTCTAGATTTAACTCCAATCTGTCACAAATGTAATTTAAGCATGGATATGAAGGATCACACTCGTTGTTGTAAATCATTCTTGCTATGTAATCCTTCATCCCATCCCATCGCTCTTTGGTATAGTTTTTGATATTATAGTCCTTCATTTAAACCCACCATTTTAAATTGTTTAATAGTCTCAGCTTCCTTCCATGCACCACCTGCACGTTTTATCGTATCGAGTGTTGAAACTAAAAACAGTGCCTTATCCTTAAAGTTAAACTTATAAAGTGGTCTTTTGTTATTCCGTAACCCATAAATTTTATTGTCTAATAGTAGTGTAGCTGAAAAGCTACATTCCTTTTGACTCTTAAGAAAATCAACTAAATTAATACCCTGTTCAATTTTTCTTAGGAACACCTCTGCATCGTTATCACAATTACATACAACATTAAAATCTTTTTGGAACTCCTCCATCTTTTTCATACTTAAAACGCCATTCATAGCAATCGCACCCACACCATCCACCACAATCGGCTGGTTATTTTTCATGTCGTGCCAATCACCACTTGTGCTGTAGCGATTATGGTAGATAAAACAGTCGCTACCGCTTTGGACAAAAGCATCGACGAGTTCGTCGGGATTTAACTCGAAACTTTTAGTTACTTCGATTGAGTGGTTGTTGTAATAAGCTATGCCAAATGAATGACATCCACGTATTTTGAGTTCTGTTATTAGTTTCTTTGTGAAGGTGAGTGTTTCGGGGTCTTTGTTAAGAAAGTAAGCTCCTAATATACCGCACATTTTTACTAATCCAACCTAATCTTTAAGATATAACATACCAATTGCTATTAAACACTTACCTTACTTGCTTTTTTCATCTTTTTTATATTATTTGAATCCCCAAGGATATATTTCAAGAAATCCATCGATTCTATGAACAGCATATTTTTTGTTTTTATATATTACAAACTTTTTTCCTTTCAAATCTCCTTCTATACCTTCTCGTATGTTTCTGTTTATCACTTCAATAGTTTCTCCTTTTCTATTACAAACTTCTATGTCTGCATTTATTTTTTCCATTTTATTTACCTATATATACTATGCACATAAATACTTTTGAGTTTACTATCATATTTTCCTTAGCAAACTACATAATATGATGATATTGAGTATTTACTACGTCCTTTATATACTATATACATCCTACCTTTTCTCATTTTATTATATCAAAACTATCTCGAAAATCTCTTCTTAATATCTTCATAATAATATCCACCAATATCTTCTCCCTCATAACCAAAAAAAGAAGGATCCTCTGGTAAAGAACCAAACACTTTTTTGTATATGCTTTTTTCTTTTTTTGTCCTTGGATAATACACAATTATAACCTTATCAAAAACACCTTTTATTGGTTTAGCGAAAAAATACTTTTGTCTTTTTCTAAGCATAACAGAGACTTTTTTAATACCCATTGCTATCAATCTTCTTCTTGCCTCTTTTATTATTGGATCCATTTTGTTTTTCACCTCCCATCTTTAACCTCTAATAACACTTATATACTACCTATATAAATACTTTTGAATTTACAGCATCCACCTTGACAAATCCGTGATATCATCCTTTGTCTTATATTGCTTCATCTTTATTCCTGTCTCAGCTTCCACGTACTTCAGAATCTCTACCAAATCCTCCTCGGTCTCGTTCTTAAACTTCTTCACCACAAAGAAATCATCATCCTTAACCAACTCCAAAGTCTTCTTACACACCTCTAATTTGCCAACCACGTGTCCTTCACGCTTCTTAGTCCACTGCTTTCCCTTGCTACGTATTACTAACCGCTCTTTGATTAGCTCTAAAGGTGTATCAAGGTAGAGTAGGATAACCTTGCGTTTAGGTTCTAATTCCTTATACCAATTCACAAAGGTATTAAAGTAGACTATCATGAAACCTTCGGTCATGGCTATATCGTAGTCGCTCTCCCAAAGTTCACGTATTAGTTTGTGACGCTCGTCAGTGGTTACAGAATACGCATCGAAACCACCTGTGTAGATTCCGCTACGTTTCTTAGAGTAGGATCCGAGAACTAAACATGTTTTGTCTGGGTTTGTTTGGTTCCATAGCTGGCGTCGTAGGTTTATGTTGTAACTTAATGCAATGGAACTAATCACACGGGATTTACCTGTGCAATGGGTTCCAATAGGCTGGATGAATGTCTTCATTTTAACTCACATACTAAATCCCGCTGAAAAATATCGCGCTAAATTATTTTTTAATTCACTATATATTATATTGATCTGTGCACATAAATACTTTTGAGTTTATTGATAACCTACTATCACCACAAACCACACGTAACTATCCACTGGAAACTTTGACCTTATCCCTACCTTACGTAGCATCGCCATGACATTGATACCGTTAGCCTCTGGTTTCTTAAGCATTACTCTACCCGACATTTCTAGACAATCTTCAGCATACTTAAACAATACATTTCTTGCACCACGCTGATAGTATAGACAGTTGTGCAGTTGTCTGAAAGACCAATCGGGGTGGTTCACTTTTAGGTTGGCTACGTGCTCACCCAAGTCAAACTTCATGGCCACTGTATAGACTTCTCTTGTTGTATCTATGATATCGGTTACGTACGGTGCTTCAGGAGGGCAGTCTGGTAGTTTACTGTAATTTGGGCATCCGTGTTTATGTGCGGTGTATGGTCTTGTACAAAGGTCTCCTATCTTTGGGTTATGTTTTAGTGGTATTTGGCTACAGAATATATCTAATATTTTGAGCATTTTAAACACAGTTTTACCTTATCTTTTTTCATTCTCTATTTGAAAAAAAATTAATTATATCTCTTTATTCTATTATCCAATCAAAGAGATTCTGTGTTTTCGCATCCTCCTTATTTTCCAATACTATCCAATGGTCACCGATGTGCTGTTCATGCCTAATTATGCACTGCCCATTTGCTTTAACTTGTGCCTTTATGATTTTTTCTAATTCTGGTAGGACTTTTTCACTAACTGCATCTAATATTTTTGTTCTAGCAACACATATGTAACTGATATCATTTTTTATACTCAGTAATATATCAAAATTTGCCTCTAATTTTGCTGGTACTATTAATTGCTCCTCTATTCTTATCTTATTTTTTCTCATTTTTCCTATTTCCTAAACTAACAAATACCCTAAAAACACACCTCTCTCTTCTACTTTCAAATTGAAATAACTTATGCATAACGGGATCGCCCGATTTTGTATTTCCAAATACCCACCTTCCATATGTGTTTTTAAGCTACAATCCTTATGGATCGGACATCGGAACGGAAGGAGCTGAAAGCTCTCCCAGTAACCTTGTCTGTGTGCTTCTAACTGGTAGTTATGCAACTCCTTGATGCCTTTGACTGTCTTGATACTGTTTTTTAATCTGATTACGTAGAGTTTCCAGTCTTTAATGGTTTGGTATAGGTCGTCATCCCTATAGCGATCACGGTTGCATAAGAAAGGTGTTTTAAGTTTACATGTTTCACATCGTGCTTTGCTTATATCTGGCTGCCAAATATCCTTCACGTCGTATACCTTTACAACATTATTAAGGTTTAATACATGGTCGGTGGTTTGGTTTCGTTTGGGAAGGTTTAGAGGGGTGAAGTCGTGGTTTAAGGTTCCGTACACCATTGATACACTGTAATAGGTGTCTATGGGTGGTACTTCCATAGGTAGCATGGAGTAGAGATCAATACCGATTGCTTCGGGTGAATGTAAAGCAAGAGAACAACTTTTTTTGCTTCTATCACCACCTCCTTCTATCAGTGTTTCGATCTTACCAAAAAACGAAAGATAGTTTAAGGTTTCCACTCTACGATCCTTAACACGCTTCTTTAACACATTGCTCCCTTCATTTCCGGCAAAGTATTTCGCTCGCCAATCCGAATTAATTAAAGTTAGATTATCCTCAATTCGTGCTCTTACGTCTATCTTACCTATAACCAAAAGGAAGAAATTATACTTACTTAGTTGTTCCCTCCAAACATAGTATGGTGCTGTTTTTGGATTGCAACCCATATTACGACCGTACATCCCACAAGTCACACATTTTAACTGCGACAATGGAGAGAAAACCAAATTGCTAAATGGGATGATCTGTGCACTAACACTACCATCAAACGGGATGCCACGTTTGTTGTAAGCGGTGAAGGTTTCTGTACGGGTTAGGTGGTTGAAATCTACGGTTTTATCTGAGTAAGACAAGAGTGAAGTTTGAGTCATTTTATCTCATTATAAATAGACCATCCTCTTTCGATCTTTAATACATCTAACTTAGTATATGGTGGTAACCTCTTAAGTCGTTGTCTAGCATATTCTATTGCACCACCTTTTGTCTCAAAACATTTATCTGTTTGTTTATAAAAGGGTTCATGTGAAATAGGATTAACTACTACCCAAATAGGTTTATTTGGTAAACTCCATGGATATATTTTCATTTCTCCTCCTCTTTTTTATTTCTAAACAAAAAATTGACTCATCACTTGGCTACAGATTTCCGTATGCTCCGTAAATCCTTAATACCATGTCTTAGACCGTATTCCGCAATTTGGTTACGGATATGCTTCCTTACAGCTCTACCACTCTTGGTTGCTCTATCATGCTTTTTACTTCCTCTACTTGTCATTTTATTCCTCCTTTATATCTTCCAATAATTCACGTATATCTAAAAGCACCTCTAAAATGAAGCTGGTATTTATTGATTCCAAACTCCAACCTTTTGGACTACTTTCATCCATTATTTCTTTTCTATTTCTCATTTTTACCTCCTATTCCTACTCTCTTATCTTTAATCCAAACCTTTTCATATCTTCTTCATTATATTTCATTCCAGGTAACCCATACAAAGTATTTGCTAGTTTTATACAATTGCAATCACTTAGGCATCTGGTCTCTCCATAAAGAGTTATAACACAATCTTTACCATCTTGATTTATCTCCATTTCTCTTACCTCAATTCTCCTTTATTTCTTGTTTTTTATACTTTTTATTCGCTTCATCAACAAGGTCCAGATTCTCTAAATATCCTTCACTCTTGTTTTCTATGTCATCACCAAAAAACAAATCCTCCATTCGCTCGTCTACAGTTCGGTCGGGTTTTAATTTTGGTTTACTACTATCCTGTTGCTCAACAGAGATACTATCACTAAACGCAACAGGTACTATGATTAGCTGATTGTTTTCTCCATTTTTAAACTGTATCTCGGTCGCACGTGTTTGTTCTATCCATTCACGTGGGATAGTTAGTTGGTAAAAGGTATTGCCGTTTGGGTCGCTACGTTTTCTTATCTTATATGTTGTTCTCATTTTTTACTCCTTTTTCAATCTATATATTCGCTCCCTTAATCGCTTATTATTCTCTTCCTCCTCATTAACAATAATAAATAACTCTCTATCTTCATACTTCACAAAACCCGCAATCAATCCTCCATCCCTATCAAGTACTTCATACTTTAAATGATATGCAGGTTCAATAGTATGTCTATGTAATGCCATTTTGTTTTCTCTCCTTTTTCTTTTGCCTTATATAGTTACGTAATTTCATACACAGTTGGATTGCCATAAGGTATAACAGAGTTGCCAAAAGTAATTTTCCTATGATTACAAGTTCTTCCATCATTTTTTATTTTCCCTTTCTTTAGATAGTTGTATCATCTTTGAGCAATTTGGATGCTATAACATATAACAACAGTGTTGCTAAAAATAATTTCCCTATGGTAATAAGTACTTCCATCATTTCTTACTCTCCTTATTCATTGTTTTTATTTAAATTCACCATTCTTCTATACATAGCATCGCTGAACCCCTTCTTTCTGTATTTGTAATAGCGTTTTTGCTGGTTGAAATTTCCTATCCCAACAATCTTCTCTTTTCTGTTTACGTTCTGCCTCCACTCTATAACAAAACCATCAACAAAACACAGATAAAACGTAAATATCATTCGTTTGAATCTTCTATCTAAGTAAATCATACTTTATAAACAACTCCTAAAAATCACTATTTCTCATTGTTCTTTTTGGTTTTATCCATGTAACACACAACAAAAAGCACAGCACAAGCAAACCAAATTACTATATTCCCAACTATCTTTAAACCGCTAAAAACTACGATGAGACCAATCAACCCTATAAACACGGTTAAAACCGCTATCATATCTGACTTAGTTATTTTATTTAATTCATTTAAATAATTATTCATTTTACTCTATCCTCCATAATAACCTATTCAAAAGTTTTTTGTGTGTTCTCACCAAAACCACTATAATGTCTCGCTTGTATCTTTTGTATCCTTTTACATTCAATTTTCCATTCCTCCTCGGTCATATTAGACCATGGCTTTTCTTCTTTAGGCATCAATTTGTTTTTCCTAATTCTATTTAAAAAATAAACCTATAAATCTTCAATCATATTTACAGCTTCATCTTAAAGAGGTATACCAACTGCCATTAATGCACCAGTACAAATATATTCTCTACGTTTTTTGTTCATTTTCCTTTAATTCCTTTGGAACATCAGATTCAGGTATCCGATACAAATGCAAAATCCACCTACTAAAAAATATCGATCCTTTGTAATACTCTACGGTCTTACCTCCACGATGCAAATAAACGCGTGTGTGTATTATTCGATCTATTATTTTATTCATGTTCATCTCCTTTCTATAATCACACTTATTTTATATTCTGATTTTTCAACCTTTCTTAGTAGAATGAACATCACAATAAAACTTGTTATGCCCATCACAAAACCGCATAAAGAAATTACAGGTATAGTTGATGCTATTGCTATCCCAAAGCCAAATCCAATAAACATAGTAGCTACTATGCTACCAAGGATATAATTTTTAACTGTTTCTTTTCTCATCTCACCATCTCCTTCTCACCCACAGACAACTTTACATTTCCTTGTCTCAACACGTATTCAACATTATAGCGATGTCCTTCTTCAAGTTTATCAAAGCGTATCTTAGGCATATCGGCATACCCAATTTCTCTTTTTTCGTCACAACATCCTATAAGATATACAGAACCGAGTTCATCCGCAAAATAGTATTGTCCACCATTTTCCCATGTATGTAATATTGTTAGTGTT
>JAGLZA010000250.1 GCA_023131835.1 Caldifarciminota bacterium
ATTAGATATGACAACATAATCAATACAAGGGAGCTATCCGAAGAAGAGGTTACACATATCAATCGAATAATTAAATTTCGGGCAGGAAGATTTTTAGCCGCAGAAAGAAAGGAATGGCTTTTTCCAGAAAAGGTGGTGGATGCTGAGTGGACTGAAAGCGGAAAAGTGTTGTTGCCTCCCAGTGATAGCCTTTATCAATATGGAGGTGAGATATATGTCGGACATAAAGATGGTTCATCTTCCTACTATGATCAATATGGAAGAAGAAGACCCGAATCAAAATTTTTAAAGAAAAAGAAAAGAACCGGTAAAATAGGTGCAAATGACTTTTGCCCCTGTGGTAGTGGGAAAAAGTATAAGAAATGCTGTAAAGGAAAACCCATAGATGAGAGACCTTCCAGTGATGTTTTAAGCATTCGTGAACGTAATCTATTTTTTTATGACATCGTTACAGGGATTTTGGGGTTGGGTAAAAAAGGAAACTTGGATTGGGATGATGTCCGTAAAAATTTAACTGATGATAAAATAGTAGAGATTCATAAAGCAATAGCAGCACTGTGGCCCCCTGATACAGATTTGATGTCACTACTTCCCAGACCAGACTCGAATGTTCTGAGAGCTTTGTTTACTGGAATAATAGATCCACGAGTGACATATAAAAATATAGCATGTTTTTCTTTCTATGTTGACGAAATATTAATTCAGAATCCATTTATAAACGCCAACAACATGAAAAAAGAATATAGCCCAATCGAAAACCCTGAACAATATAGAAATGAGACAATAAAAAACTTGCTGTTTTTGTTTTCAATAATACCTTGGGTAGAAATCGGTGTGATTAATTTTTTTCCTGATCCATGGGATTTCAATTATTCATTGAGGATGACGGTGATGAAAGAGGCAGAAAAACGCCGGGATCTAATAGAATTTGATAACAAGGCATTCAAAGAAATGGAAAATTTATTCTTTGAAGACTACAAACGGGGTATATATTCATTACCGGATAGTAACCTCCGTGAATTTCTTCGACAAGCATCACCTGATATTTCAGACGAAAAGCTATCAATGTTAGTTGACTATGCTAAACGAATGAATGCACAAGATCCATTAACTGATTTAAATCCAAATAAATCTGGGGAAAAATCAAACCAGATGATGATATCACGAATGACACCAAATATTGAAATGAGTATGTTTTTAGCACAATCAACAGGCTCGATGATAATAACAGACAATTCTTTCAGATGGTCAGAAATATGTGCATCAATTCCGTATTACTATGATACCAATAAAAATCCTTGGGCAAAATTTGAATCTTTCC
>JAGLZA010000251.1 GCA_023131835.1 Caldifarciminota bacterium
AGGAATAAAAATTAATCTACTTTCATAGAATCATGCATCATCACCTTATTCTCAACTCAGAACTCAGAACGCAGAACTCCGAACTCAAAAAATATCTAAAAATTTGTCCCGATTGCTTGCCCCACCTGCCCTATGTAATGTCTACTATTACATCGGGGTGGAATCCTTTCACTATTCCACAGAGGGCACCGAGATTAAGACATTAGCCTTAAGAAACCAGTTTTGAGAAGGTGGAAGACTAACCCTATAAACACTAAAAGCCAATATACCAGGGGTGACCTAAATCTTCCCCTGTTAAGATATAAACAAAATGTGGGACAGCTATAATTATTAGAAAAAGCAGATGAAAAAAGATATTTTTGGTAAAAGATAGGAATTTACCCAAAACAAAAGCAAAAATGGCAGATATCAGAGCTGTGCTTAGATCCACCCATAGAGGTTCATACTTTCCAGGGTAAATATTAGTAGCTCTTAATATGGTAGCAATTACAAATATCCCAAAGAGAGCCAAATAAAAATACTCGGGTTTTATTCTAAACTTGGTCATGACCTTTAAGATAGCCAGAGAAGGGGCAATAAAGACTATCAACCAGAGTAATAAATACTGTACTTGAGGAAGTTCAAACATCCTTCTATAACTTACCCAGCGATGAATACTTTAATAATTTAAACACAAGATATTCCTCTCTCCAATTCTCTGTAATTTTCATTGGTATCCATCACCTCCTTAATCTGAATCCCTTTATTATTATTATGTTAGTATAAAAATCCGGAATAGTCAAGACTATTTGCTAAAGATGATATGGTATCATCCCCCACCCCCTTTCGACTTGTCAACTCTCCCCCACCCCCGGAAGATCTAACATCTCACGAATTCACTATTCTGGCTTTGCCAGAATCCACCCCTCGACAAGAATAAATTAGCACCGTCCCCTTAGTATAACTTTTATTTAACAATAATAAATTTCCCAGTCTTAGTCTGATAATGGCTTTCAAGTTTATAAAAATATATTCCATTAGATAGAGGTCTAAAAGGTATCTGATAAAAAGCCGGTGAAAGCTGTCCTGAGATCAGACTGCTTACCTCTCTTCCTGTTATATCAAATATCTTCAGGGAGATATCACTAATCTCTGGTACTGCAAGATTAAATATCACCTGCTCTGATGACAGATAAGAATATGAAAAAGTAAATATTGCAGGTATTTCTGTTGTCTCATAAACTCCTGACTGGGAAACTACAAAAGAATAATAATTTGCAGGTGCTCCTGAAGGATCTGTTGCTTCATTTGCCGGATTTGATATGTCTTTTGCATAGATATAATATTTAATAGTATCCGGATTTAGATATGCCTGTGGTATCTCTGCTGTGTACCAGTTTCCACCTGTTGTAGTAAATTCACTTATTTGAAAACCTGGATCTTCTCCTCTTTTATAATAAAGAAAACAAGTATCAATATCTGTATTATCAGTTATCTTCACATTTACAGTAAATGGTCCTGTAAAAGTTGTATCATTCCAGACTGTTGTTGAATCAATAAAAGGAGCTGTTATATCAATTCCAAAACTTTCATTACTTGAAAATGGACTCTCATTTCCTGCAAGGTCAAAAGCTTTTACTCTCCAGTAATAAAAATCTTCTACAAGTATTTTCTCTATTGTATTGTTATCAATAGTATCAGTTGATATTGGTGTTGTGAAAGTGTTAAGAGTATCAAGTTCAATAACATATCTTATAGGTGACTCAGAGTCTTTAAAACTTACCACTGTCCAGCTGAAATCTACTGTATCATTTGAATAAAAGTTTCCTCCAACAGGATTGATAAGATATGGAATATCCGGATTTTCTGTATCAACCTCAAAACTCCGGTATAATGACCAGGAACTCTCATTCCCCGCTCTGTCTATTGCCCTTACTCGCCAGTAATATATTGAGTCTACTAAATTTATACTTCCTGTTGTATCAATTATATTTGTATCAATAAGACCTGTTAAAAAATTAAAATCAAAAGATAACTGAACTTTATAATAGTCTATTCCTGCAAGTGTATCTGTTGATGCTGTCCAGATAAAATCAACATTATTATTATTTAAGTAAGAACTGTCAGCAGGTGATATCAGATTTACAGTAGTTGGTGCTGTTGAATCCCCAATTCCCTGAAGATGAACATACTGTAGTGTTTCAAAAGGATCATTTGAATATACAGCAAGTGTTCCTGCTATTAAACCTTCTTCTATCGGTGAAAATATTACTTCTACAAGAGATGAGTCACTAATATTTATTGTATCTGGTAGATTAAAATTATATATTGAAAAATCTGTATTTGAAGATTTAATACTGTCAATAATTAAAAAAGTATCTCCAATATTGTGAAGTTCTAAATACTGCCAGAAAGAAGTGTCATTAAAAGCAGTATAAGAAAAATCATAAGTTGTATCTTGAAGTTCCAGCTTTGGCTCAGGAATAACTTTAAACTGATAGATATAATTATTATTACAAGATCCATAGACCTCTACCTCTCCATCATTATTCCCATCGCCCACTGCTACTCCAGACATAAAATCTCCACCTGAACCAAGGTCTGTCTTTTCCCAACTTGCTCCATTCCATTTAAATTGGTAGAGATGGTAAGCCGCACTACCATAGACCTCTATCTCTCCATCATTATTCCCGTCTCCTACTGCTACTCCAAACATCGAATTATCGCCGTAACCAAGATATGTCTTGTCCCAACTAATCCCATCCCAACTGAACTGATAGATATACCAATCATCATTTGCTCCATAGACCTCAAGGACTCCATCATTATTCCCATCTCCTACTGCTACTCCATACATAGAATACCAACCGGAACCAAGATCGGTACTGTCCCAACTGCTCCCATTCCATTTGAACTGATAGATATGATAATCCGAACAAGCTCCATAGACCTCAAGGACTCCATCATTATTCCCATCCCCTACTGCTACTCCTCTCATCGTATTTCCACCGGAACCAAGGTCTGTCTTATCCCAACTACTACCATTCCAACTAAACTGATAAATACTACTATCCTGACAAGCTCCATAGACTTCCAACAGACCATCATTATTCCCATCTCCTACTGCTACTCCCCTCATCCATCTTCCACCAAAACCAAGATCGGTACTGTCCCAACTGCTCCCATTCCATTTGAACTGATAGATATGATAATCATAACAAGCTCCATAGACCTCTAACTCCCCATCATTATTCCCGTCTCCGACTGCTACTCCAAACATATAACTTCCACCTGAACCAAGGTCGGTTCTGTTCCAACCCACTCCATTCCAACTGAATTGATAGATGTGATAATCCTGACAAGCACCATAGACTTCTAATTCTCCATCATTATTCCCATCTCCTACTGATACTCCTCTCATCTCATTTCCACCGGAACCAAGATCTGTCCTGTCCCAATTGTTTAAATGATACATATAATCATTAACAGTAAAACACATATCAAGTGTATCTGTGTTTGCTATTACATTATAAGTAGTAGTTGAAACTCCTGTTAGATCAAACTCACAGGTCAGATAATTATCATTTACTACTGAGATATTTGAACCTGTTATTAGTGGATTCCCACTCTTATAAAGATTTACATTAGATACTCCAGAGTTAAATCCATCACCGAAAATATGAACCGCTACAATAGTATCGTTCACCCCAGATGAAGGCCAGATATGGGTAACTGAGCCCATAAGCGAGAACGAAAAAATTGCCATAAAAACAACCATTACAGAAAGAACCCTTTTCATAATTCCTCCTTTGTTATTATAAAACATATTAAAAACTTAATCACAGAGGATACAGAGGTTGTTTAATATCCAAGACCAGTAAAACTTCCAGGGAGACCAAAGAGAACAAATCTCTTCTCAGCAACCTCTACAATTCCTGCCATATCTTTAAGCAATCTGTCGACTTTAAGATAAAATCCAATCTTATTCATTTCCTTCCCAATGAAATTTTTTCAACCTGAATTGGATCCTTTCCATCTCCAATAGGTTTATTGTTCTCATACTCTAATTATGTTAGGTATAATTTCTTTGGATGTCAACCCCTTTTTTAGTTGATTCGGGAAAGTTCAGGGAGATGGTTGTACAGTTAGGAAATGAATACCTTTTCAAGTGTGAAGCCCAAAAATGTCAAGCTTGTCCCGTGGAATCCTTTCACTATTCCACAGGGGGCACCGACCCCATAGACATTAGGTTTTTTACGAATCAACTAATAACCGCTGATTCTGGACTGCTAACTCTCGACGTTGGACATTGGACTCTGAACTTCTTTTTAACTCCATGAACTCAACGAACCCCACGAACCCAATGAACCCCACGAACCCCACGAACCCAATAAACCCAAACCCCTCGACAAGAATAAATTAGCACTGACCCCCGTACACTTTAAATGTAGAGTACGGGTAGTACTTCCTAAATTGATATGATATTACCGTAGGATGATCATATGCCTTGTCTCGCTGTAATCTCCAAACTCAAGTCGATATAAATAGACACCGCTGCTTACTTTGTGACCTTGTCCGTTCCGTCCATCCCATATTGCTTCATGTATACCTACTGAAACCTTATCATCCACTAATCTCCGCACAAGCGCACCGCAGATATTATAAATGGATAGGGTTATTTGTGATGGAGTTATGACCAGAAACTTAATGGTGGTAGTCGAAATGAATGGATTGGGATAATTCTGGTGGAGATACTTAATTCGCTGGTGGATATCATTCAGATCCTCTTCAACAATCCCGGATGTAACCGGATAATGGTACCCCATATCTGCAGGCCACATATCAATAGCTCCATCCGTCCTTGTAGTGCCTAAAGGTAGAGATGAGCTAGGATCACCTGCATCCACGCAGGGGCTTTGTTCTGTCTGGCCTGCTGCTGTTTGGCTTAGATAGTAGTCTCCGAAAGATCCGGTGACGAAAAGGGGATCTGTATTGATGTTGCCCTGCTCCCAGTATAATGTGCATCCTGGAGTGACATATACTGCTGCCGAACCACCCTCAACATCAGAGTAGCTAATGGTGAGGGAACTTGAGCCGAGCAAGTAGATTTCCTGTGCGGTGCCAGCACTATCTTCCCAGAAGATGGAATTGATAATTGTTGGAGAAGATTGGTCATAGATATAGATACCCCCACCCTCATTGCTTGCAGTATTCTTAGTATTCGTATTGCCATCAATTATTGGAGAAGATAAATCTTCACAATAGATCCCTCCACCCCATGTCGCCTGATTCTCGATGATTGCGTTGTGTGCAATAGTGGGAGAAGAGCGCCAGCAACATATGCCTCCTCCTTCCTCACCAATATTCCCCATGATTGTGTTAAACTCGATAGTTGTAATTGCCTTAGAAGAGTCTTCACAATATATCCCACCACCCCAGGAGCTTTCGTTTCCAATGATTATGTTACGTGTTATATTTGGGTAAGCTTGGTAACAAGCGATCCCACCCCCACAGAAGTCAGTCGTATTCTCTGTGATTGTGTTGCTATCGATAGTAAGAGATGTATCGTACTCGCATAATATTCCTCCACCATAACCGTATACATAGTTACTCGTATTCCCTGTGATTGTATTATATATAATGATTGGAGATGATTCAAAGGAATATATCCCACCACCATACTTTCCAAATGTATTCCCCGTAATTGTGTTACCCTTGATGGTTGGAGATGAGGGATGTTCACAATATATCCCACCACCATAAAGGCCATAGTTCCCTGTAATGGTATTGTTTTTAATCAGTGGGGAACAACTACCACAATATATCCCTCCACCCTCCCAGCTGACCGTATTCCCTGTGATAATATTATCTTCGATTGTCGGAGAAGAACCATCGCAATGAATTCCACCACCATCATAAGCACCTCCATTCTGAATGGTAAAACCTCTCACTACCGAAGTAGTATCCTCTCCGTTATGAAAGTAAAAACCACGATGTGGATTAAGTGTATCTCCTTCACAATCAATAATAGTTAAAAGTGGTCCGTTCTCCGAGGTCACGAGTATTGCCTTGCCATCAAAGTCGATATCACGGTTCCCATCTCCAGTGTATGTACCATCTGTTACAAGCACAGTATCCCCAGTTGAGGCCGAATCGATCCCCGCTTGGATCGTTGGACACGGAATAGGTACATACCAGGTCAATGCTGATGTACTTGCACATAGCCCAAAGACAAAAATTATGCACGTTAATCTTATAAAATATTTCATAACACCTCCCTTTTACCGAAAATTGTATTTATTATTTAATGAATGTCAATATAAAAATAACATGTGTACGGGAAAGTTCAGGGAGATGGTGGCACAGTTAAGAAGTTAAATTTTTACCTAAAACCTAAAGATCTACTGTTACAGATTAAAACACCAACCCCATAGGCATAGACACTGACTGCGGAATTATCTTGACCCCATCCGGGGAATTATATTGGGCCTCGACCTCCTCTCCCCTACATCCCATAAATCGTCATTTTAATTACCTATTTTAATAAACTCAGTACCCAGAACCCAGAACTCCGAACTCACAAAATATCTAAAAACTTGTCCCGATTGCTTGCCAACTTGTCCTGCGTAATGCAACGCTATTACTCTGGGATGGAATGCGTAACTATTCCATAAGGGCTTGCCCCGTGAAATGTATAACTATTTCACCGGGGTCACCCCCCATCCCTCTATTCGTCCAAGAAACATTGACAAAATGTAACGAATCGGTAATATTATAATATAAAATAGGATATAGATAGAAATACGCATTCAAATGGAATTTCAGTAGAAATATGCGTTAAAAAAGGAGGTTTTATATGAAAACTGCTAAAGAAGAGGTCAAGAAGATTCTTGAGCAAATATCAGATAATGTATCGTTTGAAGATATCCAGTACCACATTTATGTTCGGCAAAAAATAGAACGTGGGTTAAGAGAGATAAAAGAAAATCAAGTAATTAATCAAAAAGAGATTGAAAAGCGTATGTCCAGATGGCTCGAAGTATAAAATGGACTAAAACTGCATGGAGTGATATTAAAGAAGTAGCAGATTATATAGCAAAGGATTCAAAATATTATGCAGCATCGTTTGTAGAAGAGGTTTTACAAGCATCTCGCTCTTTAACTTATTTTGCAGAACGTGGACATATTGTTCCGGAATTTAATGAATCAAACATTCGAGAACTCCTTGTAAAGAGATATAGACTGATATATAAAGTCTCAGATAAAACGGTATTTATTATTGCTTTCATTCATAGTGCTCGCCAATTACAAACACTTTTAGAGAATGAAAACAGACCTAAAGATTGACCATAGAGGTTTCCTCGCCCAAAATGTAGGGGCAAGATAAATCTTGCCCTCTTCCCCAGGAAGGGTCGGGTTGTGCCCCAAATCCTAACAGACCAACACACCAACGCACCAACAGACTAACCCTTTTTAAAGGATTCGAGTCTCCCCCACCCCCGGAAGATCTAACATCTCACGAATTCCCTATTACACATATATATCCTGGATATATATGTGTAATAGTGGGAGGGAGTTTGTAAATTAGCGGAGGGTTTAGACGCAAAAGAGTGGGGTTATCCACTGGTAATTCAAGAATGAGGAATGTATGTTTAAATTCAAGCAAAAGGAGGAAAAAGGGGTACAATAGAAAAACCCCCTTGACAAGAATAAATTATCACCGATCCCATTCACAAAGGCTTGTTTTGTAACAGCCTATCAACCCCCATCCAGGTTTTATTTTTATCCCCAAAAGCATCCCCAGATGTCTCCTTTTACTTCTCTAATACTGTCGTCAATAGTATATACTGGTTGTTCGGGAATGTATGGCCACCATATATGGAATTTCCTCATCCAGTATAAATGCCAACGCTTATCAAAATCAGTGTAACGAATCTGAACCGCTTCGATGCAGACTTCCTTTGAAGTATCACTAAAAAGAGGCCTTTTCTCAAAAACTGTAATTCGATTATTTTGGGTTTTTACAAGAAATCCTATTTCTGAACGTAGATGAACCGGAACTCTGTTAGAAAGATACTCGTTGATTTTTTCTAATGCTTGTGCTTGTATCTGAACGGGCATCTTTTTCCGATATGTGAGTGCTTTCAGCCCCGATTCTCCAGCTGCTTCATAAGCATTTGCATAATAAGTAAGCCACCTTGTTCCCAAGCCACTTTCTTTTGCCATTTTATGGAACTCTTCATAACCTTTAGCTGTGTCAATATTTAGCATTGCAGCTTTCTTTGCCCATAAATATTTCTCTGAAAAGCTCATCTTCATTTGTTCCTCCTTAATACAATTTCCCTCTAAAAACCTTTTGCTTGGATTTTTAACATAATGAACGTAACAAATGCTATAGACTTTATAAACGCTTACTGACTCTCAACGCCCAACGCAATAAACGCAATTGACACTACGAATGCTAATGTCACATTGTCAAGCACCGAGACAGATTTCTAATAAACACCCAAAACCTAATACCAAAGATTTAAGACCTGAAGATTCCTTGACACTTTTCAAAGAAGACCTGACTCCTTTATCACAAATCGATTGTCAAAATTCATCTTATTGAGAATTGTTTTCGCTTCCTCAATATCTTCTTTGTCAACTTTCCTGAGATCCAAATCAAATCTGTGCTCTGTGGTGATAATTGCGATTTCTCTGTCTCGTAATTCGACTCTCCTTAACATTTCACCCTGGTCATTCATCCAATCTTCGTAGGAGACATTCACTCCCCGATCCGCTTCGGTGAGAAAGGCTTCGAACTTTGGTGTACGTAAAAGGATAAGACTGCGGATGTTATCCCATTCTGGACGCCAAATCGCAAATGACAGAATCAGGTCAGGAGGGTCATCTTCGATGTTTATGAATGATACTATTTCCATATTTTGTTCCCCCTTTAACATAGTTTTTGTGTACTAATTTAAAATCAAATACTTCGTAATTAAGCGATATAAATCATTTAATGTTTCTGGATAACACCACATACATTCTATTAAGATTAAGGTTAATGTCAAGATATTGGGGAGGGTGAACTAACCACTCAACCATTTAACTACTTTACCATTTAACTGTCATTCAACTCTAGACTGTTGGTGCTACTGTCATAGATTAAAGCACCGTCCCCATTCACGCCCATTCACGTGTAATGCAACGCTATTATACTGGGGTGGAATACCTTCACTATTCCACATGGGGTTTACCCCATGGAATGCGAAGCTATTCCACAAGGGGCACCGACCCCAGTAGGCGTTTATAAGGGAAAGGGTGATATTTGTATTATCAGTCAATAAACCACTCCAGATATTCTTTTAATTTTCCTGTTAGGTAATAAGGTAAATTTAAAAGATAATAATCTGTTCCTGCTGGCGTTGTATTTTTATCCTTAGAAAGCTCACCTGAATAAATACGAACAGCATATGGGTGGTTAGTTCTGTCAATAAACTGATGAAGCGATCTTAAAGTGCCACTCTTACCGGCCTTCACTTCAATCGGAATGATATATTCTTTGAATGGAACTACGAAATCTACTTCTGCGGAAGATTGTTTTTTCTCTCGAACCCAGAAACCTAATTGGTCATTTCTGTAATAATTCGCTTTTAACTCCTGACCAACTATATGTTCAGCAAGAACTCCCTTATGGAAAGAGTGAAGGTCTTCCATTGTAAAAAAGTATTCCTGTAGACCTACGGAAAAATTAATCAGGCCTGTATCCAGAAATTGAAGCTTGGGAGATTTTTTGAAATCTGGTTTAATTGGTGGTCTTAGGTTCGTAGTTGGATAAATAATATCTATTAACATAGCTTTTTCTAAGGTTTTCAGAGCTTCACTCATTTTCTCTGACCCATAATTTGAATTACCGAATCCCTGAAACTTTATTCTCGTCCCTGCTTCAAAAGGGCAACTATCTATTGCGAACCGAATAATTCCAGCCATTTCTTCGTTACGTGCATATTTTTTTACATCTTCCTTATAAGCAATTATGAGATTATTGTAAATAGAATTCAGAGAAAGAATATCATCAGTCTTTATGTAATCCTTTATTATTTCAGGCATACCTCCTAAAAGTGTAAAACGATGAAAATGTTTTAATAATTTAGAATGGGCGAATCCAGGTGCCGGTATTTGATTATAGAATTTTAAAACCTCTTTAACACCTGTAGCTTTTAAATATTCTGAAAATGTTAGGGGATACATATTAATGAATTCAACGCGACCAACCGGGTAAGTTATTTTCCTGCTGGAAATTGTTTTTAGCAGAGAACCAGAAGCTATTACATATAAATCCTTTATTGACTCATAGAAATATCGTAACTGAGACAAAGCCTTTGGAACATTCTGAATTTCGTCAATAAAAACAAGCGTCTTTCCTTTCTTGCGAGATTTATTTTTATGCAAAAACATTGCAGAAATTAGGTCACTTACAGATAAATCCTGCTGAAATATCTTTCGGTCATCCTCAAGTTCAAGATTAAAATACAGGTATTATTCAAATTCTTTAGAAAACATATCAACTGCCGTGGTCTTTCCCACCTGCCGGGCACCTCTAATTATCAAAGGCTTTCTATCCTCTTTTTCCGACCAAATCTTTAAATCATCTAAAATGCCTCTATAAAACACTTTATTCATTTCTATACCTCTCCCTAATTAACAATTTATAAAGTCAATCCAAATATACACAAAAAACAACATAAAGTCAAGGCAATTTATAAGTAAATATAACATAAAGTAAGCCCAATTTACACCTTATATTGTAACAAAGTCAGGGCAATATTCATAAGAATTAGTTCTTTTACAAAAAACTAAATCCAATTTCCTAAATCTGTACTCCGACCTACTCAACTATTCAACTACTCAACCATTTAACTATCTTTCGACGACAACTCTGGACTATTAACTATTGACTAAAAATGTCACAGAGCCTGCCCAATGGAATGTGAAACTATTCCATAAGGGTTAAGCTTGCCCTACTTGTCATATGTAATGCGTAGCTATTACTGTATGATGTAATGTCTACTATTACATCGGGGCCTGCCCAGTGTAATGCAACGCTATTATATTATACTGGGGTGGAATCCTTTCACTATTCCACATGGGGCACCGTCCCCATAGACACACTGACTGGGGAATTATCCTGATCCCATCCGGAGAATTATATTGGACCTCGACATCCTCTCCCCTACATCCCATAAATCGTCATTTCAATTACCTATTTTAATAAACTCAGTACCCAGAACTCCGAACTCACAAAATATCTAAAAATTTGTCCCGATTGCCTGCCCCGTGAAATGTATAACTATTTCACTGGGGTCAACCCCGTCCCTCTATTCTATTCCCTATTCCCACTACAAGCAAACCCAATGAACCCCACGAACTCAATAAACCCAACCCCCTTGACAAGAATAAATTAGCTCTGACCCCATTCTCTATAAATTATGTCGCAGTAGATGTCACAGTAGTGTCGCAGTAAAATGTCACAGTAATTTATAACATTTTGTAGGATCTGTCTTGCTCTTTGCTATTTCCTTGATTAAGCCTAAATTAACTAATTTTGATAGATCACGCTGAACGGTTCTTCTTACCAAATTAAAGCTCTGCCTGATTTCTCCAACAGAAGTCCGATTCCTCTCTAATAAATACATTAAAATCTTTTGCTGCCGCTCGTTCAGATTAAATCTTTTGGCTTTCTCAATGAGAACTTCCTTTTTAATAACCATCTCTCCTTTTATTTTAACCTCTATCAGTTGATTTTTTAGACCTCCTGAAAAATATTCAAGCCATCCTGTCATATTCATATCATTGTTTCTCACTGATTGGATAGCGTCATAATACTTTCGCCGATTTTTGTCGTAATATTCAGATAAGGAGAAAAGGCGCTTAAAATCATAGCCATTTTGATAAAGAATAAGTGTGCATAAAACACGAGCCGTTCTTCCATTTCCATCCAAGAAAGGATGAATGTCAACAAATTGATATTGACTTATCCCTGCCGAAAGAACTGGTGAAACATTAGATTCTTTATTTAACCACTTAGTAAATTCTTTCATCAGGCGAGGAATACTGGAATGCGGAGGTGGAGTATAAATTATCTCTTTGGTTATCGAGTTCACTACATAATTTTGGACTTTTCTATATCTCCCTGGTTCAAGACTGCCCCCTCTAACATCTTTAACCAAAATCTTATGTATTTTCTTAATTAAACCCTCTGTGATTTCAGATTTCCTACCAAGATATTCAGAGACAAAGTCCATTGCTTCTTTGTAATTCAGGAGTTCTTGTCGGTCGTCTTTTCTTATACCCTTCACTGATTTACCTGTTAGGATTCTTTGAGCTTGCGATAGAGTGAGTTGAGTTCCTTCAATATGTGTGGAATGGTGCGCTTCAAGGATAAGGGCTTCACTCTGCATCTCTTTTATCCATTCTTCCTTTAACTTCGCTGCCTCCAAAAAGCCCCTTGCTCTTTCAATCTCAAGAAGATAATTATTTATTTTATTGGTGATTGTAAATTTTGGCTTAAACATTTATTTTAATATCTCTTACATTATTTCTAATTTTGTTAAAGCAGAATCTTTATTCATTCTTTAAATCTCCTAATTTTTTTCTGCACCCACCTGTCAATTTCCTTCCTTTTAAATCTCCATTGCCTCCCTACCTTATACGCTGGAATTTTACCTGCTTGAGCCATCTTGTAAATAGAAGAAGTGCTCATCTGTAAATATTCAGCGATCTGGTCAAGGGTTAACCACTTATCTTCATAAATATTTATTTGTTTATCTTTATTACTCATTACTAAGATATAATAATAAATAGTAATAGTTAGTCAAGTCTTTCATCAAAAATTGGCGGAAAAGTTCATGCGCATGGCACAGTTAAGAAGTTAAATTTTTACCTAAAACCTAAAGATCTACTGTTACAGATTAAAACACCAACCCCATAGACATAGACACTGACTGGAGAATTGTTTTGACCCCATCCGGGGAATTCTGTTGGGCCTCGACAGATGTCAAGGTTCAGGTTTATTCCCCACTTTTTCTGAGTTAAATTATGAATATTGTGTTGCAATCTATCAACCTTAAAAGCGATTTTCTTATTGATTTTCTCACATTTGAATGGGATAAATTAATCCTCTCTTTTTCAGAATTTGCAAGTTCAGGTGCAGTATTCAAGAAGTTCCATCACTTAAACATAATTTAGAATCTCAAGTTCAGCTGTTTTATCGACATTCTTCAATATCTTGTCTATTTCCTTCATAACTGTATCTTCAATCAGAAATTCACTACAATTCTGGCATTGAAGCACAGGTAATTGCTTAATGATAATAATGGAGTTATGCTCAACCTTAAATGGCAGATCTACGATGACCTTCTCCAATTCTCCCCCACAGTTATGACAGGTCATTATTTCCTCCTTTTTTTGAATCCTTCTTTCCATTTGTTAGAGGTCGGTTTATAAGCTGTAACAATGGTTACTCTATCATTCTTTAAATCGGTTGCTATATGAATATGAATAATCTCTCCCTTGTATTCTGCATAAACAAGGTAACTGGGCAGATACTTGTTCTCTAAATACTCTTCTATTATCTCATACGAGTCAACTGAAGATAAAATTGCTTCCCGAGGGATAAACCGTCCTTCCAACCGCATATTAACATGATAAGTCCAGTGAATCCTATGTCGTCTTATACAAGTTTTGATAAACTCAAGCACCTCAATAACCATTCAGTTCCTCAGGTTAATTATACGCAATTTCACTTTATTTGTCAACATTAGCCTCTTAATAGCAATTCTGTCCATCACTGAGTTAGTAATAATGAGGTCTGGAAATAATCCTTGCCAGTCCTCAATTGTTCTGTTGCCGGTAAAAATTATGGATCTTTTCATGTACTGTTCGCTAATCACCTCATAAAAGTCAGAGGTGTTTTGCCCCCATCCGGGGAATTCTGTTGGGCCTCGACCTCCTCTCCCCTACACCCCATAAATCGTCATTTCAATTACCTATTTTAATAAACGCAGTACCCAGAACTCAGAACTCCGAACTCGCAAAATATCTGAAAAATTGTCCTGATTGTCAACCCCACGAACTCAATAAACCCCAAACCCTTGACAAGAATAAATTAGCACCGTCCCCTTCACACCAGTTCTTTCAGGATTTTTTCTGTCTTGGATTTGATTTCTGGAAGCCTTTTTTTAATAACCTTCCAGACAATCTTATAATCTATCCCAAAGTAAAAGTGAGAGATTTTATCTCTCATACCCGCCATATCTTTCCAGGGAATTTCTTTATATTTTGTCCATATTTCTTTTGGTATATTCTTTGAAGCTTCTCCTATTATTTCTATTTTCAACACAACTGCACTTCGTGTTTTCCTGTCGTTATAAAACTCATTAAAATCCATATCTCCAACAAATTCTTCTATTTCATTTATAGAGTCAATTATATCTTGAATGAATAACTTAAAATCTCTCGTCATAAATAAATCACCTCTTTCAGAATTATTGTTTTCAGCTCCGGTCTTATACCTCCCTCTCTTACAAGATCAACCTTTCTGTTTAACATCTTTTCAAGATACCGCTCTATTTCTATAAATTTTAGGAGGTCTGGAATATTCTCTTCATCAAATTCAACAAGTATATCAATATCGCTTTTTTTTCTTTGCTCACCTCTCACAAAAGAACCAAAGATCCCCATTTCCCTAATCTTATATTTTCCCTTCAACTCTTCCTTATGTTCCGCCAATATAGATTTTATTTCTTCAAGCATCTTCATTTTTTATCCTCCGTTAAATCCTTTGAGTTATGAATATCCAAAAGCCTTTTTCTCGTAATCCGGAAGCCGAAGGGGGACAGTGCCCCTTGTGGAATAACTTCGCACTCCACGGGGCAAGCTTGACCTGTGACATTACGAGTCGTGAGTCAGCAGTCGAATGTCGAGAGTCGAAGATATGAATAAGTTTCCTCATAACACTTTCCTTTTAAAGAATAACTCAAAACTCTTATTTGTCAAGAAAAAAGGGAGCCTTACCTCTCCCCCACACCCCATAAATCGTCATTTCAATTACCTGTTTTAATAAACTCAGTACCCAGAACTCAGAACTCCGAACTCACAAAATATCTAAAAATTTGTCCCGATTGTCACCCCCCGCCCCCATTCACACATTCGCATTTATAATATATCATTTGTAGAAAGTTAAGACCTGGCACTAATAAAAAAGGGCAAGATATGAAGGGATATCTCCAAAGAGGAGTTTAAATCCATTTATTCTTCCATATCCACAAACATCATCCCAACAACGCATACCGATATCATTGGTAGTATACTTTCCTCTTCAAGAAGCCGAAATTTATTTGTTATGGATTTTTGATGTCAATTTACGCTTTTCCCAACCTTCAGGTAATTCTTTTTTTAGTAAAGAAATTTTCTCTCTAACCGAAAGTTGGGATATCTCTTTTGTTATTTTTTCTCTTATTTCTCGCATCATTTTGACTGAATCAAATTTCTTAGACTTCATCAATTACCTCCATTGGAGTTCTAATCTCCAGTAATTGATACCCTTCTCTTATATTAACAGAGTTAAAGCCTCTTATCTTTTTTATATTTACAATGTGCCTGAAATTCCAACTCACCACTATATCTACTCCCTCTACAGTAGCAATCGCTATATGCTCTGCATCTAAAAAATGTTCTGAAGAGATTACATTGTTCTTTAAATAACTTTCCGCTAATTCTTCGGCTTCCTTAGTCAAGGCAACATATTCTATGTTCTCTTTCGGGATTTCCTCCAGTTTGTCTCTAACCTTCTTTGGAGCCAATTTCAATTCTTTTAGAGTAATGTTTGAAATAACCATAATTTTATTTCCAGTAATAAAATCATTAAATAATAATTTAGAATATTCGGAAAATTCTTCATCAAAACATCCCCCAATTACTGATGTATCAATATATATTCTATCTTTAACCATTATAGTTATACGCCTTGTATCCTTTTTCCATTATTTAAATATACCATCCTATAGTTAAAAGTCAAGGAAAGTGTAATTCTGACTGGAAATCAATCATCAGAAAAAGAAAGAGTATGGTAATGGCTAAAGGGTCAGTGATAAATCAAATCCCTACTATCGCGACTGGAAAGTCGCTCCAACAAATAATTCAGAATGCGGAAGTAAGAAATGGGAAAAACAAAGGTTTATTGTTCAGTGTGATGGTGATTTATGAAATCAATATCCCCTATTGTCACAAAGTCAGCCCCCGACCCCATAGCCCTTCCCACTCTCCCCTACATCCCATAAATCGTCATTTCAATTACCTATTTTAATAAACCCAGTACTCAGAACTCCGAACTCGCAAAATATCTGAAAAATTGTCCTGATTGTCAACCCCCATCCCTCTATTCAATAAAAAATCCAAATTCAACCCAAATATACATTCTCATTATGCCAGGTGATGAATTCAAGTTTTGGCTTGAGTTCTTTCTTTCCTGGTAAATGTAATTTTGAACCATGCATTTTGTAGTAGGTTTCTCCATTGTGGAATTCTTCCTTTATTCTTCCACTTACTTCAAAATGGTAGTTTGGGGATATTGTAGCATATCCTTTATCAAACAGTCTATGTATATCTGATCTGAAAAGAATTCCGTTACCAATATCATTGGGACCGCTTTCACTGAATGGTTTAATATGGGCAGCTTCTAAAGTAGGTAAGGCCTTCTCCTGAGTCACAGCTCCTTTTCTCTGATAAACATCTGTAACTAAAATCCGAAAACTTCCCTGCCCCAACCTAGGCTTAATGAGTACAGGTTCACCATATTTGGATTCTTTTGGTTCGGCAAATTCATCAATATTTGCTAATCTTCTTTCCTGAAGTCTCAACTGAAATTCTTCCCATAATTCTCTACCATATCTTTCGTTTGTGTCGTAAGTCTTTCCCCGAACGATATTTTTTCTCCAATTCTCCGGTTGAGGTATCCATTCATCCTCACTAAAAAAGAATGGATCTGTTAAAATAATGCATCCAATCTTATAATCTTCTAGTGTAGTACCTGTTTTTCTATATTTTTCAATTAATTTCCTCATTTCCCGATAAGAACTTGCACCATTTTTCTCCTCAAAAGCATCCCAGGCTAAACTTACGGGAAGAATTGAACTGTGAGCAAAGAATCCTCCACCAGCTATTTTATTGTAAGGGCTATGAAGTTTAAAAAGAAATAAATCTCCGGGATTTAAAGCGTGAAATCGACTTTTTCCACTCGGTTGCCAGAAATTTACTTCATCAATATTTGCTTTATCTGCCAAATATTTATACCAATTGTTATCCGTAACCGCTACATAAATTTCCATTTGATTTTCCTGCTACTGTCAAAAATCAAGCATCGACCCCATAGAGCATTTCCACCTTTCATATATACTTTATTGTAACCAATGAAAACGGAATAGTCAAGACTATTTACTAAAGATGATATGATATCATCCCCCGTCCCTTTCGACTTGTCAAGTGTTGGGATTTGACCCCACTGCACTGAAAAAAGGAAATTTGAGGAAAATTATAAAAAAAATGAAAGTTTACAGGGTGAAAAAACGAGGAGTTCAGGCATGGGATGGTACATATTCACATTTCAAGGTCTGACCCTGTTATTTCCCATGGGGCACCAACCCCATAGAGTCATTTGGAAACTTTTATACATTTTTCTTGTGATTCTTGGAGAAATGCCCATTTACAAATACACCCATTCTTTATTTCCTTTTCAACTTCTGGTTGTAACAGAATGGTGTAATAATACTCAGTATCGCTAAAATCATGATATTTGGTAAATATAATCAGGTATAGCTTTTTGTTTTCAATAATCTGTATTATTGTATCATTTGTATATGGCGTGGACAGGCCCTCTACTTGTTTGAAAGGATTGGTTGTCTGTATTTCTCTGGGGAAAATAGTTGCTTTAATTGAGTAAATTGTGTCCTTAATTTCATCCTTACATATTACATATGCATTTGAAAGAAATTTCTCATAAAAAAGTTCTGCACTTGTTTTTAAGCCAAATGCAGGAGATTCGCCGAAGTTTTTGTATTTGATTGTAAGGCTAATTCCGTTCTCGTTTATTATAACTTCTCCTTCAGGCTTACAATTAATCCAAGGTCTTAACAGCGTAGCATTGAATTTGTACTGTTGCTTTATACTTTGAAAGGATGCGATGAATGTTGCTATAATAGCACCAAATGTAAGGGCTAATACTATTGTCTCTGCCAATTGTATTTTTTCTCCTCTATTTAGCTTTTTATCCATCTTATAATCCTTTTAATAAAATATCTTTCATCTAATATCTCCGATTTATCTTACTGGACATTCATTCTTAAAAATATCAATTCAAACTATCATGAGAGATGTTTGAATTTTGAACATTGATGATAAATCAATATTATATAACCCGTTATTTCAACTTTTTGTATAATTATCTTCATAGACTTTAATCTTTCAATAACATCATAAAGAAAACAAAATTCATGTCAAGGGCGTTTTTCTGAAGTGTCGGGAAAGTTAAGGCGCGTGGTACAGTTAGGAGAATGAGTACCTTTTCAAATTTGAAAATCAAAAGACTGATAAGAATAAATTAGCACCATCCCCTAAAACTATATGTGTAACTTTTAAACTTTAAATCACTATAAAACAGTCCACTTTTAATTCTTAAATAACAAAGGTAAAACAATCCCTTGACTTTTGTTTGCTTTTGCTTTAAAATTTACAATAATGCTACATAGCGAAAAAGGCGAAGCCAAAAGGCTATGGTAATCTATGCGGAAGATATAGTTAAGGTAATTAAATATCTGTCAGATATTTTTGTATATACTACAATATCGGATATTAACAAATTAGATGAAATTGTAAAAAATTATGAAGGAGGTTATTATGAGAAGGTTTTTTATACTTTCTAGTTTCTTTGTAACCCTTTCTCTTCTTGGTTTTACTGGCGAGAATCCCTTTGGTGTGAATGCATCAATTCGTCGCTGGTGGAGGAAACCTTTCGATTCTGGTAAAATTGAAGAATATAAGGCATATCTTGATTACGGCGATACACTGGGAGTAATCTGGTGGAGAGCTCAGTTCAGATTCGGGTGGTATAATGTACAGCCAGATCCAAATAATCCCGATAGTTTTGATTTCAGTGACGAAGACTCTCTTGTTAAATGGACAGGAGAAAAAGGGATTGTTATAATCCCTGTATTTGGATATACAGCAAAATGGGCTGCCAACTCATATGTAGATGAAAAATATCAGACAATATATCCCCCGGACCCATTGTACTGGAGCGAATACAAAGAGTATGTAAGTAGACTTGTTGAAAGGTATGATGGTGATGGCGAAGATGATTTCGAAGGTTTAATTTTCCCTATTAAATACTGGCAATGTATGAATGAGCCTTATGGTGACTATTTCTTGGGCACACAAGCACAATATGAGGAGGTGTTTGAGAGTTCCTATGTTGCAATAATGAGTGCAGATTCAAATGCAAAGATACTTGGACCGTGCCTTAAGAGTGTACCCAAAGATGATGATGGTAGTACAATTCATTTAAATTGGCATTATTATAACATTAATAGCGGAAAAATTGAGAACGAGTATCCAAATATATATACTTGGAAGCAACGAATCGCAAGATTCATCGCAAATGTTACTAATAACACTGTTGACATCTCCAATCTTGTGATTGCACATCATTTGTATCAAAGAAAGGCATCTCAAAGTTTTTCTTTTTTAAGAGAACTTTTAGACACCTTAGATATTCTATATCCTGAAGAAGAAATGCCTGTATTCATTACTGAGGTTGGTTATGGCTGGAACAACTGGATTAGAAATAATGGATTGTATACTTATGATGCAGATTCAGGGGAAAGTTTTATTGTAACTCAAAATTTATGGTTTGGACCTCAACAATCTCTTAAAAGCATTCCAGTTACAGATACAGTCTTGGTACCAGGAGAGATTATTTCTGTTCCTGAAGGATCAGGAACGGAAGATGTAGTGTATCAGGGCGGAGATATAAAAAACAGTCAAGGGCAAGTTGTGCTGGCGCAAGGGGATAGCATTACTGTAATCCATCACTATATGAGGCATAATATTCCTGGCGATTCAGGAATTATTCCAGAACTAACCGCCACTCCAGAAACCCAGGCAACGAATTATTCAGAGCTTATAGATAGTATTTTCAATAATCAATCAATTGCAAACAGAATAAAAGTCTTTTTCTTCTGTTTGGATTCACTGAAACGGCTTGAAGCCCCTAGAATAAAGAACGATTCTTTAGTAAAAAAAGACTATTATTCTGTATACTCAACGATAATTGATTCAGTTATTTCTCCTTTATCTGCCTATTACAGATTGAAGGATCAGGCTTCAGGACTCCGTTACTGTAACAGTCCTGAATTCGAAAGCATTGTATTTATGGACACTATAGTAAGCTTAACCTGGAAGGACAATTCATACAATAATTTAGAATACTATATTGGAAAAGAAATAACTGGCAACTACAATGGTAATGATACAACGTTTTGGTATGAATTATCCTCCCACCGTCTCCCTCATAATGCAGAGAGTTTTATAGACACAATGCCAATAGCAGGAGTAAACCGCTACCGAGTTGCAGCATATGGGACTCATTCCGGAAAATGGTATTCAGATTATGAAACATTCTACATACCTATCCCGAAGGCAAACGATTTAAGAATACTCTCCTGGCCTGATACAAGGGCGTATATTCAATTTAAACCAAACTCAAAGATCATCACACGTGCTTCTATAAGAAGAAGAGGTATAAATGAAGAAGGATATACGGTTATTAAGTTATTTGAGAAGGAAACCCTTGATTCTTGTAATTATGGCGATTACCTCTCTTACATTGACAGCAATCTTAACACTGATTCAACATATGTATACAGATGTCATACAGAGCAGAAGATTGATGATATTTATTACTTCTGGAAATGGGGGCTAACAGACAGTGGTTTTACAGGCAACATAATAGATAGTTTTGTCTATCAATGGACGCCTGAGACTGTAATACCACCTGAATTCGAAAGCATTGTATTTATGGACACTATAGTAAGCTTAACCTGGAAGGACAATTCATACAATAATTTAGAATACTATATTGGAAAAGAAATAACTGGCAACTACAATGGTAATGATACAACGTTTTGGTATGAATTATCCTCCCACCGTCTCCCTCATAATGCAGAGAGTTTTATAGACACAATGCCAATAGCAGGAGTAAACCGCTACCGAGTTGCAACATATGTGACTCCTTCCGGAGGCTGGCGTTCAGATTATGAGACATTACTCATAACTATTCCAAAGGCAACTGATTTAAGAACAATCTCTTTGCCTGACACAACTACATATATCACATTTAAAACCACGTCAAAGATCACAACACTTGGGTCCATAAGGAGAAGGAATATAAACGACTCGACCTATACAGTTCTTAAATTGTTCGAGCAAGGTGAAACCCCTGTTTACATTGATAGCAATATTAATATTGATTCAACATATGTATACAGATGTCATACAGAACAGAAGATAGATAATATGGGTAATATGGATAATATTTATTTCTTCTGGAAATGGGGTATAAATCCAGATAGTATCATCTACCAATGGATAGAGGATACTATTTCACCTTCGGTTGAAATTGCAGGAGGTGATCTTGGTATAGGTGAAATGGATTATAATCTTCAATGGTCAGCCTGTGATAATGAGGGTATCAAAAAGCAGCAATTAGAATTTGACGGAGATACTATAGAGCTTGATAGTTATGCAGGGGAATATACTCTAAGTAGAAGATTATATAATGGTTGGTATAATGCTATTTTGATAGCAGAAGATGGTTTTTCAAATTCTTCATCAGACACTCAGAAAGTAGCCTTATCTAATCCTGACTCCAGTGATATTTCGATAAGTTTTCGGTTAGAGGGAGAGAATCCGATTAGTATCTATCTCCAATATTCAATTCCGTGGAAAAAGAATCACTACAACGTATATCATAAAATAAATAGCAACAGTTGGTACCAGCGGGACGAATTTCTACCTGATACAACAGGTGAATTTGGATTAACAACTGTTTCCCCAGGAGATACTATCACTGCATTTATGAGCAAAGAATATATACATACAGATACATTTACATTTTATTCAAATGTTTTATGTACAACCTGCACCTCAAAAGGGAAATTTGATGATGACAAGGATAAAGCAAGGGTAGAATACAAAAATGATATAAGGTTAGTTCAGTCCATCGGGCGGATTGTACTCGATGTCGAATCAGCGAATGAAAGGGTGATCGAATTCAAGCTATATGACATTGTTGGAAGAGAACTTGATTCAAAAAGTCTCAAACTAAATAGAGGGATAAGAAGGATAAACCTTAATGTTCATACATCAGGAATATATTTTATAAAAGCAGGAAAGGATATATTAAAGGCAATGGTTATAAAATAAGGGGGACAAGAAAACAGGAACGGGGGTTTGACTTCGTAACATTACAAGCGGTTTTTATCTTCAATCTTTTATTAGGCTTTTTATGATGTCTTACTTTATTGCTAAAAAGGGCAAGCGGACATGGTTTAAAAATTCACAAAGCTTGACCTACCCGCCCCATGAAATGAGGAATTATTTCATTAGGGTGAAATGTGCAACTCTTCCATAAGGGCTCAAGCACCGACCCCATAGCCCTTCCCACTCTCCCCTACATCCCATAAATCGGCATTTCAATTACCTATTTTAATAAACTCAGTACCCAGAACCCAGAACTCGCAAAATATCTAAAAAATTGTCCTGATTGTTTGCCCCATGGAATGTGTAACTATTCCATAAAGGGTCAACCCCCCATACCTATTAGTTACTAAATTTCTTAAATATCATTACTGACTTCTCTATTGAGAGTATTTTCACTGGTTATCTTCTTCTTTTTTAATCTTCTCCTGAAGTTCTTTTATTCTTTCCTTTGCGTAAGCTATTTGTTTTTTATACTGAGGTCTCGCTTTTTCGATAAGTTCCTTATATGCCTCAATAGCCTCTTTTTTTCTGCCGATTTCTTCAAAGGCGAGTGCTTTACCGTAGTAAGCCATAGCGTAATTCGGAATCAACTCTATCGTCCTATCATAGTCCTCAATCGCCTGTTCATACTCTCCTTTATCTGCGTAAGCATTTCCTCTATTGATATAGGCTTCAACAAACTTTGGATTAATCTTAAGAGCCTTGTCAAAATCTACAATCGCTCGCTCATATTCACCCATAAAATTATAGGCAATTCCTCGATCATTGTAAGCTCTTTCGTATCCTGGATTTAATCTCACCGCCTTGTCAAAATCTACAATCGCTCGCTCATATTCACCTTTCTTGCCGTAAAGAACCCCTCGGTTGTTATAAACTATAGCATATTCAGGGTCCAGTTCCAAAGCCTTGTCGTAATCCTGAATAGCGAGGGCATATTCTCTTTTTTCATCATATACAAGTCCTCGATTATTGTAAGCCTGGGTGTATTTTGGATTTAAGTTCAGTGCGCTCTCGTAGTCTTTAATAGCGTAGTCATATTTTTTTATACGGAAGTAGACATTCCCCCTATTGTTGTAAACTCCTGCAAACGTCGGATTTAACTCTAACGCTTTATTGTAATCCTTAATGGCAGACTTATATAATCCTTTAGTAACATAGGCATTCCCCCTATTGTTGTAAGCTATAACATACTCTGGTTCAAATTTTACAGCCCTAGTGTAATGTTCGATTGCTAAATCGATCTTATTAAGATATTGATAGGAGAGTCCTACATTATAAAATAACTTACTTTTCACTTTAGTATCCATGTAATCTTTATAATCGAGGGCTTCTTTAAATATTTCAATAGCTTTTGAGTAGTTACTCTGTGCTCCAATTGAAACCCCTTTACCCAGTAGTAAAAGCCCAAGTAGTCTATTCTTTTTAAAAGAGGAGACGTTCTTATAAAGAGTTTCGTATAATTTTTGGGCTTTTTTATAGTCTTTATGATAAAAAGAAGAATCTGCCTTCTTTACTTCATCTCTAACAGGCTCATCAGACGAGATATGATCTGCGATGTCGTCTTGAAATGAATGTAGACTTTCCTCTAATTGCCCAATTTTTTTACTTAAATTTATTTGGACTTTCTGAACCTCTTTTACATCTTCCTTAGTAGGTGATTTCTTATAAGTGTAAATTGCAAAGATTAATGCAATTACAGTAACTACGCCAAAAATTATAGTTAAAAGCATAATATTATAATAAGTTTTTTATATTGCGACTTCTCTAGGAGGTTATACCCAAAAGTTGTACCACTTTGAGATGTTTTTTTGTGGACGTCGGAGATTCTTTCTAATTTTATCAATTGTTTCAAAAATATAACTTATGATTGACAAAATTCTCAGAGCTTTTAGGGGATCTTTAATCTGCTTATCTGAATGGCTATAGACGTTTTTAAACCCTCTGATAATCCCAACACTTAAAAATTTTATCCCTGCTTGCTCATCCTTTCCGATAACTGTTTTACAATCACTTATCTTAATTATGGGATTATTTTCATCGAAAACTTTGAACATAAGTTTTTGACCAATCTCTGATAAGGAACCTGCTTTATTCTTTATATAGTTCTCCAATGCTATAGTTGCTTCATGAACGCACTGTCTATAATGACCATCTTTAAATAAATTTCTAGAAGAAATTATAACTTTTTTGTGGAGATTTAATCTAGCAAACAATTCAATAGCACTATGTTCGCTTACCTTTCCCAATTCTTCTGGAGAAATGTAAAAAGAAAGAATTTTCTGCAGACCTGTCAGAGATGTCCTGGAAATATGACTAGAAAACCCAACAGTTTCTAAATCTGGTTCAATTGATACTTTCCCCTTCAACCATTCTATTGAGGAAAGTTCTGAGAAGAATACTTTTAGTTCATCTAGATCAAATATCCATTCTTTAGAACCTGGCGTAATCCATAGAATCTTTTCTTTTTTAATAGCTGCTTCGATATATTTCTTAATACTCCTTTTATCTTGATTTAAGCCTGAGGATGAAGAAAAAGGGAAACTCACTTTTAAGCCATCTTCTTGGTGCAACTCCTGCCCTCCATTTATATGCCAGAATATTTTTCCTTTAAGGCTAATATTACCAATTATTTGTAACATAC
>JAGLZA010000252.1 GCA_023131835.1 Caldifarciminota bacterium
GATCTAAGATTCTGGCTATCAGCAGTTCTGACAATCTTGAGCTTGCACCTTTGTCATCAGTAGCTTTTACTCGGATGCTGTATTCTCCTGGTTTAGCCCAATCATGAGATAGACTTGCCGTTTCACCAGAATCCACAAACTCAGTCGCTGAAGTAGTGAAGTCACCCCAATCAAAGGTGTATTTTATACCATTGCCATCCGGGTCTTCGGCAGAGGTTGAATAACTGTAAGATGTTCCTTTGTATCCGGAAGTTGGTCCAGATAGACGCGGTGTGTTGGGCGGATTGTTCGGAGGTTCAGTTATGAATTTCCATTCATGCCATGATAAACTGCTGCCTGCTAATGCGTTTGCCCCTTCGAGTCTTACAAAATATCCTGTGTCATAGTTGAGATTGGAAGCTGGAGCGAATGTCATTGTGTTATCATCCCAATAAAATTTACCATAGACATCAGGATCAATGGAGAACGCGCCTTCAGCCGATTTTATATCCATTTGTTCACTAAAGGTCATGGTTATTTTTGTTGTAACAGGAACATTCTCGCCCGTTGGTGTGTGTTCTATCACAGTTGGAGGAGTCGTATAGCTTGGTAGATAGTCTACTGCTGTTGGTGGGATTGTGTCACTTGGAAAATTAGCTAGGGGGAACCCGATGCTAGGCACCTCTTCGTTTACTATCATCGCCTCGTCATTTGCTGCCGCGCTTAGACTGCCAGCGAGCAATCCCATTATCAGCATAACAAACACCAATGATATCTCTCTATCGCGTTTTTTAGCCATTTTCATACTTTTTTATCCTTGATGATTCTATCCCGAAGCTCTTCACTTCGCTTCGCTCTGGTGTACTTACCACAGTACCTTTTTCAGCGCCGCCGAAGGCGCTCCTTTTGAGGGCAAATCAGCATGCATTTCGGATTTTTAACGGTGATTCTACCTAAGTAGTAGTAGCAATTATTTTGAGTGTGTTTAAAACCATAAGTGGCCATAACACCTGCTTTTGAAATATTGCATTATCTGCATAAAGGCTCCAGCCCCTTTACGCTATCATGTTAAGGCGTATGACTATCTTTGAGAGACCACCAACCTCAAAAGAGATGATCTCCTTCCTGTTCTCGTCGTGCAGTTTTTTATTAGTAGCATAGAGATATATTAAGGAGAGATCAGGAACAT
>JAGLZA010000253.1 GCA_023131835.1 Caldifarciminota bacterium
GCCGCGTAGCGGCTTCGTCCAACATCGCTATTCACCTGACCAGCTATAGCCTGCGGCTTCCGCTGGCCGGTGATAGCGGGCGTTCGGCAGCGGAAATCGCAGCCATAATAGAAAGCCACAGAGAAACATGATCTTCATAAAAATAGGGAGGAATGAAGATGGCTATAGAATACAGAGCCTTGGCAACCGAGATGATGGCTACACTACGCCTCAGACCATGCAAGTGTTATAGGAATGGTAGATGCAGGGCTGACTGTGGCTGGGTGTCAGGTGATTGCTCTCGCACAGTAAAAAAGACGGAAGCAGAGGCATTCCTTGAAACCAAAGGTGTAGATTCCAGCTATGACCAAGATGAAGTTCTGGAGACAATGAAGAAACTTGGCTTCATAAAGATTTACCAATGCAATAAAGGGGCTCTTTTTTTCAAAGACTATTTCACAGAAGACGGCGCACCAATTGTGGCCTTTCCGCTTTAAAGATTGGTTAATATATTTTGACTGGAAACAGAAATGAGAGGGCATAGAGAAGCCGAACCTGTCAGTTCAGGTGACAGCCAGGGCCGAGCCGCTTTTGAAGATTGGTTTAAAACTGAAATTTATCGTCTTTATTGATACCAGTGGTAGCCCTGGCTGCCCCTGACTTCTTCGTTGGATGGAAAGACATAGAGCATGAGAGATAAACGCATTGCCTCTGGATTGATCCTGATTTTAGGAATAATTGGTACATTCGTTGCTGTACTATCTATACCGGATGTTGCTTTAAAATACACGGCCTTTGTAGGTTGCCTTTTAATAAGTATCACCGCTTTATACTTTTTCATTTCTGCGTATATTGATATCGGTACTGCCTTCAGGAACCTGAAAGCAATTAAAGAGCTAAAGGTTCATAGGCTATATACGGATGGCGCCAGTGCCAACGAAAGAATTCGCGTAGCCGTTAGAGAAGCCAAAACCATCCGAATCATCGTCGTGTCTGGCGAAGGCTTAGTAAAAGTTCTAAAAAACGAGATAATATATGCTTTACAAAAAAATGCTGCAAGTATCAGGGTACTACTTGCCACTGCCAATTCAGACTTCGTAAGCGATGTTGAAGAATCCGCGCAATTGGGGACGCGCGCAATTGGGGACGGGCGCAATTGGGGACATCCTAAGGACTTGGGGACGCCCTTTAGTTCTCCAGTTTCGGACTTGGGGACGCCCTTTAGTTCTCCAGTTTCTAAAGGTATTGGTTGGTTGCCGAAGGCTATGACCTTGACAAGATCGTCTCAAAGGTGTCTGATCTAATGCA
>JAGLZA010000254.1 GCA_023131835.1 Caldifarciminota bacterium
AGACCTGGTTCCTTTGCCATGACGCGCCTCAACTCAGGACTGTAGTCGTAGTAATGGTCCACGTACTCATCCTTAAGATGGTCGTCCCTCAGTTCTCTTAGAGGATTCAAAACACCATCAGGATTAGGAACACCCGCCTGATGAATTGCATACTCGGCACTGCAAACTGGTCTAGGAATTCCAGGTCCACCTTGATCAACGATTACACCATTCTCAACTCCATCATCGTCGCCTATTCCTCCATCTTGCAGTGTAATGGTTATTATATTATCTCCGTCATTACTGCCCATTAATATTTGATACCAGCGCTCTGGTTGTGGGTTATTTACCGATCCATTTGGTCCGTATTTCCAGTACTGTGCTGTTGTTGGTATATCTGACGGAAATGTGATGATCAGCGTAACATTTTGCCCTGGCGTTAGTCCTGTTATATTGAAACCAAAGAGCCCATGCGGAAACTCAACAATTGGATTTTCTTCTGGCATATCCGATTCATTTAAAGCCATAAGGTCTTCAATTTCACTAGCCTCTAAGATGAAGTAAACTGGACCAGTTCCTGTGGCTGCTTGAACCATTGTGTCTATCTCCTCTGGCTCCTCAACATGAATTGTCAGCCAAGTGATCATCGCAACATTCACTGTTGAATCATGCACCTCGCCCTCTGTTATATTTCCTGTATAGCTATCTTCAGAAACAACGGTATCTCCAACTCCCCCAGTAACAGTGATGGTATATTCTCCAGTTTCTGTTCCGATTAGTACTATCCTGTAGTTACCAACCTCTAACTCCGGAACTGTAATGTTCTGTACGTCATTGCTCGTATAAGTTGCATTTGGGATCTCTATATCTATACCACCAGTATCATAGTTCTTTCCGACATGTCTTCCAAGTGGATCATAGATATGGAGATCTGCTGATGAATTGAGTATCAAAGTCATCCAAGACAACCTTTGAATTTCTGTTGGAATTTCTCGAACCTGTAATGATAGAATAGAATAAGCAGTACACAACTCTGGGCTACCCTCACCCCCATGTCCTGTATATGTATTTACCCAATGTCCATCTGCATGCTGAAGACCTGTGAGATTAGCAGATAAGTCTGCATACCAATCATGACCATCGAATGTTTGATTGCCCACTGTCATCATCAATGCCTTTGAAAATGCAAGATAGTAGTAGTACTGGAAACGCCTACCATCTGGCGTCATCCCTGGATTTTGAGTCCATGTGTAATGACCCTTGTGCCAGTCTAATGCCGCCTGTACCCTTGTATTTGCCGTAGGAACATTGCATAATCTTAGGCTCCATATCCCGGCAGCTGTCATACTGCCATAGGAAGTTCCAGTATTGGAAAGACTAGCACCAGGATAATAGACAAAACCACCATCATTATTCCAATTGTACGCAGGATCCCAAACCACCTCATAGCCTAAATCAGGTATTGTAACATTTTCTTGTCGCATCTGATCTCTTGCTAAGAATACTTGTGCCTTATCCCAGAGGAGATCATCTTTCGAGAAGTTTAGCACTGCATCCAATGCCATCAAAGGGAACTGCGTGTTTGAAAGATCGGGTCTTTCACTCTCATGATATCCAAATCCTCCATAGTACCAGTTATCTTTGTTAACGCTTCCACCCTTACAACTCTCATCCCACTGAATATCTTTCAGCCATTGAGCAGCATTCTCTATTGTGGTATTGTAACTATTGTTGTGGGTAGCTACAAGTGGAAGTATCGCCAAGGATGTCTCATATGTTTTATAGGAGTTATATATTGAGCCGTCACCATGCACATTGCTGAGGATATATCCAATTGCCTTTTGTACAGTAGGGTCTGTCTCGTCGTAGCCAGCATTCAAGAATGCCAAGGCTGCAAGTGAGGTCATGCCTACGTTGTTAGACCAAGAGCCGTCTGGGTTTTGGTTATGATAAAGCCAACAGAGACCTTTTTCAATTGACCATGCTACATCAGACATATCCTCTTCTTTCATTGGAAGAGAACTCACTAACGAGTAGTTTTGGATTGGTTCAGGTACAGTAGTTCCATTTACTGTTATGTTCCATGTTCCTTGTATGGGATTACTCACATATACTTGCTCCACGTTATTTAGATCATCACGCTTATTTCTTTCAGCTTCCTCTGGGGGATTGCTTGAATTTAATGTCCAAGGATACTTCCTAACGCCGTTTGGATCCTTTAATATGAGGTCAAGATCATTGACAAGTTCTTTTAAACCATCGTTGGGTGTTCCTGGCTCATCCGTCCAGACGAGAGTAACTTTTAATTCTGAGGTTCCTGCTGGAACTTCTATGGTGTAATTGTCCATCTCGCCATTCGCTGAGATGTTATTCTCAATGATTACATTACAGCATGCAGCATCATCCCTGATCATATCTACTGCATCTTGAACGTTAATTCTACCATAACCCGTTGTATAATCGGGTCCTGTATTATTTAGGTCTTTTGCTGTATGGATTAATAACGCTTTTATTGTAGAAGGCCCGGGATCAACATTGTCATGAGTGTTTTTGTAGTCCTGGATCAGTAGGGCAGCAGAGCCAGACACACAAGGGGCTGCCATGGAGGTTCCAACCATATCATCGTATGGATAGCAGAAATCGTCGCCTGGTCCACAACAATCTGGTACACGTGGATCATCATATACCATATCAGGTATAGTGGAATTTATACCAGGGTTAAGATCACAGGTCCAATAACAATCACCCTCATCACCAGGTGCTACAACATCGGGTTTTATTCTTCCGTCATCTATAGGCCCCCAGCTACTAAAGCAGGTCATTCCATCGGTGTCTGAATATGTTGCTCCAACAGTTATGGCATTTTTCGCAGTAGCACCTGGCCCCGCTATTGAATCATAACCACCACGAGCATTAATTCCACAGTAAGGCTTATCTTGTTCATTACCTGCAGCAAATATCACGAGTATCTCTTTGCCTAACTTTCCATGTGCGATATCATCATAGTTTTGACTAAAATCGTCATATAGACCTAATAGTCCACACTTAGTGTTATTCACTCCGTAACCCCAAGAATTAGTAGAGATTGAAGCATTATAATTTGTTATTGCAAGTTGAGTTTCTGTATCCATTTCATTTATCGTATCTGGCCATTCATATGAAATAAGACGAGCTTGATCTGCCATTCCTCTGAGAACCCCTCCACTTAAAGAGCCGTCCCCTACCGCTATCCCTGCAACATGGGTGGAATGATCGCTAACACCTGCAGCATCACCATATACAACTACACCTAGGTCCGGATGAGTCCTATCAGCGTGCCCTTCGTCCCATTCTGCTATTGTTACATTTGACCCGTGTAGGTTATAGGGTGCAGCTTGAACTGTATTCACACCAACTGCTTGTCTTGCACCATCATTACATGTTTTTTTGGGTGGCATCACTTCCGCTATCCACTGCACAGCATCCTCACTTGCGAGATCTAAAATTGACTCATTTGGAATGGTAACCGTCCAAATATTAGACATAACTGGCTCTTCAACCACACTACCATACTTGCTTATGATTTGCTTAGTTTTGTCCGTGGGGACATCTTCAAAAACTGATACTAATAGGTTTACAGTTCCATCTGGATTCACAGCCCATGAACCTACACCTTCTTCAAGTATATGTGGTGATATCTTATCTTCTGGTAAGATTTCTCCGATCCATCTCACAGAGTATGATGTTACTTCCTCAATTGCAACACCAGAGCTCGGCATGGAAACAAACCATGCATTGTTATGCACATACGCCAGTAACTCCACACCCGCTTCTTCAAGTGCTCTTCTCTCTGCAGCGTTTGGAATATGCTGAAATTGCATTAGCACATGAACTCGCTCAAGTGACGAAGTTGTTATTTTTGTCTCGGCACTTGGGCTTACTCCAGGGGTAGGAACAAATTGTCTTGATTTCAGGAATATTTTATACTCCTCTGAAGACTGTACTGGCGCTGATTCAACTTGTTCTGATGCTATGCCAATTGGTATTATGCTAAGAATAAGCAATAATATCATTCCCCCCGTTAGGGGGGTTTTAACCAACCCATTCAAAATTCTCAATTTCATTTTGTACCCTCCATCTTATCATTAAATGTTTTCTTTGGAGGCATCACTTCTTCTATCCATTGCACAGCATCCTCACTTGCGAGATCTAAAATTGACTCATTTGGAATGGTAACCGTCCAAATATTAGACATAACTGGCTCTTCAACCACGCTACCATACTTGCTTATGATTTGCTTAGTTTTGTCCGTGGGGACATCTTCAAAAACTGATACTAATAGGTTTACAGTTCCATCTGGATTCACAGCCCATGAACCTACACCTTCTTCAAGTATATGTGGTGATATTTTATCCTCGGGTAAAATCTCACCGATCCATCTCATGAATGAAAATTGCAATATCTTTGCTGGCGAATCACTAGAAATGGATGCAAACCACGCATTATTATGTATGTATGCTAATAGTTTCACACTTGCATTCTCAAGGTTCTCCCTTTCGGTAGTATTTGGAATATGGTAGAATTGAACGAAAACATGAACTCGCTCAAGTGACGAACTTGTTATGTTTGCCTCGGTGCTTGGACTTATTCCAGGTGACGGCACAAATTGTCTTGACGGTAAGAAAATCTTGTAACCATCTTCGACTTTCTCCAATTCCACAATGACGCTCGTTTCGTTAATGCCGTATGTCTGCTCTAACTTTGAAGCCGCCGCCTTCACCCCCCACTCATCGCTTCCTTCCACCAACAACATCGCTTTCCCCTCATTCCAGGGGTTTCTCAATATCTCCAAAACCCCTTTACCTTCGCCCGGATATTCTTCCGTTACCCTTATCGCCTCTGTCATATTATATACCTCCCCAAATATCTCATTTGATTTTGGCGTGCCAAGAATAATCAAATTATAGGTATATTTAAGACTTTCGATTTTTTCCGACATATAAATCTTTGGCTTGTTACCTGTCAGATTTACCAAATTCGCTGCTATCGCTTCTGCACTTTCTTTCTCTATTTGCGAAGCGTTTTCACCTATCACGATTACCGCCTCCTTCTCAAACAACTTCGGATAATCGCTTAACATAAAATCCTGCGAAGGTATTGCATCCCTTTGCGTGAATAAGCCATAAGAAATCAACGCAGCGCAAATAATGCCGACCACCACCACAGCGATTAAAATTGTTTTTTGCATCTTTCGCTTTATTACTTCTTTTGCAACGTGTAAATATAAAACTTTGGGATGGTTGGACTTTCGTGACCAAAGAACTCAACACCTTCGCCATCTTCTTATCCCTTCCGCTGAAATTTTTTCTATGATTTGAAGTGATGATAAAAGTTGAAATTAATGCATATAAAAAACTTTCGATTTTTTCTTATATACAAAATTTTTATGCATTTCGTGTTACTAATTTTGATTTATTTTCGCCAATCACAATTATCGCCTCTTTCGCAAACAACTTCGATTATTCGCGTAAAGTCAAATCCTGCGGAGGTGTCGCATCCCTTTGCGTGAATTCCAAAAAACCATAAGAGATTAACACAGCGCAAATAATGCATATCGCTACTCCTGCTATTAAA
>JAGLZA010000255.1 GCA_023131835.1 Caldifarciminota bacterium
AAACTTTAGCTAAGTCTGAAATAAAGAACGCTGGCATATTCATTATGTAAGTTTCTCCTCCTACACTGTTTTCAACCGCCTGGAATAATAATTTTATTGCTTCAGACAAAGTTAAGAAAAACCTTGTCATAGAACCATCAGTAACTGTAATCTCATTAAACCTTTTTATCTGGTCAATAAATAAAGGGACAACACTTCCATTAGATCCTAAAACATTTCCACCTCTTACACATATAAAATCAGTTTTAGCGGTTAAAGTATTTGCCTGAATAATTAATTTTTCACCAACAGCCTTAGTCATACCATACAGGTTGGTTGGTGAGACCGCTTTATCAGATGACACATCTATAACTCTCTTAATATCATTCTTGATAGCTGCATTTATAATGTTTGTTGTACCATCTATATTGGTTTTTATTGCTTCTTGTGGCTGATTTTCACATACAGGTACATGTTTTAATGCAGATAGATGGAACACATAATCAACCTGTTTGTTAAAAAATAGTCTATCTACTGCATAAAAATCTCTGACATCACCAATAATATATTCTATACGAACATCATTAAATTTTCTTTGCATATTTACTTGAGCTAATTCACCTCTTGAAAAAATTATTATTTTCTTAGGATCTTTTTCTAACAATTGTTTCGTAAGTTCATTCCCCCATGAACCAGTCCCGCCAGTTATTACAATTGATTTGTTTTTGAACATTTATTACTCCTTTACTACTAAATCAAAGCATAAAAGATTTTTATTATTCTTTAATAAATACCCCGCCATATTCTATATAATTGATATCTTTTATTGGATTTTGATTAACTATTTTATGAAAACTAAGTCCTTATATCTCTCCTTAAAAACTTTAGAAATATGTTGTCTTTGAAACCCTAATTCAAACATCTATGCATCTTTATGATTAAAATTGGACACCCCTCACAATACCTCCTTTATATATTATATAATAATTCCTCATACTCTGGTTTATTTCGTATTTCATTTGCCTCCGCAACCTGTTTATCTGGATTTAAGTTCATTGTACATATACTGTTTAAATCATTGTATATATAAAGAATTTTTGATATAAACTTTATTCTTTTTAAACCACATAATTCTATAAGTGGTAACATTACAGCTATATCTCCCGTTTTATAATAATTGTTATTTACATCTCTTAAATCCTCATCTTTAATAAGATCAAAAATCTTTTTTCTATACGTACGAAGATGAGATGTAACCCACTCACCGCTTTTTCTATAGGTTCTTGTATTATATAAGGGTTTACAATAATTATGGTATGTATGACTTTCTGGCTCATACTGACCATATGTCATGTAAATATCCTCATCTTGATAAATCACATTCAAATAAGAAAACACCCCTTTATCTGGTAAATAATCATCACCGTCTATATTAATTATAATATATTCTTCATTTTTTTTTGAAATAAATTCTAGCCCTTTAACACGCGTTGCCAACGATGTTCCAACCCTAATTTCATTTCTAAGCATATTAAAATTACCAAATATAGTATGAATTGTTTTTATAATTTCATATGTATTATCAGTAGAACAATCGTCAACCACAGCCAACTCATAATTTTTATAATCTTGTGTTAGTATAGATTCTAAACATCTATAAATATATTTTTCAGCATTATATACTGGTACTATAACTATAAAATTATTTTCTGTAATAATAATTATTCCTCACATTATTTCAAATATTTTCTAATATACGTGTAATTTTTATTGCAGTATCAATATTACTATTTGTTATTCCGTTTATAACATCGTAGAAATATTTAATTGCGTGATTAAGGTTATTACTTTCATCAAATCCAGCATAAATTTCTTTATCTATAAGCTCTGGTGGCCCCGCTTTATATTTATTATTATATTCAGTTATACTTAAAGTCTTGTCACATTGTAATAATGGATTATAAATTACAGTAGCATTCTCAAAGTAAAATACAGCACTAGATTCTCTACCTGTATAATTAACACTTGTCTCTATTCTACCTTTTTCAAACTCTAGTGTACCGGTAGTACACACATCGTTGTAATACAGCCTATCTATCCTTTTAAAATTAAAAGCATCTATATCTTCAAACATATCAAGAACCCCTAAAAAATGTGACGATAACAACCAATAAACATTGTGTTCCATAAATCTTCCAAGATGCTTAGAGTTCATCTCATAATATTTTACTGGACCATATTTTGGCACACAGAAAGAAAGTATTTTAGCAATAGATCTGGAAAAAGTATGAGTATACTCTACAGCCAAAATAAGCCCTTTTTCTCTATACAGCTCTTTTAATTCAATAGCTTGATCCACATACAATGTTATTGGTTTTTCACAAAAAATATTTTTATTATGTAACATAGCAGTCTTACACAAATCATAGTGTGTTTCTATTGGGGTTATTACCATTACATTATTTATAGAGTCATCCATCATCAATGAATTTAATTCATTTTTATCACTACCTATATAATATCTGCAATCAAAATATTCATTAACATAATTAATCACTCTGCTACCCCAATAACCTTTTCCTATTACTCCTATTTTTGGTTTATTTCTACTCATAAATTATTCCTTTTTTAATGTATAAATACTATTAACTTGGCGCTCAAATTTAAAGTCCGATCTTATGTTTAAAAATTTATGTATAGCATCTCGCACCTGTTTAAATGAAGTATAATCATGAAATAAGATTTTACCACCATTATTCAATATTTGTGAATATTTTAATGTATCAAGTAAACAAGTATGTTCTGTATGATCACCGTCTATAAATAATAAATCTATCATAGGTATACCAAACAAAGACACATCATCCGAATACATTTTAAACACCTCTAAAGTAGTATCCCCCAGATAAGTTTTAAGATCATTAATTATTTCTTCTTCTGGCAAATCTGTCCATTTTACATCAGTACGTTCTCTAAAAGGAATCATTTTTGGAAAACCGGCATTATGATATTTGAATACATCCACTATAATTAAAGTGCCAGCCTTCATTCCACAAGCCAATGCAGCCGCAGAGGCGCCATGATACACACCTATATTAACCACGGAACCTCCTGGTCTTAATGCAGAAGCTTCGCTGTATAAATAATCTATTTCTTCGTGTGTCAAAAGATGTTTCATATTTTTTACATCATGTATTGTTTTCATTTATTTATCCGTCCTATTCTTATATTCCTGATTTAATTCTATTGCCATTCTATTACAGCGCAGCCCCTTATCAAAACACATCTTTTTACAATCCCATGCTTCATTTTTATTTTTATTAATAAGCCTTTTAAACTCATCAAGATCACTTGTAATCTTACCTATCCTACACTGTTTTGCATCAGGCGCAGCCACAGCCGAACATTTATATACATACCCATCAGCACCATACGTAATCTGATAGGCATTATATATACATTTATTAAAAGTATAATTATCCACATTAGTTGCATCAGAACCAACATAAAACACATAAGGCTTATCTGTAATATCATCTGATAAATATGGCTTCACTTTTTCAGCGTAAACGTCTTTACATACATCTTCAACATCATCTTTATATTTTGTTACTATATCAAATGTTTGATTATATTTTGCATATGGAATAGCAAACCTAACTGAATCTACACCAAGATCTTTCATAATACCAATAACGCTTAAAATATTTCCCTCGCTATCATTATATTTATCCATTAAATAACACACACGTATAGCATAGGATTTATTACTTTTATTACGAATTAATACTATTTTTCTAATACCTTCTATAATATCATAGAACATAGAAGATTTAGAAGATTTAGCTTTTGCCCATGACCACGCCAACCCACCATCCAAACTGATTGACAAATAATCTTCTTTACTATCAGCAAGTCTATCTAGTTCAGTTAAAAATCCCACAGTATCTTCTAATATTAACAATTTTGTACCATTAGTATGAATTCCAAAACAGTTATTGTATTTCTTAGTTGTAGCCAAATAAGATATAAGGTATGGATTCATAGTAGGTTCTGTATAGGCTCCTCCATATATATGATACGGTATTGCCCCCTTCAATTTATTTAATATATCTAATCCTTCAACTTCCCAAGTACCTAATTGTCTATCATATAAACCCCCCTGACACCACTTACAGTGAAGATTACAACTCGTTTTATGATTACTTGGTAAATGTATTTCGAACTGTCTTGGCCAATAAAATTCTTCTCCGAATATAATTTTTGTATCTTTAGTACCTAAATGCTCTACCAAATTTTCATAATACTTATATCCGCTACCGTCAATTTTTAATCTAGTATCCTTCATATAAATCACCTATAGTATTTCTAAAATTTACATTAAATCATTCAAGCACCAAAGTGCTAATGTTTTTTCATGAAACGGAAAATTAAAGTTATGTTCAACAATATATTTAATCGGTTTTGGAAAACAAAATGGGGCGTCTTCCATATTTAAAGCCCTCCAGATTTGTTTATCTAACAATTCCCTATTTTTTTGTTCGTATGAAGGGAATGTAGTCGTCAACAGATATCTGGATTTGCTTTTTTTAAAATTAATTATTGTCTTGAATATATTTTTATATGTTAAATGGACAAGACAATCTCTACATAAAACAAGATCCGCCACCGGAAGCTTGTCCTCTATAATATCGGCATTCATAAAATTTACATTATCTTCAATATAATTAATTTTATTGTCTTTAATTATTTGATCTACTATATCTACGCCAATATATTTTATACCCTCCAAGTTTAATATTTGCATCCAATTCCAATCACCACATGGAGCATCCAATATACTTTTTATATTTAACTCACTCAATAATTTTTGTAATTTAAGTCTAAGAACATGTGTTTGCTCTAAACTCGATCCTTCACCAGAGCGCGAATTTTTCCCGCCAAAAAGATTTTTATTGAAGATCTCAGTAAATCTTTGCTTTTGATTCAACACGCTACTTCCTCCATAATTTATTTATTATTTTTAATAAAATATACTTAGATACCTTCACTATATATATTCACCATATTTAAGAATAGTAGTCATACTACAGTTTTTATTAAACCCACTGTTGTTAACATATTCTTTACTTAATTTATGCCCATTAAACCAATGAACACATATAACATTATTATTAATATAGCTTAGATCGTTTTTATTATATAAAGCACCTATATTTTCTAAAGAATAAGGATAATATGTTTCATATTTTACACCAATAAGATTATCAAATCTATTTAATGAATCAAATGTAGGATACATTGAATTAATCATGGTGGAACCAAATGATTGATGTTGATAAGGAAATTTAATTAATTGTGTTTGTTTTATTAATGATAAAATATAATTATCATGTTTACAATGTATCATAATCCCTATACTATGATAACCATTTACATCATTACGAAAAGATACCACACTATTGATGTTTGATATAGCTGTAGTCCCAATATAATTAATATTATTAATATATGTCATTGGTTTTATCCACACTACATCAAAATCTGACCATATACCCCCATAATTATATAACAAATGGTATCTTAAAATATCTGATCTTAGTATGTTATGCAACTTAATATTAATATTATATTCATTTAAATCAACAGTTATAATATTAACAAAATCCATTTCTTCTATCAAATAAAAATAGTCTTTTCCAAAATAGTTTGGTATATATTTGGCATTCTCGTTATATCTTTGTAATGGAATATATACATATATTTTCCAATCTGGATTTAATCTGTGGAAACTTTCAACTGTAAATGTTTGAAGCCTTGACATCCTACCTCTATCCCAATATAAATATAATTTTTTTGGTATATTTTTCATTTTTATACTTTGCCAATTAATATGTTTATAACTGTATCAGAAACATTTTCAATTATATAATCGCTTGGTGCAACCCAAACATTGTTTCTTTTAAGTATAGCATCAAATCCCCTAATAATATTAACATAATTCGTTCCTGACAGTATATTTGATCCGCATTCAATAGTTTCATGTCTTTCTGTACTGTTTCTTATTGTTATAGAGGGTACATTAAATATACAACACTCCTCTTGACAAGTACCTGAATCACTAATAACTATTTTAGCAGATTTCTCCAATTTTACAAAATCAAAAAACCCAAACGGTTCACTTAAAACAACGTCATCTGAAACCTTTATATTAAATTTTTTCATTTTATCTTTTGTTCTTGGGTGTAAAGAAACCACAACTTTAAACTGTCTAGATATTTCATTTATAGCATTTACTATGTCTGACAAAGATGTAAAACTATCTACATTCTCTGCTCTATGTACTGTTACTAATACAAACTTTTTATATCTTAAAAATAGTTTATTTAAAATATTACTGTTTTCTATTTCCGATTTATAATAATTTAAAACCTCATATATAGGATTACCAATCTTAAATATATAGTTCTTATGAAAACCTTCAGATAATAAATTCTGTTTACTGTTTTCAGTATAAGGTAGGTTATACTTTGATACATTGTCTATAATTTTTCTATTAGTTTCTTCAGGCACCCTGTCATCATAACATCTATTACCAGCTTCCATATGGTATACCGGTATATTGTATTTTTCTGCTACAATTGATAATAAACCAGAATTTGTGTCACCTAATATTAACATTTTATTAGGTTTTTCTTTTATAATAATTTCTTCTAATTTTAACATTGAAAGTGATAAGAATTTTACAAAAGAGTACTCCCCTTTAAAATAATAATCAGGTTTTCTTATATGTAATTCATCAAAGAATTTTCTACTTAAATTATAATCATAGTTTTGGTTTGTATATACAAAAATGTGATCCACTAATTTATCTAATTTTTTAATCAGGACACTTAATCTAATTAATTCAGGACGCGTTCCTGCTACTGTAACTATCTTCATTAATATATAACCGTTTCCACCAACTCATTAATTAATTTATTATTCACTTTGTAACCATCCCCTTTTTCAAGATCTTCATATAATTTGGTATTCTTATCAAATAAAACTTTGTTGTTATAATTAAAATATGTATGCCATTGATGTATAACAAACGGATCATCTATTAATTGAATTTCCATATCTTTTCTACGTACCCTTAAAAGAAATTCTTTATCGTCCTTTGCTATTCCCCCAGCATACCTCTCATCAAACCAACCTAAGTCATTCAAATCATTCTTAGTGATTGCTGCACAAAAATTAAAAGCGGTAGGATGAAACTTTGAATGTTGATACCATTTATTACGGCTATAACAACGAAAAGTTGGTATGTTATTCATTGGGCTAATTATACCTTTTATGTCCTCAAAATAGTTAAACATATTTGAATCGCTATTATTAATTTGTGTGGTTTTAACATTGTCTATTGCATAACTTCCAAAAACAATATATTTGTTATTATCTATATGATCTGATACATGTTTAATTATATCACCAACATGAAAACACTCGGGGTTTTGTAAAATAATAATATCACCTTTTGTAAAATGAATTCCAATATTATTTGGGATACATGGATTTATCCACCACTTTTTTTCTTTCTTTATATTTATTACCTTTATATTAAGCAAAGGAAATAAATCATTTATATCATCTAAGTTATGTTCAAAAGAACTTCCATCATTTACTATAATTAATTCCAATTCACCAACATATTTTGTTTTTGTTATACTAGTCAATGTATTAATAAGCACATTACGTCTATTATAATAAGCAAATACTATTGATATATTCATTTTTCCTTCCACAAAATTTTTGGTTCAACAACATGTTTTAATGGTTCTAGATCTTTCTTCAATGGGGCTAAAATATTATAAACATATTCGATCTCTTCTTCTATGCTCCTTGTTGGGATATATCCTAACTTAGATAACTTTTGAGTAATATATTTATAGTAATGTTTTCCTGTATATTCTGTTCTTGGTGATTGTATGTATGATTTCTTAATATCCATACCAAATTTTTTGCCAACATTTATAATCATATCAGACACCTCATTAATGGAATGCCATTCTGATAATTGATTCCAAACTTGTACACTGCCTTTTTCAGCAACATTTTCTACCGCAAGCATTAAAGCTTGTATGCTATCATTTAGTGAAATAAAACCACGCTGATGTTCCCCCCTACCATAAATGGTCAATGGTACTCCTAATATCGATTGTACAATAAATCTATTAATGACAGTACCAGCCGCCTCGTCTGAATCAAAACGACTATATATTTTAGTATTATCAATTTCTTCAGTATAAGAACCAAAAACCACAGCTTGTTGTATATCAGTACACATTAAATCCCATGTCCGTGACAAAAAATCTATAAGATATGTAGAGGCTGTCTTACTACAATGATATATTGAACCCGGTCTTCGTGGGTAGATCATCTCGTTTGATTTTCTACCTTTATGATTTAATACTATATATCCCTCTTCTATATCTATATTTGAATAATGATCGTATTCTCCTGTTGTCCCTATTGTTATATAATGAGCTTCCGGACATAATTCCCTTATGCCCCATAATATATTGTTTGTTCCAAGATAATTGTTTTTTAGAGTTATGTCTGCGCATTCATGTGATATTTGGCTGAAAGGACCTGATGGTATATGTGCCAAATTTATTATAGTTCCTATTTTTTCAGAAGATATAATATTATACAAAGAATTATAATCTTTAACAATATCAATATTATAAAACTCAAAATTACCTATCTCTTTAAATTTGGCAACCTTCTCTATCATATTTAAAATTGGTATAGAAGAAAAAGAATGCATAATATCTTGTACCCAATATCTTCTTAAAAAATTATCTATACCAATTACTTTGTACCCTTTAAAAAGAAGCCGCTGAGTTAGCGCATTCCCTATATAACCATCACAACCTAATAATAAAACGGTATTCATATTAATTATCATTTCCCCCTATTTACTATACCCCAGTTCCTCCATTCTATCTCCAGCTTTTTTCCAAAAAAACTCTAGATCATCACCAACAAAATTATTCTTCCAATCACCTATAATACCTTTCCTTTTAAAATTCCCAACTAAATGATCGATTATTTCAACTTTTTCAGATTTAACAGACCAACCGAACTCGTTGCCAATTCTTAATATGGTTTCTTCGGGATTATTTTTTAAATCCTCAAATTTAATAGTAAATACAAGCTTTTTCCAATCAGTATACGCTAACCAATGGTTAATTGGATCTTGTAGATGATCTCTTATTATTGGTATTGCAGCAGTCAACTCAATCCTTTTTTTCGGTAATTCACCGCGCAAAAAATCACTAAAAGAAAAGTCTTCTAATAATTCCCTAATCTTAAATTTTGGTTCTCCACCACTTTTCCAATAATACCAATTAGCAACTATAGTATCCCTACCGTCTCTAAGTAAACAAATACAGTTCCTATTTTTAAGTATATTAACAGGATTACAAAAATTAATAGTTCTATGATATTTAAAACCACCCATTTGTCCTTCCACAGACTTGTCTGCTTCTACATCAAAATTTAATTTTAATGTTTCCCATAAAAAATGTGTACCTGAACGTCTATGACTGATTATTCTAACAGTTTTATTTGAACAAATCCCCATGTTTATTTATAACCCCCATTACTAAACGGCCATTAACAAATTACCATCCCAATTATCCAATTCAGAAACAAAGACATCATAATCAAAGTGGTGACCATCTATTTTACCCATCTTTTGTGGATCTTTTATAATAGTCCTTAGTATATTTACCCTTTTCAAAAAATCTTGCTCGGTGAATGTAAAATTACTCCTGCGATTTTGTCCATAAAACCCTATATGAAGACGTCTATCAGATGATGGAGATAATGCATACATACTCTCTTCTATATTTGAAGTGTCTATCAACCTATTCACTAATCCATCCCATCCTATATGGGTTAATAAATTATTCCTACTGGGCCTATATTTAGAACGTTTATCATCCCCATTTCTTAAATTTATTTTATTTATTACACTTGCTCTATTAGTATAATATTCATTAGTTGCATAGGATTCAACATATTTTTTAAAAAAATATTTATTTATCAAACAACAGGTCGCTTCAAATAACCATGTTTTAGATATTCTGTTCACACCGTGCTTATCTCTTCCGGGTGTAGATCTATTACTTGAATTTATTACAGAACATTTATCATCTGTAAGTTTATGTGCTTCATGTATGTATTTAAAATATGTTTTATGTAACAGACAGTCATCTTCTAAATTCAAAACATATTCGTCAGTATCAACAAATGCTGATTTAAGGCCCTCCAGAATATTTCCCCAGCCATGGTGCCTAAACAACCTTTGATGTATGATATTATTAAACGGATAAAAATCTTTTATTATATCTAGAATTAATTGTGATGCTCCATACTCAACACAAAATATAGTTAAATATTCACAACCAGTAAAATATTTTCGAGCTTCTATTTCTGATTCAATAGATAAATAAAACATTTCAGGTCTATTAAACACCGGTCTTAATATAACATTTCTTTTTATCATACTTTCATTACCTTCATCACAAAGTTATTTCCCTCTTCTCTATATTCTATCTCCTTCAAACCGCATCCAGCACATATAGAGGAAAACCATTCTTTATCAAACCCAACATAATGGAAGTTTCCAGAATAACTTTGTCCACCATACAAAAGCCAAGAGGTATGTTTTGTATCGGCTTCACCATCAATATATCTTTTACAAATAACTTTTAAATTTGGTATTCTAAATTCAATTATTCCGCCTGATTTTAAAACCCTCTTCCATTCAGTTAAAATATCTTTGGTTTCAGAAATTGGAAAATGTTCTATTATATCTGATGCTAATATATAATCAAAATACTCATCAGGAAACTCCAACCTACGTATATCCATAACCTTATCAACGTTACTTAAATCACGTTCATCAATATTTATACATTTATATCCTTCAGGGTATTCTTTAAAAGTTCTTTCACCGCAGCCTATATTAAGTGTTATTTTTTCCACACTTCCTCCATATATAAATATTTATTTGGCATCATTAAATTCAAACTCATATACCTAACCTTACCACATTTTTTGCAGGCCTGTGTAATCCTTATGCCTGGAAGCTCTGAACCAGCAAAACCAAAATAAAGATTTACTGTTCTTTGTGTTACTTTATCCTCAAATCTGTGCCAACAAAATTTAAACACCATGATCTCCTATAACATCTCCAATTCTTTGATTAATTTTTTGCCAATATGTTCCCAAGTAAAATT
>JAGLZA010000256.1 GCA_023131835.1 Caldifarciminota bacterium
AATTCATGAATTGCCACTACTCCGTTTTAATCAGTGAGAATCTGTGGCAAAAGAAAGTTTGGGTTCTGGGTGGGACTTTCGACTGATGACTCTTGACTCATGACTCTATCTAAATCGGTGTGAATCTGTGTCAAAAAAATGGATGAGTGGAGGAAGGGATAATTTCCAAGAGAACCTTGACTTATATTGTTCTGAACCCTAAATTGTAAAAGATGTTAAGAAAACTTGGAAGTTATCTGCTCAAATATAAAGCACTCTTAGGGAGTCTTATTCTTGTAATGATGATAGTGGCTATCCTCAGTGGTTTTACTATCGGGATGATTATTCCTGTTGTGTCTTCCATCTTTGGAAAATCTCACGCAAGTAGTGGCCCCTGGATTTTTCGCTGGCTTATTAATTGGATTGGGAAAGGCGATAGGATGTCGGGACTCTTTAAGCTTGCCGTCTCTCTCATACTTATCTATGGAATTAAATTCCCTTTTTCTCTCCTACTCTGCTATCTCTCTGATTTCCTTGAGCAAAAGGTAATAGAAGTCATAAGAGTGGATATGTTCAGGAATTTAACCAATCTCTCTTATCGGTTCCATTCGATGATGAAATCAGGTGAATTGCTCTCAAAGATTACCAATGACACTGAGAAGGTGCGATTTGCCTTGCGCAGGGGAGTAATCGATCTTAGTAGAAATCTATTTCTTCTAATGGTATATCTTTGCCTTGCGCTCTGGGCATCGTGGAGATTATTTTTGATTTCCCTTATCCTTGCCCCGATCACTCTGGGGATTATACATTTTATAGGGAAGAAGGTGCGTGGTAGATTTACCCTTCTCAGGAAGCAAAGAGGTTTTTTGAATACACTCGCATCTGAGATGCTCCAGGGTATCAAGGTGATCAAGTCATTTGGTATGGAAGAATATGAGTTAGATAAATTCAAGGATGCTAATAAACTGTACAGGAAAAACTATGTGAAGAGTTATCTACTAAAGGGATTCCTTCCGGCTTCGTCGGAATTTCTGGGTTCAATTTTAGCAGGAGCCATACTTGTGGTAGGAGGAATTCTGATATACAAAGGAATCATTACTCCTGATAGGTTTCTCGTCTTCCTTGGGAGTATAATTCTTGCGCAACAACCAACCAGACAGATGAATCTGGCTTATGGTGATCTACAACATGGCCTTGCGAGTATGGAGAGTGTGCGGGAGATTATTGAGGCAGATGATTTTGTAAAAGATGACGGGAAAGTTAATTTGATTTCCTTTAGCGACGCTATCAGGTTTAAGAATGTTTATTTTTACTATGATCATTCAAAACCCATTTTAAAGAATATAAACCTCGAGATAAAGAGAGGAGAGACTGTTGCACTTGTTGGTCCTTCTGGTGCAGGAAAGACTACTCTGGTAAATCTAATACTCCGGTTCGCAGACCCCACAAATGGACAAATAGATATTGATGGTAAAGATATAAGAGAGTTTTCTCTGAAAAGCCTTCGTTCTAAAATTGGTATAGTAACCCAGGATGTTATCCTTTTTAATGATTCTATAAGGAATAATATACAATACGGTAATCCCGATGCAGGAGAGAAAGCCCTTTACGAATCCTTAAAAAAGAGTCATCTTGAGGATTTTGTTGAAAGTCTTGTAGAAGGCTTGGATACTGAGATTGGCGAAAGAGGGGAAAGAATATCCGGAGGGGAAAAACAGAGGATTGCTATAGCCCGTGCGATCCTTAAAAATCCCCCGATCTTGATCCTTGATGAGGCGACTTCTTCTTTAGATGCTGAGGCAGAGAGATTGGTTCAGGATGCAATGGCAGAGCTCCTTAAAGGAAGAACGGCAATAGTTATTGCACACAGACTTTCAACTGTCAGAAATGCTGATAGAATAATAGTTATTGATAAAGGGGAGATTGTAGAGGAGGGAAGTCATAAGGAGCTATTTGAAAGCGGTGGATTATATGCAAGGCTTTATGAGTTGCAGTTTAAAGATGAAGATTATCCTCGTAAAGGTTAATCCATTCGTCGGTTAATTTATCCCATGAATATTCTCTGATGAGATGCTCTTTAAAGTTCCGTCCCATATCTTTTGGGTCCCTTTGAGAGAGAATCATATTTTCCATCTTTTTTGATAAGGAATGTGGGTCGGTTCTGGTAAATACAAAGCCATCTTTTTCATCCCTCACGGTTTCTTTGAACCCCCCAACAGAGGAGACTATCACCGGTTTTTCAAAGTATCCTGCTTCAAAGAGTGTTACGCTCTGAGAAATCTTTGTATGGGGTAATATCACGATATCAGTATTTCTGTATATGAGCCCCAGAGAAGAATAAGGTAGTTTGATAGAGAGATAATAGAGGTTTTTCATGGGGATATTCTTTTTGTCTTTTACTACCACAGAAAAAGAATAGCATTTCTCATTGAGGATTCGAATTGCATCAAGGAGAAGCTCAAAACCTTTATAAGACTTAACAGGTCCCATAAACAGGAATATGGGTCTCTTTAGTTTTCCTAACATCTCGGACCAGAATATCTCTGATTCCTTATTAGTGGTCTGGTCAAGAACGTTATAGAATTCTTCTAAATTCCCATGCGGAATGACCCTGATTGGGGTGTTTAATTGAAATAATTCCTTGAATTCATCCCTTGATTCCGTATCGTGGACAACCACACAGTCTATCCGGGAATATATTGATTTGAATTTTTTGAAATCTGCCGTCCTATTTCTATGAGGGAGTAAGTTATGTGCAGTATGCAACAATCGTGCCCTTTTTAATTTTGGGATTATATACTGTTCTATTGTAGGAGAGTTAAACCAGAGAAAGTGAAGGATGCAATCCTTTTTAAGTCTTTCTTGAAGGCGGAGATGACCGAAGAACATCTCAGCAGTTTGAGTGATATTTGCTATGGATCGCTGGACTCTTTCGTTCTCAAATATTCCTCGGCTTATTGGTAAAAAGAGATTGTTCTCCTTAACAGGAAAATTTTTTCCCCACCAATTTGGTATATATCCCAGGAAGGTAAAGGGATATCCCTTTCTTCTTAAAGCCCATAAGAATCCGAAGTTGTATGGCTTTGTGGCATTCTTTGGATCAATAAGAAATGTATGCATATTCAATCAGAGAGTGCTTTCTCTAACACCTCTTCATTCAATTGTTCAATAGGCCCTCTTATAAAAATGTCTATTCTGCTGAATGGCAGGGGAAGCATAAGTTTGTCCCACGAAGAGAAGCGAAAACAGCGGTCTGCTTCAATCTTTGCAGCAAAGAGTGGCAGATTTGCTCTCCTTACAATTACAAAAACACCCTTTTTGACCTCTCTTCTGGGGCCTTTTGGACCATCAGGGGTTATAGCTATTTCATTACCCTTTTTCCCATACTTTATCAATCCCAGCATAGCTTTTCTTCCGCCGACTTCAGAGTCTCCCCTGAAGACCTTAAAACCAAGTATCTTTAAGACCCGGCTTATTATTTCACCATCCGGACTCTGACTCACTATTATACCTACCCCTCTACCTCTATGTGAGAAAAGCACAGGGAGCATATTTTCATGCCAGAAGGCGTAGGAAACAGAGGAATCATATTTTAGAACTTGTTCCCATCCATGAAACCTGAACCTCCATGTGTGGCCCAGAATAAAAAGGAGAATGGTTATCAAAGTAGGTGTGCTAAACCATAGAAAGGAGTGAATGAGCGATCCTATCATAACAACCAGGGTTACCTAATTTTTGACCTAAATCTCTAAACCTTTTAGATATTATATCCCTATTCTTATAGACTTCTTCAAGAGCGGTGGCTATTCTCTCTGGATTGGCATCTCTTTGAAGGAGTTCAGGAATTACCTTTTCGGATAAGATAAGATTTATAAGACTAATATATTTAATATGAACGAGTAACTTTGCAATGCACCAGGAGAGAAGGTCTAATTTGTAGACGACAACCATTGGGGTGTTAAAAAGACCTGCTTCTATTGTAGCTGTGCCAGAGGTAACTATTGCGAGGTCACTTGCTTTTAGTATATCATATGTCTGGTCGCAGAATATGGGTGTATCATCAAGATAGTTCTCTCCAACCTTGCGAGAAATAGATAATAGTTTCTTATTATGTAAGGCAACTACTCCAGCGCTATCGGGATGCTTTTCTTTGAATAATCTAAGGGCTGCGAGCATAGAAGGAAGGACCCTTTTTATCTCAGATTCCCTTGAGCCGGGAAGAAGAGCAATCAATGGATTCCCCTCAGGCAGATTTGTTCTGGTGATTTCTCCTTTTGTGGTTGAGATATCCGATAAGGGATGTCCTAAATAGGTGGCATTTATTGATTCTTTCCGAAAGAATTCTTCTTCAAAGGGTAGTATAACAAAGAGATGTTTGAAATATTTTCTTAAAGGGGTAAGCCGCCATCTTCCCCACGCCCATACCTGTGGGGTTATAAAATAGAATACAGGTATTCCATTCGAGGTCAAATATCTGGCAGTTGAAATATTAAATCCAGGAAAATCAACAGTAACAGCAAAATCAAAGTGGTTCCTCTTTATGTGCTTTGAGATTTCTATCCGCGCTTCTCGCAAGGATGAAAGTTTACCAAAGACCTCGGTAAAGCCTATGACATTTATTTTATCAGAAGGATAAATAATTTTAACCCCTTCTTCTGTCATTTTATCACCACCGATACCAAAGAATTGAATATCAGATCTGACTAAATTTAACGCTCTAATAAGTCTGGAAGCATGGAGATCGCCAGAGGCTTCTCCGGTAATGAATAATGCCTTCATCAAGGATTTTCTTCATGGGCTAAATTAATATTTACTTTATTCGCCCTACTCTCAATTTTGTCTAAAATTTTATGGGCAAGGATAAAAGCTGCTCTTGTTTCTTCAGGTTTAATCTCAATTTTCTCATTTTTCGAACAAGCATCAAGGAATGATTGAATTTCCAATCGAAGTGGTTCTTCTCCGGGGACTTCGACCTCTTCTTCTATAATCTCAGGTGCACCGTCATTGATCACTCTATGATATACAATTACCTTTTTGTTGAGAGAATCAACAGAGATATAAGAATATTTCTGCCAGAAACGTATCTTTCTTAATTTTCCTAAAGATATTCGTGAGGCAGTCAGGTTGGCGATAGAACCATTCTCAAATTCCAACCGTGCATTGGCTATATCAATATTATCGGTCAGGACAGGAATTCCACAAGCTGATAAATGTTCAATTGGACTCTTGATACATTGTAGTATTATATCGATGTCATGAACCATAAGGTCCAGAACAACAGAAACATCGGCTCCCCTTCCATAAAATGGTGAGAGTCGGTGTGCTTCAATAAAAAGTGGTTTCTCAACTTTTCCCCTGGCGGCAAGGATGGCAGGATTGAAACGTTCTACATATCCCACCTTGAGAAGAAGATTCTTTTTATAAGCAGTAGAGATAATCTCATCTGCTTCTTTTAAATCAAGTGATATTGGTTTTTCCACAAGGATATGATTTCCTCGCTTGAGAGCATCAAGGGAAATATCCCGATGCGTTGAGGTTGGTGTCGCTATTATAACTGCATCTGTTAAATCAAGAAGGTCTTTTCTATCTCTAAAAAAGGGACAATTATGATTTTTGGCTACCTCCCGACCTCTATTCTCATCAATGTCGCATACTCCGATTAATTCACTGTCCGGAAGTTCTGATAGGATTCGTGTGTGGTGGTGTCCCATATGTCCTACACCTATTACTCCAGTTTTTATCATAGATACCTCCAATTATTCTATAACCCCTGTTTTTTTTGCCGCATTCATTGCCTTTTCTTCATCTATGGAAATATGCTCTAAAATAGTATAACGTTCCGGTCTTGTGGTGGGAGCATATAGTAAGGCTCTTATAATATCCTCTCTTGAGATATTTAATTCCCTGGCAGTGGTTGGTATTCCCCATCTTTTGAATATAGAAATGAAACGTTTCCAATCGTCTCCTCTAAGAAATGAAGTGATTATCAGTCCGAGCCCTGCCTGTTCCCCATGAAGAGCTGGATTTTCAGCAACAGCATCAAGAGCGTGACTGAATTTATGTTCTGCCCCACTACAGGGTTTGCTTGAACCAGCTATACCCATAGATATACCACTTAATATCAAACTTCCAACTAACATATTCAAGAATTTCTCTGTAAGAATATCATCAAGGTCTGAATTCAACACAGATTCCGCAGCTCTACTCGATAGTAGAGTAGAAAATTCATCGAAACTGTCACCTTTAACCTGGGAGGCTAATTCCCAGTCTTTTACTGCGGATATGTTGGATAGTAAATCACCGATTCCTGCTCTGATTGTTCTTATTGGAGCGTTCTTTATTACTTCAATATCAGCAATAACACCTATGGGCATCTTTGTCATGATACTTCTCTTTTCCCTGTTATATGTGATTACCGACACAGGAGAAGATATACCATCATTGGCTACGGTGGTTGGCACTGATATAAAGTTTATTCCTTCATTTGCTGCAGCGTATTTGCCGATGTCAATTACTTTTCCTCCTCCGACTCCAAACACAACACTGTATTGCGAATTCTTTATTTTTTCTGTCACTTTCTCGGCTGTATCAATAGTTGAATCAGAAATTGTAAGGGTGGATACCTTACTCCCGGTTTTTCTAATGGTTTCTGCTACCTTTTCCCCGAGTACCTGAAAGGTGGTGGGTCCTGAAAGGAGCAATACACTTTCAAATGATAGATTATTCCGAGAAAGAATCTCTCCAAGCCTATCAACGCACCCACTCTCAATATATAAGAATAACGGTATATCAACAATCCTTGATATAAGAGCCATTTTTCTTTACATATTTTAAGCCTGAAGGTGATTTTGTCAATGGGGGGAGAATTTTCTCCCTCCCCCCTAATTTTTTTACCACAGATGAACACAGAGATAGTCGCTTCGCTCCATTGCAAATTGCAAAATGTGGGAGCGGACTTCTGCCCGCGATTTATTTAATTATAGGAGTGGTTTCCTAACCGCGATGCAGAGTCAAGGACCGGAGCGATAGAAAGAAAAAGGAGTAGTGAAACTTGTTTTGCGCGTAGAGGTAGGGGCGTTCAATTGAACGCCCCTACAGGAAGGATTCATTGTTAATGGTTGCAATTACTATATTAACAGTGTTTGGGCGTAAAATTTTGAGAGGTAGCAAGGAGAGGGAATTGTTCTTTCGCCCTTGCAATTGTTCCTTAAAGACATAAGATTAAATCTTATGGAGATTGAAAATACTGCTCAATTTTGTATAAAGTGTGGAAAACCGTTGGATAGGAAGGAAATAGAGGGGAAGAAGCGTCCATTCTGCCCTGGTTGCGGCTGGACTTATTATAGAAATCCTCTTCCGTCTGTTGCAGCTTTTGTGAAAAAAGATAATAGTGTTCTTCTGATAAAAAGAGGTGTAGAACCTATGATCGGCGAGTGGGCTCTTCCATCAGGGTTTCTTGAGATTGATGAAAGCGCAAAGGAGGGATGCATAAGAGAACTGGAAGAGGAAACAGGATTGAAGGGCAAGGTAAAGAAGCTTATCGATGTGAATAATGAGAAGAGTTCCCTCTACGGTAATGTTCTCGTTATCGGGTATGAAGTGGAGGTAACGGGAGGGGTCTTAAAGCCGGGAAGTGATACAAAAGAGGTAAGATTCTTTCCCATTAATGAAATCCCTACTATTCCCTTTAAGAGTCATAAGGGTATTCTCGAAAAAGGAATAAAGATAACCGAAAAGACACACACCACCAAGGATTAGGCCACGGCAAACTCACGGTTAAAGAAAGAGATTTGCCACAGAGGCACAGAGAACACAGAGAATTTATTTATTTAAATCATAAACCCAACCCCTAAAACCTAAGACCCAATAATGACACAGATTCACACAGATTTGAACTGATTAATATAAACTAAGAACACTGAACTCAGAACTAAATTTTAGACACAGATTTACACTGATATTAACTGATTAAATCCTAAATCCTAAACCCTAAAACCTAAGACCTAAAAATGCCACGGCAAACTCACGGTTAATTCTTTGTTAAATGCTGCAGAGACACAGCGTGATATAGTTAAATAGTTGAGTCGTTGAATAGTTAAGTTGGTAAAAAAACTAAGACCTAAGACCTAAGACCAAACACCTAATATTTGCCACAGAGACACAGAGAACACAGAGAAGAATTGTTTTGTGTAAAAAACACACACCACCCAGAAATTAGACGCAGATACACGCAGATATGTCGCTTCGCTCCAATGAAGATTGAAAAGTGCAAATTGGAAATTGCAAAATATCCTGTTATTCCGTCCATTTGTTTTCTCGTAAAGTTTGCAAAAGACTGGCAGCCTCAGCTGACTACCGACATTGGACATTGGACCTTGGACTTTCATTCATATCCCTTATTACTTACCACTTATCACATACCACGATAGTCCTAACACACCAACCTATCTCTTTGCGAGTTTTGCAACCTTTGCGTGCTTTGCGGGAAAAAGAGGGTGCCTATACACTACTTGACTTTTTGAATTATCCACATATTGTGCACATATGTTTATAACTGGAAGTAAGGATGGGTAGGCCTCACATCAAGAGAAGGGTGGACCATCCCCCGGCGTGGTGGCATTTTATGCCTGATAATAGGTGTTCAGAGGGCAAAGTTATCTTGCAGCTGGATGAATATGAGGCTGTTAGGCTTTCTGATTATCTTGGTCTTTCTCACAGTGGAGCAGCAGAAAAGATGGGAGTCTCTCGTTCAACATTCACAAGGCTTATCAGAAAAGCGCACAAAAAGATTGGGGAAGCTATATCACTGGGTAAAGAGATATTGATAATTGGGGGGAATGTTCGTTTCCAGAGGGATATCCTTTGTTGTCAGAGCTGCGGAAGTATAATAACCTATCTTTATGAAACACTCCCTCCGGGGGGCTGTCCGCAGTGTGGGTCAAATAGTCTATTGTCTCTTGCTAATCGGTTTCTGATGAAAAATAAGGGGGTTTAGATGTTGGATGAGAAAAGTCGTACTATAGATATGCAGAGTAAGATAAACGAAAACATAAAGGGAATCAAACGGATAGTTATGGTAATGAGCGGAAAAGGTGGTGTTGGTAAGAGCACAGTTGCTTCAAATCTTGCCCTTAGCCTTGCACAAAAGGGCGATAAGGTCGGATTGCTTGATATTGATATTCATGGGCCAAACCTCCCAAAGATGTTAGGGGTTGAGAAAGAAAGGATGGCGTCCTCAGGGGAAGGTAGGATTGAACCGGTTGCGATAAATGATAATCTTAAGCTGGTCTCAATGGCCTTTCTTCTTGAAGATGAGAAGCAGGCTGTGATATGGAGAGGTCCTTTGAAGATGAAGGTTATACGCCAGTTTCTTGGAGATATTGTCTGGGGTGAGATTGATTGGTTGATCGTTGATGCTCCTCCTGGAACAGGAGATGAACCATTATCTATGGCGCAGTTAGTGCCTGCAACCGGGGCCATCATTGTTACAACTCCTCAAGAGGTTTCAATCCTTGATGTCAGGAAATCAGTGGTCTTTGCACAAAAATTAGGTTTAAGAATTCTTGGGATTGTAGAGAATATGAGTGGTCTTATCTGTCCCCATTGCGGAGAAAAGATTTCTTTATTCAAGGAGGGAGGAGGAGAGCGAGTGGCTGATGAAATGGGTGTTCCGTTTCTTGGTAGTATCCCAATTGACCCTGATATTGTAGAAGCAACTGATAAGGGAACGCCATATATTAAAGAGCATCCGGATTCACCGGCAGCAAATGCTTTTGAGAAGATTGTCCAGAGGATAAGAAAAAAGAAGGATTAATATGAAGACATATCTCGACTGCATCCCCTGTTTTTTCAAACAGGGACTTTTAGCAGCGAGGATTGCTAAACTCAACAAAGAAGACCAGAAAAGGGTTCTGGATGAGATAGCAAGAATTATCCCTGAAATTCCCTTGAATGCTTCTCCTCCGGAGATTGCCCTTGATGTTTACAAGGCTATCAGGGAGAGTTCTGGTTTAGATGACCCATTCAAAGAAATAAAGGAGAAATATATAGAACTTGCACTACAACTCTATCCTGAATTAAGAGAGATTGTTGATAATGCTGATGATTCTCTTCTCGCTGCTGTTCGTGTTGCCATAGCCGGAAATATCATTGATTTTGGAGTTGGCAATGAGTTTGATATAGAGGAGACCCTAAAAGAGACGATGGTTGATGAGTTTGCAATCCTGGATTATGAACCATTCAGGGATTCGGTAAAAAAAGCAAAAAACATCCTATATATAGGCGATAATGCTGGTGAGACTGTATTCGATAGACTCCTTATAGAACAAATAGAAGGCGATGTAGTCTTTGCTGTTCGTGATGTACCCGTTATAAATGATGCATTAAAAGAGGATGCAGAGCGTTCCGGGGTTGATAAGGTAGCGAGAATTATCTCCTCTGGCAGCGATGCCCCGGGGGCAATTCTCTCTCGGTGTAACGAGGAATTTCTCTCTATGTTCTGGAATTTTGACCTTGTAATTGCGAAAGGGCAGGGCAATTATGAAACCCTTTCCGATGTGGACAGGGAGATATTTTTTCTTCTGAAGGCGAAATGCCCTGTGATATCTTCCGATATTGGTATTCCGGAAAAATCAATAATCCTTTTGAGGCATAGGGGTGGAGATAAAAGATAGGAATTTAGTAATTATTCTGTTTATCCTCTCTTTCTTACTGACCGGGTACAGGTGGCCTCTTAAAGAAAAAAGAGGACTTACTTCATCCTTTGCAGAATGGAGGATGGGACATCTACATGCCGGTATCGACCTGCCAACTGTGAAGATAGGGGAAGAGGTCTATGCTGTCTCAGATGGCTGGATTATGCGGATGAGAACCTCTCCCTGGGGTTATGGTAAGGCACTTTACCTGCAGGATTCATTGGAGAACATATATGTTTATGGTCACCTCTCCTCATTCTCCGGAGAACTCGATAGAATAGTTAGAAAGGATCAACTGAAGAGACTCAGTTATGAGACGGATGTATGGTTCAAAAGAGGTGAAATTTCTATTATGGAGGGTGAAGTAATAGGATATACAGGGCGTTCGGGATGCCTTGCCCCACACCTTCATTTTGAGATGCGGGATCCGGGAAATCGCCCCATAGATCCGCTCATAAGAGGTTTTTCATTCCCTGATTCCATCCCACCCGTTATAAGCGCACTCCGATTCCTCCCTCTTGATGATACATCCAGTGTTAATGGATGGCATCAAGGTGTAATATTGAGGGCAGGGCAGGATACGCCTTTTGTCTTTATTGATGGTAGGGTAGGATTAGAGGTGGAGATTTATGATAAGGTCAATGGACATTCAGGTAAATTAGGGCCAAAGGAAATAGAATTATATATTAGTGGTCGGCTTAGAAGAAGGGAATACTATGATCGTTTTTCCTATAAATGGACCACTGATTCAAGATACGAGTTTGATTTTGCCAACAGGGTCAGGACCAACAGAAAATTCAGGAGACTCTTCACTGTTGAGGGAAATGACCTTCCTTTTTACCATGGGGGTAATGGGATTCTAACCTCGCAGGATACTGGACTTGTATCCATTCTTGTCCGTGATGCATTCGGAAATCAGACAGGTGCGAATATCCTGGTAGTTGATTCAAGCGCCTGTAAGGTGTCTCGTTTCAAGAAACAATGGGATAATGTAGAGAGAACAATGACCTTTGCCAATGGTTTGTTAGTAAGGCTGGGGGATAATTCTCGTTGGATAGGGTCAAGCAGGATAAAGAGGATTGGAAGGGTTGGAGATACGATGCTGGTGTGGAATATTGAAAGGAGCAAATGTCCTTCATATCGCTCTCTGGATGCACGGTGCAGTATTCATCCTAAAGAAGACGCTATCCTCAATACCTCGCTCATCTCAGTCAGGGTGAATAAAGGGGATTCTCTCAAATGGATATGGGAGCCACCACTCCCACTCAATAGAAAAACAACCCTGAAGATAACAGTCCCTTCCAATCCATCATCTTATTCGATCTACGAATTGGTCAATGGGGAATGGGAATACTGCTATACAAAATTAAAGGTGGATACACTTATGACCACGATTAACCATCTTGGAACATTTACAATATTATTAGATACCTCTCCACCTGTGATGGAACTAAAAAGGGGTTATTTTAACCCGAAACGCTCACTTGAAATCTATGTGAGAGATAGTCTCTCTGGTGTGGATTTTTATTCTATCAAGACTTTTATAGATGAAAGACCTACGGTCTTTCGTTATGATCTTCAGAAGGAGCGATTAATCTTTGAATATCCTGAGGAGATTACACCGGGTAAATATATCCTTCGTATCTTTCTTAAGGATAGACAGGGGAATAAGGCTTCAGGCGAGTGGGAGATTACAAGGGGGAATTAACCATAAAGATAGTCGCTTCGCTCCAATGGAAAGGGCAAAATGAAAAATGCAAAATTCCTCTCCACCCAACCATTTTTAACCGCAGATAAACGCAGATGAACACGGAAGAAAGTTTAATTAATTCTGATTTCCTAAACCCAAAATCCTAATCCCTAAATCCCAAAAATCCCAAATTACCCCTCGAACCTTTGGACCCTTCTTTTTATTCCTTTGCGCTCTTTGCGTTAAAAATAGGGGGGTAGTGTGTTTTTCCTCTTCTCTTGACAATAGGTTTTTTTTGATTATTCTTTAATCAAGAGGATGCAATATATTTTATAATTTATGCTAAAAACACTTTAAAAATTAAAAAGGAGGTTTCAATGAAATCCCTAATTAAAACTATTATAGGTATACTTCTTTTCTCTTCTCTTCTCCTTAACGCATCCGTTATCTATAATCTACATTTTAACCCTTCTGATTTGGATTTTGAGACAAAGGATAACTTTGATATTATCTCTATAAAAGGGACATCCTTTATGGATGATGTGGGGGAACCGATGTTACCAGTGAAATATCTTCATCTTATTATACCTCAAGGGACAGAAGCTGACTCAGTCGAGGTGGAAATCCATTCCAATTATCAAATTCCGGGAAATTACAATATCTATCCTGCTCAACCACCAATTCCTACTGGAGAGGATACCACCTTTGTTCCGCCTGATTCATCGGTATACAACTCAGATAACCCTTATCCTTCTAAGAAAGTGAGAATACTTAAAACAGGTAATTTTGCTGGAAACAGTATAGCAACCATTGCATTCTGTCCCCTCCAGTATAAACCTGCTTCTGGACAATTAATCTTCTATACCAATGTTTCTATCACTTTGGATGTTCGTGCCTCAGGAAGTTCAGGAAGTAGACCAACGCAAAGGACTCCAAATTCTTATAGGATATACAAGAAGACGCTCTATTCAATAGTTGACAACGATTGGAATATTCCCGGCTATTGCTGGGAACCCTCTATAGTTGAGAATATTTATACTTTGAAGTCCAAACAGATAGTTCCACTGTTCCCTTATATCATCATTACTGCGGATTCACTAAAAGATGCTTTTAGCCCTTTAATAGAATGGTTGACCAGGAAAGGGATAGAAGCCCATACGATAAGTGTTTCTACGATAGTTTCAGAATATCCTGGGGGGGACCCTGTTTCAGGGATAGTTGATGATGCAGGTTCAATTAGGGCTTTTCTGAAAGATGGATATGAAGGTGGATTCCTTCAATGGAGTCTCCTTGGGGGAGATGAGGATATTGTTCCCTGTCGGTATGGATCCAAAGGAGATAATAATGCCTCAACGAGTTGCCAGGTTCCTGCTGATTTATATTTTGCTGATTTTGATGGAGATTGGGAAGTTGACGGAGATGGCCTTTATGGTGAAAAAACCAATGATAATGTGGATTATGGTTCTGAAGTATGGGTAGGAAGACTTCCCTGTCACAATAGTGTAGAGATTAATAACTGGATTGAAAAGCTATTGAGTTACGAAAAGAATCCAGGTAATGGTGATTATAATTACTTAATAAGAGTATTCTGGTCTGCCGGGCAATATGGAAGAGGTGCTCCAGCTGATCTTATACCCTATTTTCCTGCTTTCTTTGCCCACGATACAACCCTACTGGAGGAACGCGATCCACTATTTCCTTCCGGGAGTCTGGTAATTGATACTATGAGTCATGGCTTTGGTAATTATAACTTTTACGAACACGGTGCCCCTGATCAATTTACTGTATCTTCTGCGAATAATGGAGGAGGTACTCCACGGCATTTTGCAGTTTCACTTGATTCCTGTGATGAATTTTTCAACAACCACTCAGGGTCGGGTTGTATTGTAGAAACAGGTAATGGACTTGATTCTTTAATTAATGAGGAGTACTATGGCTGGCTTTATACCATATCCTGTGATATTGCTGCTTATGATCAGGAAGATTGGGCTCTATATGATAACTATTGTGGTCCCTGCTTGGCGAGAGCATTCACTACATTAGAAAAGAGAGGGGGTCCTACATTCTTGGGTAATACAAGATCTGGTTATTTTGGATTGTCTCGAACATTGCATAAACACTTTTTAACCGCTCTCTTTAGTGATAGTATCTTCTGGGTTGGAGTTTCTGAAGCCAACTCAAAGGCCTCCTATTTTGGGTTATATAAGCATTTCCTATGCCTTTCTCATGATCTCTTCGGTTGTCCCGAGATGCCGATATGGACGGATATTCCCCAGCATCTTTTGGTTTCTTTCCCTCCCTTTGTAAAGACTCAAGATTCCTTATTAGCTGAATTCACAGTTGAAGTTACTGATACATTAGGTAATCCTATTGATAGTGCATATATCTGTCTCTGGAAGGGGGAAGAGGTCTATAAGACTGGATTTACTTCAGCAGGTATCACAACTTTTCAAATTTCTCCTCAGACGGAAGGGTGGTTATCCGTTACTGTTACAAAACCAAACTATATACCCTTTGAAGACAGCAGTTATATTTTAGAAGAACTGATAACCTGTGTAAACACTTCTGAGGCTACATATCCAAATGCCCAGAAGAAGATAAGATATCCTGATAAATCCGATGATGATATTGGGTTGATATATTCATCTGATGAGTATTCCATCTCAGCCACTGGTTCTCCTGATAACGGCAACAGTTGGAATAATCCTTCATTTGTAGGACAAGGTGGAGGTCCTTCGTTGACGATTCGTCTCTTTAAGGAGTATGATTTCTATCATTGGAATAATGTATATCTGGATTCAAGCGGTGTAGTGTCAGCAGCCGGGACTACTTCGGTTGGAAATGAAATAGTAGTTCCACAAGAATGGCAGCATCAATATCTCTGGCAACCTTCAAATCCTTCTATTCAGTTGATATCATCGGCTTCTGATAGAGGTGACAACCTCCATTCCTGTATTCTTTATGGAGAATGGGGTGGAAATGATGAGGCAATCCGCTACAGGGAGTTCGAATGGGAAGAATTTCCTGATAATTCCTGGAGACTTGTAACCGATGAGGTTGTAACTTCGTCTTCTAACATCACTCATCATTCTCATCCTGCTATTGCTGTTGACTTAAGGGGAATACCCCATCTTGTCTGGGAGTGGAATGGAGAGGTGCTTTATTCAACAAAATACCAAGGCAGATGGTGTGAACCAGTTAGACTATCAAGGAGTGAACATTTTTCCAAAGAACCATTTATTGAGGCTCGTGGCGATTATGTAAGGGCAGTATGGGTACAGGAGGACGAAAAAACTGAGAGTGGGGATATCTGTTCAAGAACCAAATTAATAGATGATCCTCCTGACAAGTGGGAGGAGATTGAATACATACGGAAAACCGAAAATGATTCTCGTTATCCTCAGATAGCAGGAGGAGAGAACTACTCATGGTGTGAGTATGATGATGAAAATTGGGAAGTGTTTATTTTTACTGGTGATACCACACTAAACCTTTCAAATAGTTTCTTTGATGATAAATATCCACAGATTGATTATAATCCACACGGTTATCTCTATTATGGATGGACAAAGACAGGGAGACAGGGTTCTGCTGTTGTTGAGAAAACACTTTCTATAGGGAAAACATCCTATTATACTGTAAATGGAGGAGATTCCATTTCATCTAAGAGATTGATTCATCGTGATGGGTTTACTCCATTATCAGGTTATTACTTTGATTATGCACAGGACAGCCTTGTATATCATTGTCCCTTCCTTGATTCATCCAGATTATTCAATATCAAGATAATAGGATATTCAGGGGGACTCTCCTCCTGGAATGATTCTCTCTCAGGGCTTACAATTCTGATTGACGGGCAGGAAATTCAAGGAAGAATTCACACTTCATTCCTTCCTGTGATTGAATGTGAGATACCGAGAGAGATGTATAGAGATGATGAAGAAGTTGTTATAACACTTAAACCAGAAGAGAATGAGTATGCTTTGCTTTCAAGGCTCTGGCTCTTTGATTCAGAGATTCCTTTTTTACACAGGAAAGATTCTGATAGAAAAGTAGTGAATAAAGGGGTTCCCTATTATTTAACGATCCATCCGAATCTATCTATAAACAACAGAATAAATATAGAGTTTGGACTCCCTACCAAAAAGAGAGTGGATATATCAATCTATGATTGTACTGGTAGGCAGGTAGTAAAACTCTTGTCAGAAAAAATGAGCCCAGGTATCCACAGAATTTCATGGAAAGGATATGATAAGAACAGGCGAGAACTCCCTTCTGGTGTATACTTTTGTAATTTAGAAACTGCGGATATAAGAATGGTAAAAAAGATAATTCTTATAAGATAGTAGGTGAGATGAGACGAACTTTAAGGTATATATCCATAGTGATTTTTATCCATACTTTATCCCTTTCAGCCCTCATTCGTCATATATATGAATCCGATGGTGCTCAGGCGATTCAGGATTCCATAGATGTGTCAGGATTATATGATACTGTAATGGTTCATAACGGGAAATACTATATTGGTGACTTGCCAGATTCCTCAGGTATTCAGCTAAAAGGACATCGTTTGATGAGTGTATCCCCTGACAGTGCTTCCTCCTGCATATTGAGTGGTTTGAGTAGTTCGGGGGTCGATACCGCACTTCATGTGATAAGAGACAGTATGATTAACAATAGTTCTTCTCTTATTCAGGGATTTACTATCACGGAAGGGAAAACTTCCACATATTGGGAAAATAGAGGAGGTGGTATACAAGTATTAAACTATGTGTCTCAATGTTCTCTTATAATCCAGGATAACATAATAACAGAAAACATGGGGGGAGGAATTTTCTTGTTTTGGGCCTTTGCCCTCGTTCGTCGTAATATTATATTAAATAACGAAGATGGTGGAATTTACATTATGGGAGATTTAAGTGGATGGCCTATTATAAAGGATAATGCAATTAAGAGTAATGTCAGCGATAGTGGCGGGGGTGTCTTTTTGAATAGTGGTGCTACTAAAGTTCCAATGAATGCAAGAAATACGGCGATGATCGAAAATAATCTGATAATTGGGAATTATGCATTATTTAGCGGTGGTGGAATCACTTCTATGCATTATGCGAAACCCTGCCTAAGTAGGAACACAATCGCTTTCAATGAAGCAGATGAGGGGGGTGGAATATTCATTGGGGATTATAGGGGTAGCAATCTGGACGGTGAAAATAATATCTTCATTGCGAACAGAGCCAATAAAGGGGGGGTTATTTATATAGAGGAGTGTGAAATATCTGCCTCTTTAACCCGTTCCTTCGCTGTAGATAATGGCTCTTTTGATGGCAAGTCAGGTTTAATCTCTCAACACGACCAATACGCCCCCCCTTTTGATATGAATTATTCCAACATCTATTATAATACCTACCAGCAGGATGTAGAGGTATTTATTGATTCCTTTCTTGATTCAACATCCCTTAAGAACAGTTTCTGGTGGATAACAGATTCAGCAAGGATTGATTCACTCATAGATGGCCCAGCAGATTTTATTCCTTTTGAGATGGGATTTGTTCCTGATGCACCTGGTGAACCTGTGGAGATATATTCAGTTCTGAATTACTCCTCCGATTATTCCTCTATTATTGATTCAA
>JAGLZA010000257.1 GCA_023131835.1 Caldifarciminota bacterium
TAATAGATGAGATATTAGGAATGAAGTTATTGAAAGAGAGTGGTGGTGAAGTATATTGTTTTTCCGAATATATGATTAGAGAAGTAATCTACCATAAGATAAACAGAAGTAAACTGAGGCGTTATCATCAGGTGGTTGGTGAGAAGTTGTCGAATTCGTATAAAAATAGTATTGAAGAGATAGTTGAGGAGTTATCGCATCATTTTTATTTAAGTGGGGACAAAGAGAAAGCCATAGAGTATAGTATGATAGCTGCAGATAGGGCAAGGGATGTTTATGCAAACAAGGATGCAATAAGATTTTATAACATAGCTATTGAATGTTTGTCTGAAAGTAGAATTGAGAAAAAAAAGTTAAAGGAAATTGAATGTTTAAGAAGTCGATCTAATGTATTAAATTTGATAGGAGAAAATGAGAGGGCAGCAAAGGATTTAGAAGGGGCGATCAAAAAGGTTAAAGAGATAGGTAACAGAAAAGAAGAGGCAGATTGTCTTATCGCGTTTTATAAAGTTTATCAGGATACAGCTCAGTATAATGATGCTGTAAAGAGCTTGGAAACAGCCCTTGAAATTTATCGAGAATTGAATGATAGAAAAGGTGAGGCAAAGAGTCTCAACGACACAGGGATTATTTATTGGTATCTTGGTGAATATAAAAAGGCATTGGAGTTTCACCGATATTCGCTAAAAATAGTTGAAGAGATTGGTGATCGCAGGGGAGAGGCAGCAAGTTTCAGCAACATCGGCCTTATTAATTACAATCTTGGTAATTATTCCGAGGCACTGGAATTTCACCGGCGTTCATTAAGAATAGTTGAAGAGATTGGCGATCGTAAATCGGAGGCAAAAATCCTCAATAATATCAGCATTGTCTACAATGATCTTGGTGAATATTCCGAGGCATTGGAGTTTTGCGAACGTTCATTAAAAATAAAAGAAGAGATTGGCGATCGCAGAGGAGAGACGATAAGTCTTGTTAACATCGGCCTTGTTTATAATGGTCTTGGTGAATATTTTAGGGCATTGGAGTTTTACCGACGTTCATTAAAAATAGCTGAAGAGATTGGCGATCGAGCAGGTGAAGCTGCAAGTCTTTTAAGTATTGGTGATATTTTTTTGGAAAAAGATGATATTGTAACTGCTAAAGAGTACTATAATAAAGCCTATTCGATTGCCCGGGAAATTAAATCAAAATCGCTTCTTGCTAATGTTTCTCTCAGCATTGTTTCACTCTATTTGATCAATGGTAAATTGACGGATGCCAAAAAGAGCTTAAAGCAAATTTTATCTCTTGCGGATGAAATTGGCTCCAAGGAAATAAAAGCTATGGTACTCTGTCTTTCTGGTCGGCTTTACACAAAAGAGAAAAAGTGGAATAAAGCAAAATCTTCTTTTGAGGAATCAATATCAATCTTAAAAGAAACCAAAAACACTTTTAGGCTTGCACAGGTTTATTATTATCAGGGTATAATGTTAAAAGACTATGGTGATAAAACTAATGCAAAGGAAGCCTTTACAAAAGCAATGAAAATTTTTAAAGAGATTGGCTCAAAAGGTTGGATTAAGAAAATAAAGGAAGACTCCATTTTCAGCCAATGATTTTTGCCACAGAGACACAGAGAACACAGAGGAGATTAATGTTTTGTTTTCCCAACACCACCACACAATAAAACACAGAGGGGACAGAGATAGTCGCTTCGCTCCAATGAAAAATGCAAAGTGCAAAATGTAAAATTACTCCCACCTCCACCTATTTTTAGCCATGGTTTCTGCACGGTTTAAATTCTTACACTCGAACCCTTGACCCCTCAAGTCCTCGAACCCTCATCTCTTTGACACAGATTTGCACTGATTAAAACTGATTTAAAGAACCCATCCTCGCACCCAGGAATTTAAACGCAGATGAACGCAAAACCCAACCATCGGGTCAGGGAACCTGACCCCTACATTAATTTCTTGAGTCGCTATTATCGCGGTTTGGAAACCGCTCCTACAATATTTGAATTCTTGATTCCTTGACTCCTTATTAAAGTGACTACCTACATTATCTGTGTCAATTAAATGTGGATTGGGGGGTCAAGGGGAATCTTTCTCTCTCAAATTATAAACTTAAGGGGTGGTGATGGGCTTTGCGATCTTTGCGAGAAAAAATGGGATAGTGTGGCAAGTATGCATCTTGACATAACAAATTAGGTACATATACTGTATCTACTACAATGGATATTAAGAAGGATCTTGAGGTAATCTTTAAGGATAAAGAGTGGGTAAAAAAGACACTTATAGGGAGTATATTCCTGATGCTTCCTATTCTAGACTTATTAAGTTTTGGTTTCCTTGCAAGATTTATATATACACATTTAGAGGAAGGGAAGAAAAAATTGCCTTCCTGGGATCATTGGGGAAATCTATTATTGGAGGGATTTGAATGGGGACTCATAATTATTATCTATCTTGCCATACCATTGCTGGTTCTTTCTTTTCTCCCTGAATCTCTATTCGCCTTCGTTGTAAATCCCGCATATGTCATTGGAAAACTCAATTTAGGGGGTTATATTTTTCTAACTCTTTCTGCCTTACTTACTTTCATTGTCTTATTTTTCCTACCTATGGCACTTATCCTCTTTGCTGATTCAGAATCATTCCTTAGTGCATTCCATTTAGAAAAGATATTCAAGCATATAAAGCAAAATTTAACACATTATCTGATAGTTTATATACTTAGCATAATCTTATTTGGATTTGCCTTCTGCTTACATATCCTACTAAATACTATCCATTTTGGAGCCCTTCCCTCATATTTTATCTTTATGTGGATAGTATTTATAGCTCTGCTTATATCAGAATCTTTATTTATTGAGACCTTTTAATGTATCTGTAAATGTTTTTACTGAACAACCACTGAAAACATAGTCCGGAATTCGTAATATCCAATTATTATTTTCACTCTCTGATAAGAATAACGCTTGTTTTCTGAAAAGGGATCCATCCTTCAATAATACATCTAATTGAATGCCTTCTTCTTTTATTGTATATCCAAGAAGTTTCACAACCGAATTATCTTTCAGTATAACCTTCCCCTTGATTTTATGAAGAAGAGAGGGATTAAAATCGTTAAGAGCAACATCATCTATTTCATATTTATCTATAGAGTATTTTAAATCAGGATTCCTTTTCTTCTGGAACACCATATAATATATGCCCTTATTAAGAGATCGCCACTTCCTTTCATACTTGGTTCGATAATAATTGGATAATTCATCTGTATATCCTTTGTGGAAAAGAGAGTCCCACAAATGCGTTGATTCTACCTCCTCAAGAATAAAATCACGATAAAAGGGATCATCGGTAACAATAATCACCTCCCCACCATTTTTTACCCGCGTTGCAGCAATATTAAAGAATTCCTTATCCAATAAACGATTCTTGACATGTTTCTCTTTGGGCCAGGGATCCGGAAAATTTATATAAAGATGTGAAAGAGATTTGTCGGGAACTAATATAAGAAATGCTGCTTTTGCTTCAATCCATACAAGGCGAATATTATTTATGTGGGCTTTTTCTACTGTTTTTATTGCCTTTTTATAGTATTTCTTTGAGTAGTCTATACCTAAATAATTCCTATCAGAATATTCCATGGCTTTATGAATCAGAAATTCGCCATTACCAAAACCTACCTCACAATCCACCGGATTATCGTTTGAGAATAAATTCTTCCAAATTAGCGGCTTATCCAATAATTCCCAATTCAATCCTATATCCATAGTCTATATTATAACTTCTAAACATTCTGTCAACCCATTAACCATCAATTCCCTACCCCCCATTTTTTAACCACAAAGGATGCAGAGAAAATTAGTTAAATGGTTGAATGGCCAAGTAAGTTAGGATTTATGGATTTGGATTTAGGATTCAGGGCACAACTCAACCCTCCCTGGGGAAGATGGCAAGATATATCTTGCCATCTTGTAGGGGCGAACTGCGTTCGCCCTTTTGTAGGAGCAACTTCTTAAGTTGCGATAACGGAGTAGAGGCAATTCATGAATTGCCTCTACAAGCCTGCCCCGTTAGATAATTTCATATCTAATGGGGTGAACGCTCCCAGAAAACGCAGAGCAAGCTCTGCTACTCCGAAATTTGCAAATTAATGAGGGTTCATTGAGTTCATAGAGTTCGTTGGGTTCGTGGAGTTCATTGGGTTATATGTGGTATGTGATATGTGATAA
>JAGLZA010000258.1 GCA_023131835.1 Caldifarciminota bacterium
CTGGAAGATACGAAATAAAGAGGTCCTGTTATGACGAGAATACCTTTTCCTGGGATTATCCTGAGGATGTTTCGGAAATTTCCTGGTCTGATGCACTTTATCCACAAACAATATACTACAGGCCAAGGAAGGATGACCTTTATGAACTCTATAGGGTTATAGCCTCGGTATGGTCTGAAGGTGAAACACCTGATATAGGAATACAGGAAAGGGACGAACAGATTAGTGATTTTCGATTTGCTTCTTCTAACCTTGGACAGAGTTTCTCATCTCCATATCAAATACAGAGAGAAGGGCATATTAACTATTCCAATGGCTCAAAACCATTTCAAATGGTTGATTATCATCCACAGGAATTGATATATAAAATAGATGGACTTGATCCTGATTTGCGTTACAGGCTCAAACTTGGTTTGTTTCAGAGATCAGATGCGAAATGGAAAGAAAAAATTGAGGTTGATGGAACATCCCTTGGAGAAACCTGGTTGAATTCAGATGGAATTGTATGGTTCGAAAGTGAGATACCGTATGTTCATACTCAGGATGGTGAGATAACAGTCAAAGTGATAAAAGTAACAGGAAATTATGCTGTATGTGGGGCTCTCTATCTCTATGAGTATGCTGAGAAGGGTGTTAAGGGTGCAGATTCTCCTGAGACCTCACCAATTCCAACTCAGTACGAACTCTATATAAAACCTATCGCATACGGTAAGATGAATTTAGAATTTGGACTACCCGAAGAGTGCAAAGTAGAACTAAGGATCTATGATGTAACAGGAAGATGTGTAAGAACAGCAATAGATAGACTTATCGAAGCAGGCATACATAAGGTAAATATAGAGGGACTCTCTGCAGGGGTTTATTTCTATAATTTCAAGGCAGGGAAGGAAAATTATCGAGGTAAAATCTTAAATATAAGGTAGCGATAAATAGCACGGTTAAAACCGTGCCTACAAAGGTAGGGGCGTATTGCCATACGCCCTCAGAGGAATGGGGCACGGAGCCCCGTGCCCCTACCTTACGTACCAATCCGTGGCTAAAAGGGGAGGATTCCTGCGCTCGCTCTTTCGAATCCAAATCGAGTATGGAAGGGCTCTCCCACATATCGCGGTTTTCCAAACCGTTCCTACAAAAAGGCGAATGCAATTCGCCCCTACAAAAAATTAAAAATTCTCTGTGAACTCTGAGGCTCTGTGGCAGAAAAAATCAGTTTCATCAGTGAAAATCTGTGTCTAAAAATGGGAGGGGAAAGGGAATTCCAATTTAACCATTTAACCATACAACTATTTAACTAATCCCCCTTGCGTGCTTTGCGAGAAATTCTATGTCATAATAATTTTAGTAAGGCCGAGTAAGGCAAGAAATCCAACTACATCGGTGATGGTCGTAAGAAAGATACTGGATGCGTGAGCAGGGTCAATGCCAACTTTCTCCAGTATCATAGGTATAAGGACACCAAAGAAACTCGCAAATATATGGTTGATGACGATCGCAAGACCAACCACAAGACCAAATATAGGATTCCCCTTCCAGAAGTAGGCTATCAGTGAACTTCCTATCCCTACGGATAAACCAGTGAGAAATCCAACGGCTATTTCCTTCCATAGTAATCTACGAACATCAGAATACCTCACTTCCCCGAGTGCGAGAGACCTCACAATAATTGCCAGCGTCTGGGTCCCCGAACTTCCTCCCATAGCAGCAACCACAGGCATAAAGATTGCAGCGCCAATAAAAACCTGTATAACATCTTCAAAATATCCTACTACCATAGCGGCGACGAGAGCAGAAAAAAGTTTTACATATAACCACGGGATCCTTGAACGAAAGGAACGTTGAAAAGGATAGAACGCTGTTTCTGTAACCTTGAGTCCTCCGAGACGTTGAATATCCTCTGTAGCCTCTTCTTCAACAACATCGATCAAGTCATCGATAGTAATAATTCCTAAAAGCCGTCTGAAGTTATCAACCACAGGAACCTGAAGGAGATCATAATCTATTGCTATATTTGCAGCCTCCTCCTGATCCATATCAGCAACGGCTGAATTAATAGGCTCTGCTATCTCACCTATTCTTTGATCCGGATTTGAAGTAAGTATTTTCCAGGGGGTAACATATCCTTTCAGTCTTCCCATTCCATCTAAAACATAAATATACTTGTATTCTTCTTCTTCTTTTACCTTACGTAACCTCTCCTGAACCCTTGCTGCATTATCTTTTTCATTAACACTCATAAATTTCAGAGTCATAATACCAGCAGCAGTTTCTGGCTCATACTTAAGCAATGCCCTGACCTGATCCGGGTTCTTTACCTTTTCTACAACCTCATCTCTCCTCTCTTCTCTTACCACTGCCACAAGATCCACTGCTTCGTCTATATCAAGAGAATTCGCAATCCTCGAAAGGGCAGCAGAATCTAATGCCTTGATAATTACCTCCAGGGAGTAATCATCAAGTTCAGGGATTAATTCAGCTTTATCGTCTATATCAAGGAGAGAAAAAATGAGGAGTTTCTCATTATCGGAAAGGTGTTGTATCAAATATGCTTTCTCAGGAATCTCGAGTGTGGAGAAGTATTCCTTTAACTTCTGGTTATCACCTTCTTCGATTAACTCCATTATCTTATTCCCGATCAGATCTAAATCAATCATTTATATATTCCTTTTTATCAATACTTTTTTTATCCTGCGTTCATTTGCATCAAGTATACTCATCTCCATATCACCTACTTTGATCTTAACACCCTCCCCTGGGATTTCCTCCAGGAGGCTAATTATATATCCTGCAAGGGTATCCTCATCTGTGACAATGTCAAGAGTACTCGGTTTAATATTTGCATCAACAATAAAGCTCCCACCTTCTCTTTCTTCTATCTCAGAAGAAATCCTCCCGATTATACTAAAGAGAATATCATCTGTGGATACAAAACCCTCTGTTCCACCGTATTCATCTATAACAATTCCACACCCGATTCTATCAGAAAGCAGTTCGGGCAATACATCTTCTATTCCTCTGTCTCCGTGGATAAACTTAACAGGTCTTAAAATATCCTCTATTTTCCACTTTTTGCCTCTCTTTATAATATCTTCTTTCGATATAATGCCAATTATGTTATCAATCGTTCCTTTATAGACAGGTATAGCAAAAGCATTTATCTCTTTAAGAATCTCCTCAATCTCTTCTTTTTCATCTTTAATATCAATTGCTTCAATTTCCACTCGTGGAATCATTATATCGCGAACATCCATCTCTGAAAGCCTTGAAATTTTTTCCATTGCAATAAACTGCTCATGTTCTATTCCTCCTGTAACCCTCGCCTCTCTCGCAGCAATATTCATCTCTTCCTTTGTGATATTCTCCTTAGCATCCCTTATCCCGAATATCTTCAACATCCCTTCTCCCAACCATCTCACCATAAATATCAGGGGGAAGAAAATCCAGTAAAAAAAGACTAAGGGAGGAGCAATAACAGCTGACAAAGCCTCGGGGTTCACAATTGCAAGTGACTTAATCAATATTTCACCAATCAAAGCAATAATAAGGGTACTGAATATAAGTCCACGAGTAATTCCAATTTCCCTGGTGAGTAACATAGCAAATAGAACTGTCATTAGATTAATCCCGACAAGGACTGTAGATAGAAGGATATCTGGTTTACTTCTAATCTTATTGGCTACCTTGTATCCTTTTCCTTTATAACGAGCGAGATTCGCCAATCTAACTTCATCAGAAGAAACAAGAGACATCTCTGAAGCTTCAAAGTACATTATAAACAATAAAATGAATGCAAGGATAATAATTATCATTGTTTCTTCTTTATCCTTATCTTCCTGATGTGGTTATCCTTAATATCTAATATGGTAAAACCATAATCTCCGTAAGAGAATTCTTCACCCTCCCTCGGAATCCTCTCTAAAAGTGTATAAACGAATCCTGAAATTGTTCTATAGTCACTGGAAGTGGGAATGGGAATTATATCCTGAATCTCATCAATATCTGTAAAACCTGAAACAATCCATATATTCTCTTCCTTTTGTTCGATAAAAGCATCTTCAGATTCGCCAATAAGTTCTTTCTTAACATCCTCCATATCAACAATTCCAGAAGTGCCTCCATACTCATTGATTACAACCACCATTTTTTGCGCTGTATTCTTAAATATTTTTAACAACTGAATCACCAGTAGATTCTCCGATACAAATATAGGAGGGGTTATAAAACTCTTTACCGGTCCTTTAATCTGATATAGATTCTTTAACTCAAGTATTCCAATTATCCTATCTCTATTTCCAGCATATACAGGTATGCGCTTATGCCATCCACTCATCATTGAAATTACTTCTTCGACCGTTTGATTCTGTTCTGCAAAAAATACATTTATCCTGGGAGACATCAACTCCTTTACCACCATTTCATTCAATCTTGATAATTTGTTCATTATAGCGCACTGTTGTTCAGTAATAACGCCTTCCATCCTGCCTTTATTGAACACCTCTCTTAACTCCAGAGCAGTAAATCCTTTTGTATCTCTTCTCATTTTACTGAAAGGTCTAAAAATGAATAATATTGGATAAAAGAGATACTCAACGCATAGAATTATTGGGCTGAAGAGAATCGAGATAGCCTTTGGTCTTGCCATCGCCACTCTCTTTGGAATGTATTCTCCAAAAATAAGAATTACAGTGGTAACCGTTAAAGCAGCAGGAACGATCCTAATATATTCACCTAACAAACTTTCAGAAAAGCATGATATTGCAACATTTGCAAGGACATTTGCCATTATAACAATGACAATTACCCTTCTTGGTTCTTTCATAAGACGATCTATTAAATAATTTCCCTTTCTCTTGTAGACAGGAAGAGAAAAGAGTGCCGTCTCAGCCGAGGAGAAAATGAAAGAAAATATTAGAAAAACGAATATAAGTAAATAGATCATTCTTTAAGGTATTCCTCCTCCTTCTCTCTCATTTTCTTCCGCATTGAATCGTTTCTATCATCGTAACCGGCAAGATGGAGTATTCCATGGATGGTCAGGAGTTTTAACTCGTTGATGAGGTCTCCTTTTTTTTGCCTCTTTGCCTGAGGAAGGCATATATATATATCCCCTAAAAGTTCGGGCACACTAAAGGGAAAGGAAAGAACATCGGTGGTATCTTCTCTTCCCAAATATTTTCCATTCAATTCAATCATTCTCTCATCATCCACAAAGGTAACACTCAACTCTCCTTTTAATTTTTCCCCCATCATTACTCTTTTTGCAACCTCTCTTATCTCATCTTCATATTCTGAAAGACGATTCACATACACAGTCATTCTGCCTCCGGGTAAGTGGGACGCTGATGGTATATACCCTGCAATGACTGTTGGAATTGACGGGAGATAATATACAGTTCTTCAATTGAAAGTTGGGATTTTGCAAGTTGACCACTCACAATTTGTCTGTTTATAAGTTTTGAAATCATTGTTTCAATCTCCTCATCGGTAGGGTTATCTAAAGACCTCGCTGTAGCACCTACGATATCAGCAAGCATTACAATACTTGCTTCCTTAGAAACAGGTAGAGGGCAATCATAACTAAAATCTTCTTCATTTAACACATCTGTATACTTTTTTGCCTTTTCATAAAAGGGAAGTATAAGAGCCTTACCTTGATGTCGTTTAATAATCTCCACGATCTCTGCAGGTAATCTATATTCCTTTGCAATCATAATACCATCTGTAATATGAGATTTTATAATGATGGCTGAGAGTTTTGGTGGAATGTTATCGTGTGGGTTTTCACTGTTTCGAAAATTCTCAGCAAAATACTCGGGTCTTCTCAACTTTCCTACATCATGATAGAGTGCAGACACCTTTGAAAGTAGAGAATTTGCTCCTATTGCTTCAGCTGCATTTTCTGCCATAGAACTAACCATGAGCGAATGCTGATAGGTCCCGGATGCTTCAACGGAAAGACGTTTAAGCAGTGGATGGTTAAGATCAGTATATTCCATCCATGTAAAATTGGTCGTAACATTGAAGGTCCGTCCAAAGAAGAAAAGGAATGCAAACAGGATTAGTATAGAGAGTAACCCATTGGCAAAACCATATCCAATTCCAGGTAGCACCTCCATAATAGGTACAGTATTAAAGAACCCAATAGAGAATGCAAGAAGTCCAGTAGTAAGTGAAACGATAGCTCCTGCACGATACCACTCCTCTCTGTTCTGGGAATCTGAAAGGAGTATACCACCTACTACACTTCCCATAAAGACAGGTATAATCTTAGCAACATCGAATCCCTGATAAAGAGATATAATCATTGAACTGGAGATCGCAAAACATATTCCAAAATTCAGGTCAACAGCCAGAGTAAAAAACATTACAACACTGGATAATGGTAACAAATATAAGGGTATGAAGCGATAAACAAACAAAATAAACAACATATTGAGAACAAACAGATATAGAAAGCGAGGGTTTGTATATACTTCCTTTCCCCTCATATACAGAAAAACAAGGATAAAAATGACTACAAGGAAAAAATATACTTGATTATGACAAACAGCGGAGAATATAGAAGATGGATATTCCCTTATTTGTTTTTTATGTAGAGAATATAATTTCTGGTAAACAATAGCATTAACAACCTCATGTGCACCTACTATCTTCTCTCCCTCCCTCACCACACCAATAGAATCCTCCACTAAATCACACGCCTCGTTTCTCTTCTTCTCTGTCTCTCCAAAATCCACCAGTAGATTTGATTGAATATGAGGGGCAACACCATTTATAATACCCCTGCTATATTGATGCTTTCCCAATAATTTATGTATCCTCCTGGTAAAATATTCTCTGGCTCCTTCCACATCACGGATGGAATCAAGAGTGGTTAGTATAGTAGTATCTCTTTTGATAACTGCATACATATCATTTTCACTATTAGGGAGTCTATCCTTATCGGATATTATCCCTTTTCTAAGAATACCAAGGTATAGATTTTTTATCCCTTTTTTCTTTCTGATGATTCGCCTTTTCAAGGGAAATTCGTCATCAATATCATTTATAAGTGAATCAATTAATCTGATTGTAATTCCTGTATCCGGGAACTCAATAAATTGAAGAATAGGTGGAACCTTTAGAGAAGCCTCCCTTCTCTCCTCCTTTAACTGCTCTTCTGTTTTCAATATATTAAATGTCGAAGGAGCAATGATGTCCCTGGAAGCAATATCACCCAGAGACAACAGAGAGGTTCTCCTCTTATATGGATAAAGAAAATTGAATATTAAGAGTAATAAAAGTAGAAAGAAGAGATGGGACTTCTTAATTCTTCCCCTCTTCATATCTTTTATATGCACGAACGATCTTTTCAACAACGGGATTCCTTACTACATCAAGAGCAGTAAGGTGTAGAAAAGAAACTCCTTTGATATCTTTTAGAACATGTTCTATCTCTACAAGTCCTGAAATCTTCGAGTCAGGAAGGTCTATCTGGGTTACATCCCCGGTCACCACTACCTTTGAACCCTTTCCCATCCTCGTAAGAAACATCTTCATCTGAATGTGAGTTGTATTCTGTGCTTCATCAAGGATTATAAAAGAATCCTTAAGGTCTCTTCCTCGCATGAAAGCAAGAGGAGCTATCTCTATAACCCCATTCTCCATATATTTCTGAATCTTCTTTTGAGGAAGCATTTCATAAATGGCATCATAGAGTGGCCGGAGATAAGGTTTAACCTTTTCTTCATAATCACCTGGAAGAAAACCAAGACTTTCGCCCGCCTCTACCGCTGGTCTTGCAAGTATTATCCTGGAAATCTTATTAGATAAGAGTGCCGATATAGCAGAGGCAACTGCGATGTAGGTCTTTCCTGTTCCTGCTGGACCTATTGCAAAGATCAACTTATTCTTTTCTATTTCTTCAAGGTATCTTGCCTGATTGGCTGTTCTTGGTTTTATAATCATATCCGGAAGAACTATAATATTGTTCTTACCATTCTTTGCATAGAGATAGTATTCAATGTCTCGTGTAGTTAATCTTCCACCATCCTCAAGAGATTTGGCGAGCTCTTCTATAAGACTCATAGATTTGGAAACCTTTTCTTCCTGCCCCCTGACAGTGAGTTGGCTACCCCGAACAGTAATCCGTACGCCGAGATGATTCTCAAGAAAAGACAGATTCTCATCCTTTATTCCTAATAATGCTATAGGGGGGATACCTTTTAATGTCAAAGATTTCTCAAACATAGAGAAATAATATAATCAGCCCTCTTGCCTTAACAAGAGGGCTGATCCAAAGGACAATATTACTGTTAATGTGGGATTCTGAGTTTCCAACCAGGTAGTATTAGATCCGGATCCTTGATCTTATCTTTATTTGCATTGTATATCTTCGGCCAAAGACTGCCCTTGCCATAGATTTTAGGATATGCTGCAATCCTGGCAAGCCAATCACCTGATTTTACTGTATAATACTTTTCTTCTGCTTTTTTCTCAAGTTCTGCTTTCTTCTCATTAAGTTCTGCGAGCTTTTCATCCAGTACTGCAATCTCTGCTTTCAGGGTATTGATCTCTTCTTCAAGATCACTAAGCTGTGCCTTTAGATCCTCTTCTTCCTGTATATATTTTTGTATCAATTCTTCTGCTTCTTCAGGTTTTACTTTCTCCTCTTCCTGAGCAGCAAGAGTGAATCCCCCAAAGAGCACCAATAGTAATACTAACAAGAAATATCTTCTCATTTATACCCCCTATTAGAGTCCCTTCTCTAAATTTGAAATCTCGGTTTCCAATTCTTCTATCGTAGCCTCTTTATCTGCCTTCTCGTCTATCAGGCTTGCTTTCTCAGTCTGCATATCCTTCACTTCTTCTTTCAATGATGTAACAGCATCCTCTCGTGCCTGGAGTTCGTCTAATTGTTCCTGTGATGCATACTTGGTACAACCCACTATCATTGCCAGCATTGCAATCCCAAGTAGGACTTTCTTCATTGCTTCACCTCCTTTGGTTTATAGTTCACAACATTACTATATTCAGAACCTTCTACTTTGTCAAGCCCTTTTTTTTAGCTCCGAGGGGAATCGAACCCCCATCTTCACCTTGAAAGAGTGATGTCCTGAGCCATTAGACGACGGAGCCTCTCTATTTTTTGAAAATACTAACGCTTGATAATTTGTCAAGGGGCAAAAATTCTTGCTACACCTATTTTTGACACTGATTTAGATAGAGTCGTGAGTCAAGAGTCATCAGTCGAAAGTCCCCCACC
>JAGLZA010000259.1 GCA_023131835.1 Caldifarciminota bacterium
TCTTCACGGATTCGTGTTCCGAGCCCGCCGCAAAGGATAACTGCTTTCATGGGATTCTCCATAGTACATACTGTATCAAGAGGTACGTTCTATTTTCCACTCCAAAACAGGTCTGACAACTCCTGGAATTCTACCGCTGTATCCTTGTCTGTCCTCAAGGTCATCCTTTACAACAAAAGAAAGAACAGATTGCTCATAAAAATGTACTTTAACACCTCTTTCGAGAGAAGTGATTGCCAGCCCGACAAAATATGCATCATCATTGAGGAGATTGCCAGGGACGCTGCATTCAGTAGTATATTCTCCCACTTCTAAAACTTCTGCATCTCGGAGGCCGGAAGTGAAAGCATAAGTGCCATTTCCGGTATGAAAATGAAAGTTAGGAACCAGTTTGAGTGTGTCTTTTTTGATGACCTTGAAACGCATTTTGATTTTGACTGATTCAGAAAGATCAAACTCTGTTGCCACGTTGCTCTGTTGATCGAGAACAGCACCGGAAAGAAGTTGCACGAATTCATCACCAGGTTTTTTCTCACTATCGCTGTATTCAAAATAGGATGGAGAGGACACACCGGATGTGTAATAGGACATCACCACATCAGAAGTTCTGCCGTCAGCTGCTATTCTTCCGGATTCCAGCAACAGGCACCTTGGGCAAAGTGATGTTACCATTGGCATATTGTGGCTCACAAACAATATCGTCCGCCCCTCCTTGGCCGCATCCCCCATCTTCCCAAGGCATTTTTTTTGAAATTGAGCGTCTCCTACGGCCAGAACTTCGTCAACCAGCAAAATCTCTGTCTCCATATGGGCGGCTACTGCAAAGGCAAGACGCATGTACATCCCGCTTGAATATCTTTTAACTGGGGTATCGATAAATTTCTCAATTTCGGCAAAGGCAACAATTTCATCAAATTTCCTTGTTACTTCCCACCGGTCCATCCCAAGGATGGCGCCATAAAGATAGACGTTTTCATGTCCGGTCAACTCAGGATGAAAACCAGTACCGACCTCAAGCAGAGAACCGACCCGTCCTTTCAATTCCACCCTTCCCTCAGTCGGTTCGGTAATTTTGGATAAAATTTTTAATAGTGTACTTTTTCCGGCGCCATTCCTTCCGATAATCCCAACAACCTCACCTTGTTTAACTTCAAAGGATACATCTTTGAGAGCCCAAATGGTGTCGTCTTGAGACGACAGCTTGGAGCGGGGAGCGGGGAGCAAAGAGCTGAGGCGCTGAAAAGGGGCTTTGGCAACATCGACAAGGGTTTCACGAAAGGTTTTATAACCCTCTTGGGCACCAATACGGTACTGCTTTGACAGGTTTTCAACTTTTATTACGACGTCGTCAGGCATAGTTTTAATTGGTTTAATTGGTTAGATTGGTTGTACTGGTTCTGTTGGTTCTTTTAACATCCTTGTTTAGATATGTAATGAAATTGTTAACTTTTTTCCACACAATATCGGACTGCTTCTTCACAAGTTCCAATTCTTCTTCAGTGATGTAATGCTGATCAAG
>JAGLZA010000026.1 GCA_023131835.1 Caldifarciminota bacterium
TTGTTAGTGTTTTTGTTTCAGGGTTTTCCTCATAATTCTCTAATACGTAAATAGCAGTTATGACACTAGCAAATACAATCACTGCTAAGATACTTAGACAAAAACTTATGAAACTTTTAGAACTCATTTTCCCACCTCTGGTATCGGAATTATCTCGTACTTCTCAACCAACTCAGCAAGCTCACGGATTGTTATGTCATTTGCCACTACGCCTCCGTGGAGACTTAGTACGTAACCTACGCATCCGTCGTTGCTCATTACGATAGTTTGGTCGCCTACTTTTAGGTGCTTACCATTCATAAGGTCTTTTATGATTGTTAATGCGATGTTTATGGAAGTTTTTCTTTGGGTGTTCATTTTGTTACCTCCAATTCCACCCACTTCAAACCAAAATAAATACATATGAATGCAAAGATTAGTCCAAATACTATATAAACCACTGCTGCCTCAAACATGTTGTATGGTGCACTCATAAAAGTATGTGCTATAAACATACCTCCAAACATGAGAAACCCACATCCAAAAAATCTTTTTATTCTACCCATTTTATTTTACCTCCTAATGCTTTTCTCATTTCATCCGCTGGGATAAACAAACGGTCGTATACGTATTTAGTTCCCATACACGCAGTCCAACCGTTTTTACCTATTCGCTCAATTACCTTATCATCTATGTAGAAACTTTCATATCCAATCGGTCCACCAATGAGTTTGAAGATTCGGCGGTTGCCTTCTGTCTCTATGACGTAGTCGAGGATTACTTCTTGGGTATCTCCTGATGCTAAGGAAGTTAGGATGCCTTTCATTTTATTAAGTCCTCCGTTTTTAACATATCTTTTGGTGTGATTAGTTCAACCACAAAACCTCTATTTTCTTTTGTCTTATATACCTGTTGTCTCGCATTATCATTAAATTCCTTTGCAACAAACAAACCTCTATTACAAGGTTGTGGAACTTTAGGATGGTCGCTTGCATCACCCGCAAATTTTCTTATTAAATCATCACCAACTATATATGACTTTACTTGGATAGGAGTACCATCCTCCATTATCCCATCCACCCCATCATCAGGATACGGTTTTGTTGCACTAAAAAACTCATTAACCCAATTCTCAAATTTTTGACCTTTTACTTTAGAATCCTCATCAATCATTTCTATAATTGACTCTAATGTTCTTTCCACAATAGTAGTTTTTAAAGGATTAACAAGCTTCATCTGGTCACATCTTTTACTAATAGTATCAAATGATACATCATTTATATCTATCCCTATCCACCTTCTATTTAGGTCGTGAGCTTTTATTACAGTTGTTCCACATCCACAAAAAGGATCAAAAACTATATCACCTTCGTTCGAAGAAGCTTCAATAATGCGTTCTAAAAGTTCCTTGGGTTTTTGTGTCGGATAACCCACAGATTGTTTTGCAGCAACTACATAATTAAATGACAAAATATCTTTCCAAACATCAGATACAGGCTCTCCTTTATCCTCACTCAAATATGCTTTTTCTCCATTTCTTTTTAACCTATAAACTCCTTTCCCATCTTTATACTTGTAGTGCTTCTTTATGAACTCCTCTTTTTTATATCTATCTTTCCACTGTTTATTAAAAGTACATTTATCTAAGTTCTTGTTTTTTGTATAAAAAAATAAAGTATCATGTGCTCTTATCCAATTCCTTGCCTAAGTTTTAAATCCTGCAATATTTAATGGAGATGTATCCCAAATAATTTCTCTCTGAAGATTCTCATATCCAAATATCTCATCCATTATCATTTTTAGATAGTGTGAAGCTCTGTAATCACAATGAAGATAAATAGACCCCATTGACTTAAGAACACTTTGACATTCCTTTAATCTCTCCATCATATAAAAAAGGTATGAAGCAAAGTCTGGTCTTCCTGTAGCTATATGTTTCAACCATTCTGGTGCATGTTCATGCATACCCTTTTCTTTCCAGAACTTTTTTGAATCATCATAGGATATCTGCATAGCACCTGGATTCCATTTAGATTTTTGAAAAATACTAAAATCACCATTAATTTCTTTAACATCTAAAATAATAATCCTCCCGTCGTTAGTCTCTAATATTGCTTTTGTTTTCTCTTTTCTAATAGATATAGTTGTTTTATCAATATAAATATGTAAAATCTTATTATCATCTGATTTTTGTATTTTTATTTCTTCACCTCTTATATTAAGCTTATCACTAAGAAATTGCTTTAATACTTTACTTTCACCTGTTACAGAATCCCACTTAAATAAGTAGTTAGTTTTATTTCCCTCCTGTACCTTACCCGTAAAGAAAGGTGGATCTAAGTATATTAGGTCAATGGATTCGGATGGTATGTCGTGTCTCATTACGAATAGGCAGTCGCCGTGGTAAAATACGTTAGTCTTCATTTTTCTTTTCCTTTAACCAGACATCATTCACACTTTTTAATGCTAAAAGAGTATCTTCTCTTGCCTTAATTTTGTCTTTTAGTGTATTAATTTCTTCTCTTATTAAAACTTTATCCTCCTTATTTATTTTTTTATCGTACAAAATACTATGATAAATACATAATCGTATCATAGAAGATGTTGCTATACCTAATATTAAACCTATATCCTCTATTTTGCTATATGTATTCTCCTCAATAGATATAGACAACTTTTTTGTGATACCAAAAAAAGTATCAGTTATAACTGAAAAATCCAAAATATAATCACGTATATCAGTTACCTTACTATAACGCATCTGATTTACTAAAACATGTATAGCTTCTATCTGATCTTCATATTTGTTCTGAACTACATAGAAACCATATTCTATTAGTTGTTGCCATGTCTGCTGACGTCCTTTTATATCTATAACCCATTTAGGAATATCTATGTTTGTAGTTCTTTTCCATTTTTCCATAATTCCTCATCCTCCCATAACTTCTCTGAATACTCAAAACCCCGTAAAACAACCTTATTCTCCCTAATATCATATTCAAAACTTTCTATCTCTTTTATTGCAACTAAAGTTACCTCAGACGGAAGTTCATCACTTGTAGATAAACTATAATATATACAAAGTCTTATAAAAGATGATAACTCTATATTCAAAGTAGATGAAATACCTTCAATTGCAGCGTATAATTCATACCTAACTCCAATTGATCGCTTTGCTGGTTTTTCCATACCGTCTATTTTGGTCTTAGAATCAGTCATATAATTTCTAAGTCTTTTAACTTTTGGATAACGAAGTTTTATCTTTATGTCTTTTATTGCTTCTATTGCCTCATAATGTTTATGTTGCAAAATAAACAACCCGTGCTCTATTATCCTCCTACCAACTTCCATAAAACTTAGTTTAAAATGTCTTTGATGTAAATCTGCAATTGCTATCCTCATTAACTGAGGTAGTACTATCGTTGTATGCTTTATTTCGTTGGACATAAAACATATCTTTGGCTCTTCTAAAATACTATCTATACTTTCATCATATTTCATTTGACATCATATTATATTAATACCTCTTACTATATAAACCTTTTAACTAAACCTATAGGATATTTTATATTATATAAATACCTAAATACATGGCATATATATAATACTAATAAGGACATCAAAACCCAACTCTTTCAATCACACTTTGTTCTCTTCCTATTTTTGTCTGATTCACTTCTTCTTTTAATCTATTAAAAGACATATCACAATACTTCTTTTTTATCTCAACCCCTATAGAGTTTCTATTCATTCTCTCAGAACCTACAGAAACAGTCCCACTCCCTAAGAAGCAGTCCAATATCAAATCATCCTTATCACTACTTGCATAAATAAACTTTTCTATTATCTTTAATGGTTTCTGTGTTCGATGCTCTACACCCTCTTTTGAATTAAGGTATATTGCAGGTTCTATAATAAAATTACAACTTTCTTTTATACCAAACACCTTAATTAATCTATTCCATTTATACTTTTCTGTTTTAACATAAAATCCTATATATTCCATCTTTGGAAAATAATTCCTCAGTTGCGGAACTCTAATCATTACGTTAGGTTTATACCATCCTATTATTTGCTTTTCTATAAAAATCTTAGATGTTATTAGATGAGCCATTGGCATATTCATCTGCGACATAAAAACATAAAGTGACCCTCTCTCATTTAAAACTCTGTAGACTTCTTTTAGCCAACCTTCATACCATTCCCAGTAGTTTTCATTTTTTACTGAATGTAATTCCTCCTCCATTTCTTTATATGGAGGATCCAAAATAGCTAAATCAATACTTTCATCACCAAATGTAGGTAACATATCCTCCGCTCTACCAAGTATTATTTTATGTCTCAACATTTTTAAACCTCAACCACTTACTTCTTATACATCCTTAACACCTTCTTCCCTTCTTCTTCCAATGCAGTAACATGCTTAAAAGGAACGTGCAACTTCCCATAAGAAACGTACCTCTTCGCACCTAAGAAACCACCCCATTCACGTGCGTACCTAACCACCCTTACAATAGGTGAACCTTTTTCGACGCTGGTTGGTTCCAGTATTAAGTAGTATTCGTCTTCTTCGATCGGTACTCTGATCTTCTGGGTAAATTCCCAACCGCTTGTAATCATGGTTACGAACGCTCCCTTTTTGATTTTTACTTCTCTTCTTCTTACAATCGTTCTAATTGTCATTACATATAATAAGGTCTAGACGTATATAAAGGTTTTAATATATAGTTGTACATCAATAGATCCCACTCACAAACTACCATATGCAACCTTCACCACCTCTATCCAGTAACCCGTAATCCCACCGATAAAAACACCCACCTCAGTAGCTGAAACACTCGTTGGTGTTGTCGTGCTCCCTGATAGAATAGGTAGTAACAAGAAAAATATGGCTGTTAGTATTATAAATACAGTTATGATTTTCATTTTTCAATATCCTATAACCCTTCTTAACCACGGATAGTAAAAAGTCCCTCTGTTTTGGTTGTCTAAGTCTGCAAATACACGGAGCATCTCGTCCGTGGTTCGTCTGCCATCTAACCACTCTAAGTATTGGGTAAATACTTCGGTGGTTGTTAAGTCTTTAGGTTTCATCTTTTTTCACCTCATCTTTCAGTACAAATTTATAACCCAACTCACGCAAATGGTCAAAATCAAATACAGGAATTTTACTGACTCTATACTTCTCAACTAAAGTAAGTGCCCTAACTGCCTCATCAAGTTGCAATCGTTTGATACCACTTACAAGTACTCCTGCGTATTCCTTTCTGATGTGTGAAAAAGGCGAATTAATTGGTTTGATATGTAGAATTAGGGAATGCTCATCTACCATCAAAAAACCAATTAACCTTTTAATGAATGTATTACTCCATCTTTTGTAAACATAGATGTCTCCTTTTGATAATCCGTGGAGACATTCTTTTACGTCAAAGTACGGTAACTCCTGCAGTTCTTTCTTTAAGTCCGAAAAATTTCGAATTATTGTGTTCACTTTTATCTACCTCTCATAAACCACCATTCTATTTTTGTAGGTGAACCAGAATCCTCATTACGATGACAATAGTGTGGAAACTCATCCACTGTTAGATTGAAATGTTCCCTATAATACCTAACACATACATCGCATGCAGCACTGTAACCACATAAAGGACAATATTCATATAGTCTTGTACCTTCTTCCTCACACCAATCACATGCTGTATGCATGTTTTTTGATTCAGTTGGATATCCACCTCCCCAACTTAACATAAAAACAAATAAAACAACTATTATACATGCTATCCATGCCCTCTTATTTATTTCCATATTCAACATCTACTCCAAACTTAGTTAGATCCGCTTGTGGTACTAACGATACACTTCTCCATATAACTTTCAACGAATATTTTCCACAATTTGGACAGGGTTTTATTATATCCCACCCCTGTCTTTTATCAAACTCTTCTACTTCTTTTGGTTCAAATATTGTATCACAATTCCTGCATTGATAAGCATATTTTTCGATGGACTTTTGGTTGTCTCTTATCGCTACTTCCTCTTTAACTATTTCGTCCAACTTACTCTGCCAATGTAGTCGTACAACTTCATCGTCTTCTTTAATCGCATCCATAATGTTATGGAACACTTTTGCTCTTTTTCTCCCTAGTTCTAATAATCTATCATTCATTTTATCTCAAATTTTTAATCCCCTCTCTTTTTCACCTAAAAAATTTGAAATCATCTTATCACTTATACCAGACTTTCTAAATCTCCTACGAATCTCCTGTATCTCTTCTTTGCTTATTGGATCTAAAAATAAAGGTTTACCTATTCCTAAGAAATTATCCCAAAAAGCTATGTAATGTTTACCATTAATTTCAACAATTTTACTTCTCATTTTATTCCTCCACCATTTCTATATCCTCTTATATAACCTCGTAAAGCAAGATACAAAAAAGGTAACGAACCTAAAATTATAAATATTGCCCCAACATCCATTTCATTCATTTCTATCAACTCCCTATGCTCTCTACATATATATACAATTAACGTTTTTCGTTAATCACTTATATATGTGATTCAACTCTGTTCTCTTAACCACTTTGTTTTGTAAAACTCAAATTCTTCCTTAGTTATCCCATACCAAGATGGGTAAGGGTCTTCTTCTTTCGGTTTCCGTAAAGAACATTCATTAGCTAACCAATACTCATTTTTCCATTCAGGTGTTCCTACTAAAGAACACATCTTCATACTCCCTAAATCTACACGAGTTAAAAGACTGAATCTATTAACTGGCTCAAAATGAACAACTGTTTCGTACTCACAAGTATGGCACTTAACTATGAATGGACTATTTTCCTCATGCCAACCATTGCATTCTAAACAATCTTTTGACATATCTGAAGGAGGGCTGCTTAAATCCATTGATTTACACCCGCTACCACTCCGTCTGCAAGTTTGTTCCTTCAAAATGCGTTCTCTCTTACGTTCTTTTTGTTCTTTATAAATTCTTATAATATTTATTTTCATCTTAAAACCCTTTCACCTCTCTATGTGGAACCTGCTCACCATCCCTTAACTCCCTTCTCCTAACCTCAAACCCTTTCTTCACACCGTGATTAATTAAAAACCTACGCTCGAAGATGATATCCGCTTCGTAACTCTTAGTAAAAAACTTACGTAGTTTGCCTACCTGCCACGGCACCTGCATCTCTATCCTCGTTAGCTCTTCATCAAATAGTGACGTGTAACCGTCTCTGATGCTACGGATGTAACCTACCAGTTGGGAATATTTGCGGTCTTCCGCTTGGTTAAAGATACCGCTGCGTAGGGTTTCTAGTTTGGGTAGCTCGGTGGATAGGATAAAGAAATATGGAAAGAAATCGCTGATGGTTAAGTGGTGTTTTTGTTTAGAACGTCCATAGAGGTGGAGAATGTTATTCAAGCCGCTATCACGCTTAATTACGATATACAAAAGTTTCATTTTTTCATATCCTGTTATATGTAAATATATGTAAGAGGTTGTTAGAATGAACCAACAACCTCTTACTCCATACCCTACCAGACCATATCTTACCTTACCAGACCCCACACTACCTCATCCGACCCTATCACACCTTACCACACCTAACCAAACCAGACCTTACCATACCTTACTCACCTAATCATATAGATGAGAGTAATATATTGCTACCTACATGCAATCAAAGCTCCTCCAATTATTGCTATTATTACTGCTAGTATACAAAACCAAGATTCACAAATACTGCCCGCAATTAAACCGCTTGTAGCACAACATATGAAACCAAATATTATGTGTTTCTCCATTGTTTTCACCTATTCTTTTTATCATAGATCTTCAGCTTCTCTTCGTAACCCCAATCAAACCTCAAAATTAGTAGAGCTTCCATTAATCCTACTCCTATTAAAATACCTATTAATAAACATTCTAAACACATTTCTTTATCACCCCTATACACATGCTAAAAACATTAGGAAAGCACCAAACAGCATACCGATAACACAAAGAGGTGCATATATGTATTTTGCTTTTAATAATGGTATCTCCACCTCTATCATATACTTATCTACTGCTTTCATTATTGCGTTATGTAATTGCATAAAATCATTTATGTGTGCTTCTTTTTCTTTATATTCAGTCATTTTAATCCTCTCCCTCTTTTGGATATTTAACCCTCTCCAATTGCACTACCCCTAAATGATTACTTGCTACTAACACACCTTCCTTATCCTTTGAAATTATTAGTACTTCATTTATATTAAGCGTTTCATATATCGGTTCTTCTTTCTCTGTATATATAAAGTTGTTTACTGTTTTGATTACTTCATTTAGTTTTGCTGCTATTTCTCCTTCTATTCTTATTTTTTCTTCTTTTATCTCTTCTATTTTATCCATATTAATTACCTCTTCTCCTAAAAATTTCACTTATAACTTCCTCAACCTTTTCTTTTTTATAACCCAACTCATCAGAAATCTTCTGTGCATTTACTTTCTCTTCATCCCCAAGCCCATTAATATAATTCAGTATATCAAGTGTTATTTCTGCATCAGTAATATGTTTCAATAACCCTTTGTATATATCGCTTTTTGTATCCAAAGATTCACCTAACTCACGTGCAAATAGCGTTATGAAATGTTCCACTTCGGTATTATCTACGTAGATGATATACTTCGGAACTGTCTTTACTTCTTCAGAAAATATTTTTATTTCCATTTTAGTTTCCTCCTTATTTTTTTACTTACCTATAACCTTTTCATCTTATATTTGTAGTTATGCACATGCTTAATCTCTAAATAGATTCCCCAGTCCTCCGCACTTAATCGCTTTGCTAGGCGAATACACGCTTGTATTACTTCTGTTTCGGTTGCTTTTCCTCCCTTCTTTTTAATGTACTTCTGTATCGCTCTTATTTCCATTAATCACCCCCTCTTATTAACTTAGCTTTTTCTTCACTAATCCGATATAAAGAAAAAACCCATCTACCAAACAAAATAAACCCCTTAAAATACTTCGTAGTCTTTTCACCACAATAAGTGCAAACGTATTGTTCCTCAATCGTAGCATGTTCTATTATCTTCATTCATTTTTCACCTTCCTTTTTAATCACAATTAATATCATATACAAATACTTTATCATCATTATACATCTTGCTCAACTTCTTTAGTATCTTTGTTCTTCCTCTTCCTTTACTTCCCTTGTCTAATACATTCCAATCTATATTTTTATGGTTTTCTACAATCGCATTAGCAACTATTTTTAGATGCTTTATATCCAACTGTCCATCATCATTTACAGCAATTAGGTTCTCCAGTTGGCTTAGCAGCTGCGTCTTATGTCCTCTAATTTTATCCTGTAATGATGTCATTTTTTTATACCTCTAACTTATACCATAATAGTAATTATCTTCTTCCTCTACAACTATGGTTTCTTCCTTTATTCTTACATAGTCTAAAGAACTTCTTTCTATTTCTGCAAATTCTCCTTGCTTGGTTCTCTCTAAAAACTTTATCAAAACACCATCCTGTGGTTTCATTTCCCTTTTCTCTCCTCAAAGTATGCAATCAACAAATCTAAAACAGAAGAAGGATAACCATACTCACGAGTGAATATTTTCTGTATTACCTTCTTCTCTGATAATGCTTTATCTATGTTAATTATTTCTTTGTCTTTCATTTTGTTTTTCTCCATCTACCAAATCGTAGCTTATCCATAAAATGTTTCTCCATCCTATGTGCAAACCCTGCAAGCACCCGAAACACCAAAGCCAACCCGAATACAGGTGCTGCTACTAATTGCCAAACCCATCGCTTAGTTAGTAAACCTATTACCAACAGTATAAAACCCAATAAGAGTAACAATGTAGTGTATTTTTCGAGATTGTGCTCGCGATGTCCCCACCAGAACCCCTTAGCAAACTCCTTTTTCTGTTTTGGGCTTGGTTCTTTCTTTTTTGTCATAACTATATATAACTATATAGTTCTATATATTATATATATCACTATATAAATGGTGAATAGTTTCCCATTTTTGGTGAATAGTTTCCTAATAGTTTCCCATTTTTGGTGAATAGTTTCCCATTTGTCTGGGCTCACTCCACACCCCATTAGGTAATAACTCTTTATTATTAGTAATTGGGCTGTGGAGAAGTATTCGATAACTATTGAACTAACTAAGAATGGGAAACTATTCAACCGATATCCTTTATCTAAGGCTCTTTTTTAATTTAAAGTCTTTAGAAGAATTTAAAGGGTCGAATAGTTATACATTTTGACATTTTTTGGTTAGGGAAAGGTTTAACTACTATTACGTTAAGAAGTCAAAACAAAGATAACTATCCTTTTACTGCTATACATCATTCATACTAAAGGTTTATATACTATTGTGTTTCTCGTTTTTCCTTTAATTATATCTACCTTTATTTGTTCAGATTGTTGCAATGTGCTAAGTATAGGATCTAAAAAATCCGCATGCCATTTAAGCGACCTAATTAAATCACTTCTTTTTACTCCATCTGCATCGGCTTCCTTAATTTTCTTTAAACACCTTTCTATCTCCCTTTCATGCGTAACTACTTTCTTAGGCTCCGATTGCAACATAAACTTATCCAAAAATAAAAAGTAATCCTTTTTACGCACTTCAGCATACTCTATCGCCTCCTCCATACTCTCAACACTAATAGAAAAAACCGTTTCGAGTCCAACACTCGCATCCTCAATTATCTCTTTATACCGTTTATTTAGCTCAAAGATAGTTGCTAACTTTAATGCTTGTGAATCACCTAGTCGTAGTAAATACTCAGGTACAAAACTATCCTCATCTTTCTGAATCTCTATGATGTCTTTGTACAACCTCTTACGGTACAGATTCCATTTGGTCTCTGCACTCGGTGCCATCATAAAAACAATGTCTTCTTTTAGATTATGTACCACACCTAATTCATTTATCAAACGGTCTCTCGTCTCTATTAATGTTTTGTATCCGTCTGCAGTATGCATCTCGCTAAACGGTAAAATCTTATCCGACGTAATATACAGAAACCTATTTAAGAAACCTTGCCTAAACATACCCTCCTCTAATAGATTGTAGATATGCGGTGTACCAGCTAACACCATCGTTAAATAAGGATCTATTATCTCTTCCCTACCTCCACCTTTAGTTACTCGTACTACTGTCTTACCGTCGTAAACCAAACTCAGCTTTTCCATGATACCAAGCATGTAATCCTTTGTAGCAGAAGAAAAAAAACCCGATGCCTCATCCCTTATGTACGCACCATAACTGCTATCACCTTCTTCAACTGCTAAAACCGAGAACAACGCCTCTGGTGTAAACTCATCAGGTAATACGAGTTTCTTATCTAATCTATACAAAAAACTTGAACACCAATCCCTCAACACAGTTGATTTACGTGTGCCTGATCTTGAAACTATAAAAAACCATAAGTTTAAATACTGGTCACCAACAGAGGTTGCAATCTTTACGTTTCTATTTAAGACGGATGAAAATAAAAAGATAGCGGTTGCTTTTATTATCTTTGGTTCTGCCCCTGTCCTCTCCCTCATCTCCTTAGTGTAATCTTCTATAAATCCCATACATATCTTATCCTTATCTCTTTTAATTAATTCCAAAAATCAGGTCATTATTACTGATAGGGTGTCTTTATATTGCTAGGAAGATTTACAGGGACACTAACTAAATCGGAATTATTTTTTAATTCCACGGTAGACATCGTCCTTTCTGCTCTCCTATCGCTTCTATGAATTTTACAGGAACAGAGTATTGGTCCGATTTTTTAATCACACCATTCTTTGTCCTATCTACACCCCAGCATTTTCAGAGATTTTTGTAGGAACAAGGACACTATCTGCAAAATAAATACTCTTTTTTGCCGCCTCATCAATTGTTCTCTCTACAACCCCATTAACCTTTCAGTAGTCTCCACATATCCCTCAGGAATTTATCCGCTATCTTTCGTCTTGCCATATTGTCAATATGTCCTTTACTCTCATCAAATCTCTCCTTTTCCAAACGCTCCTTATATTTGTCATAAATTGTTCGATAAGGTTCAACTCTTTTCATAATAAATTCATCACAAATTTGTTTCTTACCCAGTAATATCATCTGCAAATTTCGTGAATAGTTATAATCTTTTCCTTTATATTTTCCCTTATCAGGTGCTATTCCTGCATAAGATTTTAATTCAGATGAAGTTTTAAATCTTCTAATATCTCCAACAAATGCAAGTAATTTCCCGATTAAAATATAGGATAAACCCTTTATCACAATTAGTTTCTTAACTTCTTTATAGAAATGTACCTTCAATATCTTTTCAATATCCTTTTTTAATCTCTTCTCTTGTTCCTTACAAGTCTCACTGATATATTTCAATTTATTTATATCTTCAAAAATCCCATATTCGTATGTTAAACTTCTGTTCATATTACCAATACCTACCTCTATTTTCTGGTATCGAAGATATGTTTTAATTTTCTTTTTTAAAAGTTCCAATCCAACCTCCCTTTCTTTTAAATTTCTAAAAAAAATCAGGATTCTCATGGTAGAGCCAATAAATAATTTTAGCATCATTTTCATCACTCTTCTCTAAATCCAACTCTTTTCTTTTCTTTTTCACAATAGCTCCCGGAATGAGCTTGATAGTTTTATCAATCGTAAACAGACTACGAGGTACTCCTTCTTCACATAGAATTTCAGAACTAACGGAATCACTAAATTTATATAAACTTTCAAATGTCTCAATTCGTTCACCATCAAAAACCACAATAGGTTTCTTAATTGCCCAATCCACTGCAATAACCTGTTCTTCTTTCCTTTCAAAATCAAACAAAGTTTTTTGTATCATTTTCTCTTTCTTAGCACAAAAGGATAATTAACTTCACCCCTCTTATTGCTCTTGATAAAACCTAATACCTCGTCACGTCCTAATCTATCAGCCAAAGCAAGCATCTGATAGTTTTCATACATCTGCCTACCAAAACTAAAATTCGGGATGTTCTCCAAAATCCACAACTTCAAATTCTTTAACTTAGGTAATCCAATGCATCCGTTTTTGAAGAACATCCCTACATCACGGAAGTTATTTACAGGCATGTATCCATCGCTTTGACCTTCCTTTATGGTCTTCAATGCACGGATGTCAGTCAGTTGAACAACATCTAACATATAGGGATTTATACCCCAATCCATCAAACTCTTACGTGCAGGTTTAATCTCAATTAGTTTCACTACCTTTTTAAGGTTTTCTGGGATTTTCCAAACTTCATTACAGGTGAGAATCACTGGGTAGGTAGACTTTTCAATTAGATTTTTAAGTTTGGTGAAAAACTTTTTTTGTTTAATGCCATCAATTTCATCGAAGAGGTAGAGATTTGGTTGGTTGGTTAAGGTTCTATTTAGTATTTGACCCTCTAAACGCTTTAAATCTTCTATCGTTCGCTCATCACTCATGTTGCTCTCTATTATATTTAAACCTTTCTGTTTTGCTATGAGATATGCAAGTGTAGTTTTGCCTGTGCCTGCACCTCCATAAAAGAGTATCTTGAATGTTGGATGGTTGGTTAAGTTTTCAATGGATTTCTTTGTACGGTTATCAATTAATAAATCATCTATGGTTTCTGGTTGTTCCATTTAATTTATCTCCAGTTTTTATTAAAAAAACTATATATAAGTGCACCTATTATCATACCAGCATATATACCGTAAATCATGCTTATCCTAGAATCACAAATTATACCTGCACTTATTGTAAATATAACTGATAAGTATGCTATTATTAGTAGTATGATATTTCTGACTTGAAGAGACCTCTTTAGCTTTTTGTAATCCTCATATATTAGTTTTGAACCATCACATATGTTCATTTTTTATTCTCCGTTTCTTCCATTGTGTTACTACAAAAACAAAAATAATGTATGCCCAAATAACCAAACAAATAAGAAAAAAACCAACTATGATGAGCTTCCTTTGTCCTTTTAGTTCGTTATGAGCATACCAAAAACCAAGTGTTGCTGTTACTAATCCAAATAAGAAATAGAAGAAAACTATGTTAACTAAAATAATGTTCATTTTATATCTCCATATCTATCTATCATACCACCTTTCCTTGGAACTTTTACCTCTTCTACCCAATCCTTACCATCCCAAACTTTACCAAATTTCTCTTCCATTACGAATGCTAACCATATCTGCTCTAATGAATTTAACCTAGCATAAGGACTACTTCTATTTACGCCAACAGCATTATACAACTTCCAAACTGCACCGATCGCATCTGTGTGTGTTAATTTGTTTCTTACTTTATCTTGCAGTTGGTCTTGTCTCCATAAAGGAATATAACTATCTTTAGGGGCATGAAACTCAAAAACACCCTCTCCTTTACTTTCATAAGAAAAACAAATCCACTCCCTATTTGAGCGGTGTGTATATACATACCGTACAATACCAATTTCATTAATACTCTTACAATAAACATTATCTCCAAACTTAGGATTCCAATCTAAATCAGCTTTTTCACACATCTTTTTAAACATTTCTGTATTATCCATTATTCTTTCTCTTCCACCAATTTTATGAAATCACCCCTATCATGTTTATACGAAAAGGTCTTACATTTTGGACACCCTATAATTGACGAGCCTCCAGGAGTAATCATACCCAGAGGTGCAACTTGCCTGAGAATAATACCACCACATTTAGCACATCTTACATCCTCAATAATAGTGTAGTATTTTACACCTTCTTTTTTATGCCTCACCAGAATCTGGTATGCTTCTATCAAATGTGCCATTACATTTGCTTTATCTCCTCGTTGCTTTGCACGGATTTGATATGCTATTCCCAAAACATCTTTATTCATTTTTAGCATTTGCTTCTCTCTCCTCCACTTTTCTATAAAAATCATCTGTCATTTTCATCATTAAATCATATCCTTCATCATAGTCCATATCTACCCAATAATCACATATATGACATGACAATGCAAATGCATCTGGTGGTTGCTCACTCCATGCACCCGACATTAAGTCCATCCTTGCATCACATTTAGGGCATCTCTTATCTGTTAATCCTTCTCCATTCCAACCCATTTTTTGAACCTCCTACAAACTAATCAAGAAAAGTCTCCTCATCCACACTTCTTGACTTCGGACAATTCGACTTAATACCTGAAAAGTATGTCTTGTTATCAAGGTATAAGATATATCTTCCCTTTGGATAATCATTTGACTTTTCGTAATGGTAAAGTACGGACTCATTATAAGGAGATATTTTCATTGTAATTATGTTCTTTCGCACTGGATCTACAAAATTCATCAACTTATTATCAACTATTTTTATTTCATCACCATCATAGTATTCGACTACTATTATGCTCGCTCCGTTTACGTATCCCATATGCACATCTCTGACTACATATGTTTCGTTGACACTTTCGGTTATTAGGTTTTTGTTTGTATCAATACATCCTAAAGATGCGACCAATAAGAATAGTGCTATTAATATAAAATATTTTTTCATGGTTTTTAACATCCTTTATATTTGTCATAACCATCTAACCAAAAAAGAGAGAAATAAAATATATGTAAGTTTCACCTATACAATAGTTCTACACAAAGAACAATAATATTCTTCTTAAAGAGACCATAATGTCTTATCATTAAACTGACAAAAAAGATGATATTCACAATATCTGCATAAACCTGATTCCTTTATCTTAAACACCTCTGCTTCTCTAATCCTCGCTATCTTGTTCTGCACCAACTTCGTATTTGGTACATTTAAGGTTAAAACTTTACCGTTCTTAAGAAATACAAACTCAGCTTTTTTAGCACCTGTTAGTATCAAGTAGATACTTCCCTGTACTAACAACCCCTCATCAAAGAACGGCTGCGGTTTCCCCGTCTTCCAATCCACTACCTTTTCGTTGTCTATTAACAAGTCAATCTTACCAGTTAGTTGGGTATTTCTCTTTTTAATCTCTATCCCTAAGTTTTCGCTTTCGGGTCTGTTCAATTCATATTTGATGAAGTTGTCCCTGCATTTTGCAGCTAGTTTTGCGTAATCACTACCCAACGTGGGATCTATGTTAGATTCGAAGATGTCTATGATTTTTGCCTCTATCTCTGCTTTTTCGGTTACCGGGTGAGTTCTTAGTTCTTCGTAATAACTCGCTATTATCTCGTGGATTTTTGTTCCCCAAAGTGCTTGCGGTACTTCACGCTCCATTACAGGGGTTGGTTTAAGGAGGTAGTTATACTCAAACTTTTTTGGGCATTGGAAGAAGGTATTTATGGATGATGCACTTAGGCGAAAGTTTACTTTGGACATTTATTTCTTTAATCCTCCTTTCCAAGTGTAAAATTCCGAAAGTTCCATCACATGGAACTCATAAGCCCAACGTTCTCTACCATCCCACTTTGGATTTAACTTCTTAAATGCTTCTTCAAATTCCTCTGGCATATATCCCCCTTCTGATTTTGCATCTTTATATGATATACTCCAGTCAGGATAGTCTCCCACCCAAAAATCAGGTGCTTCTTTCGTTTTCTTATCAATCAATATCCTATAACCTTCTATCCCCTTCTTTGCCCTTTTTGGTTGTATGGCATAATCCTTCCCAACTTGGTATTTACCTGATAATCTTGTTGTCCGTGTTTTACTGCCATCAAGCACCATATCAAAGTGCTTCTTCCCCTCATACTCACCAGAGAATATCATTTTATCTTCTCCTCTAACACTTCAGATAACACATCATCTATACTTTTCTCATAGTATGTAGCAATCGTATTCAGAACAATTTCAATCGCTCTAGCATAATCAATTAAATCTCTTTTTGTTGGTATAAAAACAGAAATTTGTGGATGTGGAGCACGCATCTTTATTACTGTTCTCTCTACAGGTATTTCTATCCATCCCTTCTTATCAAGATAAGCTAGTAATCTATCTATCTCAATTGTATTAATCCTAAAAGTTTGGAAACAATCAGGACATCTTACAGACACAACTTGGCAACTTTCATTACAAAGGATGCTAACTTGCTTATCGCAATCTTGACATTTTCGGTTTACAATTTTTGTTAGTTCTCCACTCATTTTTCTTCTTTCTCATCAAACGATAAACACCAAATCATACTTAACCAGAATCTTGCATCATCAAGTATTTTTTCTACTTCATCAAATGTTTTGTCTTTATACTGTTCAATCAACTCCATTGCTTCCAAATCTGTAGGTCTTGTCTTTATTGTTACTTTACCTCGCATTATCAGCATACCGCTTTTGGGTGCTAACTCCTTAATACCCTCTCTCCAAGTTCCTACATATTTTTGTTCCTTAATCATTTTATACCTCCAATCTTCCTCCTTATACATATCACCTCTAAGATGCCTACAAGTGTCACTAAAAACATAGCAATTCCGCAAACCACAACAAAAAAGTTAGTTGAAAATACTCCAAAAGTTGCACTTCCTAAGCCATACACAGCACCTGCATAATAAATTCGTGGAACTCGTATATATGTTTTCTCAATGACTTGAAAAAAGTTATTTAATTTTGCCTTCATTTCTGTATCCATGTCCGAATTATCAATTGCTTCTTTCATTTCTGTTATATTATTCATTCTATTCTTCCTCTTAATTTATTAGTGTTTCTTATCTCCATACTAATCCTTTTCACATCCCAAGTAATCACATAAAGGTATATCAGCCAGTCTATCACTAATCATCGCGTAGACTATTTTACCATGTAATAACTTACGAATTGCTCTGCATCCAACAGGATCAAGTTGATACTTACACTCCATACACGGATACATGTATCCTCCCAACGAAAAAGAACACATTTTTACGTAGTATGTCATTTATACCTCCAAAAATTAATGTTTTTGCCATCCATTAGGAAAAAGTTCTTTCATGTATTTATAACACTTTTGACACAAAACTTCATTTCGTAATTCTGGTATTATGTATTTCTGCCATTCTTTTTCGCTTACCATAAAGAAATCAGGATATAGTTTACCGCACAATCTACATAGAACAGGTACTACCACAAAAGGTATTCTACCCTTCTTTTCTAATATCACTCGCCATTTGTATTCCTCTTCATCCGACAAACCATGCATGTAAACTTCTTCTGGTAATCCGTTATAAGGTTTAGTCTCATCTACTTCATACCCTAATTGAATATAGCAACATTCACAACTTAATAGTTGACCACCACAAAACGGGCAAGTTTCCATATCGCATCCTAATTTGTGTATTTCGCCTTCAAAGCAATCGCAGTCATGACATCTTTCTTTTTCCATTCTTTAACTCTCCTTCACTTTTCTTCTATTCGTTTCGTCAATAGCATACCTAAGTATTATTTGATTAATCTCATGCATTGTTTCATCGTTTAACACAAGCCATTCTCCAGATAAAAGTTCTATTACTCCATTTGTATGATAGGTTACAATATCTTTCTTTTCGTATACCATTTTATATCCTCACCTCTAACCTATCCTTACAAAGTCCGCTAATCCTTGTCACCTCGTGTCTACCACCAACATCATCCACAATAGAAATTTTAATTCTGTAAATCGGCGGATTACCTTTCAAATCACCACGAAATACTAAATCCTTCTTAACTTCAATCTCCTTAATAAAAGAACCTTCTACCTCAATTTGTGGAATGGCATTGTAATCTTCTTCGGTTTGTTGAATAATCTTATTACTTGTCATTTTTATCTCCTATATGACGGTGGGTCTACCCAACATACTATAAGCAGCTTGAATTAAAACATCATCCTCAATTTCAGCTTTACGAGCAGCATACCACCAATTCCATATACGTATCCTCCATTCTGTAGGTGCTGTTATTTGCTTACCATTTTTAAGACATAATAGAGCCTTAAAAACAGATGGGGGCAGAGGAATCTTATCGCTCCCAAAGTCTATCATTTTGTCGTTTCCCTTATATAAAAATGTTTTTATATCTTCTTTTTTAATGTTCATTTTTAATGTTCATTTTTAATGTTCATTTTTAATGTTCATTTTTATCCACCTTTTTATAGTCTTTATGTTTAATCTTAGTTATTACTCTATCACCAGCCCTTGTTTTTAACTCTACCTTTGGTTTTAATACCAATCCCTCCACTAAGAAATCACCCCATTTTGATTTGAGTCTACAACTCTTAATTACCGTAACTGCATCCATTAACGTTCCACCACCCACAATCGGAACAACATCTATTTTAAGTTTACTTGCTATGTCTTCAATACCCTCTCTTTTTAGCCACCATCCATCTATCAACACATCAATTAATATAAAACCCACACCATCAGGAATATATTTACCTCCTCCCTGTATTTTTGCTCCATACCCTTCTCCATATAAACACAATGGTGCATCAGGATAGAGCCTCTTAAAGTTTTCAATTGTAAACATTTCCTGTAACTTATTATATAGGAAAGATGGTATCTGTGCATTATCTGTTTTACCGCCAAATCTAACTGTTTCTCTATTCCAATCAACTCGTATATTTCTACCGTCTATCTTCTCTGTCCAAACCCAAAGGTTATCCTTTAGGTATTCAAATTCAGGTAAACTAAAATCACCATCAATAAAATTATGTGTAATTTCATCTCGTTTAAAGATAGACATAATTTTAGGATATTCTTTGTACGTGCTATCTTTTTTATCAATGCTCATTTGGAATCCCCCAATCTGATCCTGGAAAACTTTCTTCCGTTTGTACTTTAATAACGCTCTGACCAAAAGCATAGTGAGCAACTCTTAACTTCTTGACTATATAAACACTTATCTCTTGATGTGACGATTCAAAATGATCATCACCACCTACATTCCCAAGTGCCAATATTTTTTGTCCTTTTTTTATCTGTATAATCTTTTCAAGGTCTGTTTCTAACTTTTCAAAATTTGTTACCTTATCTACTGCTTTAATTACTTCCTTACTGTCCTGTCCTCCCTCACCTATTAGTACTGTAATAACATTATCATATTCCTTTAAGGTTTCTATCATCTTGTCATTTCCCTTTAAAAATGCTTCTAAATCTATTTTTTTATTCATTTTTAATCTTCCCTCCTATTTTTAATGCTTCTCTTCCCCGTACGGTTCCGAAGCGATCCTTACAGCACGACACGCAAACTCAAGAACTTTCAACCTGCTCCTTAATCTACTTCCAGGAAAACTACCAGACCCCCTTCTATAATCTGCTAATTGAATCAAAGCGGGTTTAAGGATAGAAGCCACATCAGGATGGAGTGCATTTACTCCAGCTAGAATTGTTTTTACTGCTTTTTTGTTGTCTAGCTCTTCTTCACACATTTTTTATCAAAGCCTCCTTCTCTCCTTATAGCTTCTTCAAGTGCTGATGTGGTAACTTTAACTCCTGTCTGAAATGGTAATTTCCATCTTATTACAGTTGTATCTCCTGCCTTTACTGCAATACGAGTGATTGAAAAATAATCAAGAATGTCCACTAATATATCAATTGGTTTTACGTAATGTTCTGTGTCTGCTTCTATAACCTTACCATTAATTTCTACTTTTATGTGTGTCACTCGCTTTAGAAAACATGTCTTTTCCGTTCTTTCTTCAAGTATTTTTGGCTTGTATGTTTCATTCATTTTTTATTTATCCTCTTCCTTCCAATGAACATTGCGTAACATAACGGTATCAGCTGGAAAAATTGCATAATAGTCCATCCACTCAAAATTAGCTTCTTGAGTACCATCTTTAGTTTTATTGTTCCATATTCTCTGTGCCTCCTCCTTGCTCATAGGACTTGACACATCCATCCATTCATTATCAAATCCATCGCATAATCGTACAATAAACTTTTCTTCACTCATTTCTCCTTAACACCTACTACATAAATTTTTATTGGAAATAACTCATTTTTGAGTCTTAATTCAAGTGCTGCTTTTGCTTCCTCATTAGTTATACTTATATCATAAGGTGAGTCAAATTCTAAATCAAGCTCAAACTTTTGCAACATATTATTCTTCTCCTTCTACAACTTCACTTCTTTTAAGTATCTCATCGTAAATCTTACATGCTTCTTCGTATGTTAGATTAAGACGCTGTAAATCTGGTTCACGTATATCTACCGTGCTAACTTCAACTTTAGTTTCTACATCAACAAATGAGATTGATGCAGTATTATCAGATAGATACAAAAGAAACACATCTAGTATACGACCGTTTTGATGCCTGATTCTTGTGCATTTAGATAGTTTGTTGGATTTCTTACGGTCTTTTACTCTCTGTTCTATACTTGAAAATAACTCATTAATTAGGTTATTGTTTTCTTCTTTAGTTTGCATTTATTTTACCTTTTAAACCATCTTTAAAACCACTTATATAAAAACATATTAGTCCCGCAAATATGGCACTAAACATTCCTATTATCCCACCTAATGCATATAATACATCCCTTTCTCCTATAATTTCTCCTCTAACTACTATCATTATTCCAATAAAAGAAACTGCTAATAGAACAACTGCTTTTCTAAACAATCTCTCTATCTTTCTTCCTTCTACCATTTTTCCTACCTCCTTACCCTTCTATCAAAGGACAACTATCTGGTACTTTAACATACTGTACCACCCATAAAAACGCTAAAAATGATGTTAGCTGGATTAAAGGATTAGTTCCCAGCTTTAGGTTTCTTTCAAGTTCACCTAGTTTTTCGTAAACCTTAATCTTTGTTTCTTCGGTTAAACCATCTAACTCACCTAAACTTTTATACACTTCATCTACTATGCTACCAACACCGAACCTATCCTGTATATAAATCCTCTGCACCTCGTTTTTTGCTTTCTCAAAATCTCCACCTGTTGCATATTCAAGCATAGCTAAGACACCTTGCGGTTTTTCTTCAATCAGAATGCTCTCCTCGGTTATCTCGTGTTCTTTCGTAATTACGGACTCAAGTGTGTTTAAAGCAGTACGCATGTCACCATTAGAATATTTCAGTAGCTCTTTTAAACCTAACACAATTTTGGGTTTTTTTGTATCTATGGTGATACCTTCTTTTTTAAGGATGTAAAGTATGCGTTTGAGTATTTCGGTGTCAGGTAGTCGTCTGAAGTTTAGGATGGTACAACGGCTTTTTATTGGGTCTATTATTCGCTCAGGTCGGTTTATGGTAAAGATAAAAGTAGTAAGCTTTTCGTATTTCTCCATTGTGCGACGTAGAGCAGCTTGACTATCTAACGTATTATGAGTTAGTATTCCATTCGCTGTAATATAATTATGATATTTCGGTACTACTAAATCGTATGCTCTACTCTGTCCTATTGGTTCTATACCAATAATTTTGCTTGTTCTAATTTGCATATTTTTTCACCCCATTTTCCTATTTTCTTTCTACTAAGATTTACTAACTTCAAACTATCAAGTAACTCTTTTACAATACCTATATTATGCTCATCAATAATAAGAAAAGTAATATCATTATTGACACAAAACTCCCTACAAGTTCTTATCTTTTCCTGTTCCTTCCCTGAAAGTAGTGAACTTGTAGGTTTAACTTCGATTGCTAATCTAACTACAGGTATGTAAAAATCAACAATATATGTATGTTTTATTCCTTCATAAACATAAGGAATACGGAAAGTTTCATATTCTATCTCATTCAAAGGATAAATATCTACTAATTGTTTAAATACTTTTACTTCCCAAGTACTTCTAAACTTGAAAACTTGATTATCAATATTTACTTTATACTCCCAATGTGTATAACTATTAATAATATTTGGTGTCCATTCACCTCTTTCTATTTTCTTTTTTACTATTATAGATTGTTTTTGTCTTGTCTCTATAGATGGTGAAATACCTTTATGACTTTCACTTGTTAATTTTCTTCTCTCTTTTCCCTTCTCAATACCATGTATCTCTTCATATGTTTTCCCTTTAATACTTCTAGTATAATTAACTATTCCTTTACTAAGTGGATTTCCTTCTTCTTTTGATTTTCTATGTCTTTCTTTATTAAACTCACTTCTACACCCTGACATATTACAAAAACTTGTAGTGGATTTAGTTAATTCAGAACTACAATATTTACAGTAATTTTTGAAACTCTTTCTTTTGTAATAAAAAAGATTCCAATATGCATGTACACCCCTTATTCCATGTTTTGTCATAAGATGTTGCGTTAAATTACCACTACGTTTAAACTTTCTCTTACAAAAAACACATTGAAGAAATTCAATATCCTTGTCAAGTTCACCTCTTAATGCATCATTTACCTTTTTCTTTACAATAACATTAAACTTATCTATATTTTCTTCACAAAAATCAATAGCAGCGGCATTCTTTTCTCTTAAAGCCTCTCTTACCTTTTCCATTATATCACTCATCGTCATCAAATGTAATTATTTTATCTCCTATTTTTAACTCTCTTAATCTTTTTGTTTCTCCATTACCAATAAAAAATGGTTGGTTTTCAGAACAAATAATTTCACTTCCATTTTCTAATGTTACTTTATATAAAAAATTATCTCCACTATCTATACATCTCGCTTTGCTTTCTACTATCTTTTCTTGTCGAAAATCATATGATATTGTTCCAAATTCTTTGTTCACCAACTTCTCTATCTTTTTTTCCTCATCATCAACAATTATCTCTGTATTAGGATGTAAGCAAAGATTATCAGCCTCATCTAATAATATAAGCTTACCATCATAGTTTTCCACAGTTGTAACACGTGCAAACTGCTTAACCTCGTTCCGCACCATATCAATTCCACGTTCATCACTTGCGTTCTTTTCAAGCAGATAGTAGTTCTTTAGTTTGGCTATTATATAGGCTAGGCTTGTTTTACCTACTCCAGGATCTCCCACAAGCATTAGATGCGGTAAATAATCCTTTGATAGCAGGTTATCTATCTTGTTCTTTAGGTGTGCTTGACCTACTAACTCTTCTAATGTTACAGGGCGATATTTTTCTACAAGACTCATTTTTTACTCCTATCTAACATAATTATGTTCCCATGGTTTGTAAACTTGTCCATAACCAATAATACTCCTTGCTACACATTCTTCACCTTTTTCTATTTTATGATTACACAAATCACAGTGAAATTGTTCTAATGCTTCACCATACACTTTCCTTTTTTCCTCTGGTAGTGGAATTGGTAGTACTATCACTCCTCCTGCCTCTTCTACATCTTCAGCAGTTATTCTCAAATCTTCGGTTTTAATCATACCTGTTTCTCTGCTGCATTCAACGCATAAAATTTCTTGTTTCATTTTCTAAACACCTCATTTTGGCATTTCTGACACATCCCTGAAATCATATACTCATGCACTGAAACTTCATCACGAAATTCTATCGTTGTATCTATCTTCTTCCCACAGGATGGACATTTGCCTTCTTTCACTCGGTCTACTTCCTTACCAAATCCTGCTTTACGCATTATTTCTTCATTCATTCTTCTGACATCTCCTCACTAATATCTTCATCTAATAATCCACCTGATTTCTCAAAAAAGTCTGCAACTTCTTCTACCCATATTATGTTTGTATCATTATCTTGTACCCAACCCACTTCTTTCCAAAAATAATCTCCTGGTTCTATTCTTTGTAATTTTGCATAGTTTCGTAACATACGAGCAATCAGCTTTGCATCTGCATCTGACAGCGGTCGTGGTATACCTGCCTTATCCCACAGCGGAAATGTAAGCTTATCTAAAAAGCGATTGCCTGTTACGTTGATGTCTTTTACTTCACCATTCACTGCATAGTATGTTTGTGTCATTTTTCCTCTTTTAATGTGCTGCAACAAATATTTCTGGTCTATTCTCTTCCTTTTCTATCATCTGCATTACTTCCTCTAACCCTCTAATCCTGCTTTGCAATTGCTCTCTGATCCAAAGTCTGTCAAGGATTGGGTCTTGCTCAGCCATTTTATTAAGCGAATCACCTAGGTCATCCTCGCTATATCCTGCATCATCTATCTTCTTCTGTTGTATGTCGTATTTTACTCTTAGTTTTTCCATCTCTTTAATAAGTTCTGCTCTTATATCAAACATCTTTTTTACCTTTTTTTCTTCATAAACACTATAAAGTTTTCTGATTCTTATCCAATCCTTTCCCTAAATTGAATACCTTAAAAATCACCTTAGCTTTTTTTAATCCTACACCATCTACATCACTAAGCTCCTTAACAGATGCATTACCAATGTTTCTTATGCTGCCAAACTTGCGTAACAAATTCTTTACTAGAACATCACCTAAGTTGGGTACTGAACACAGTATAGCGTTTTTTACTGCATTAATATCGCTTTTATCTAAGTCATCAAGTTCTGGATTAGTAAATGGTTTGATATCAATGGTTTTTTTATCAAGGTATTTAAGGTATAAAGCAAAGTCATAATCAGTTTCAAATGTGATTAAGGAGACTTTGCCTCGTGCACCTTCAAGGTTGTGTCGAGATGTTAAGGATGCCAACTGAGCAATTAAAGCCTGTCGGGTGATGCGTTCTTGAGCCTCAATATAGATATTACCTATAATTGCTAAGACAGGATTCCTATATGCTTTAGTCAGACGATAAACCTGAGATTTAAGGTGTTTAGTTATCAAAGAATTTATGAAATCAGATGCATTCTTACGCTCAATAATAATTGCATTGTTTATTATGTAATCTCCTAAATAGAGTCTTCTTAGGTCATACTCTCTGATTAGAGAATAGATTTTTTCAGGTTCTCTATCATCTATAATTATCATTTTTCCATATAAAAAAGAAGAAACAGAGCTAGTCCCAAAGGACAATTAGCATATTAGATTTTAAATCCAGTCTTAGATTTTCGCTCTGCTTCCTTTTTCCCAAATAATGCTTATGACAGCCTTGCTTGAGCTTGATTTCTTATCCTATGATAAAATTCCTTAGCTAAAATCGTAGCAAGTCTATTTTTTGTTCTGTTTTCTATTATAAAAGGTGGTTCATCAGGAAACTTAATTCTTAAATCTTCTTTTATCTTTTCATATAACTTTCTATATTTCAGATAATCGTCACTCTTTTTTATCGCTCCTAAAACCATAAAATAAAATGGCGTTCGCTTTTTATTAAGTCTTCTCTTACCAGATTGAGTATATTTAGTCTTCTCAGAAAATCCTACATATCTTAAGAAAGCACTTACACTATTAAACTTATTAGGATTAGAATTAATCATTACAGATGATATAGAATATGTGGAAACACCTTTAATGTCATTAAATAACTCTATTTCAGGTTTATATCGCTTCCCAAATTTCTTTAGTATTTTTGTTTTCTCTTTTTCATAAATAGTAATTATAGCATCTTTCTCTATATTATTACCATATTCCAAACCAAATGATTGATTCAGATTTTTTAGCTTAGTTATATCTTTATTTATATGTTCATACCTCTTTAATAATCCTTTCCAATAAACACCTTCAAGGTCTTGTACACTATCTATATTCAATAATACATACCCTCCATTATTGACAAACAATCTTATAAGGACTGTATCGTTCTCATCTGTCTTTGTTAATATTGTTTCTCTACGTTTTTCTTTGATCTTACTTGCTGAAACTAATCGTAACTTTGCACCAGCTTCTAAAATTGGTCTTTGAAAAGAATCCCTTGGTAAACCTGTTTCACAAAATATCTCTGTGTCTTTATTAAGTAATTTAAGGAAGTTACTAAAAGATATTTTTTGAGGTTCTTTGTCATCAATAGCTATCCACCATGGCTTTTCTATTGCCCAATCACAATATATTTTTGTCATTTTATTTCTTGTCCATTATTATCATCTTTCTATCTACACCTTATTATACTGTCATTTATTTTTCATACCTACCACTTTTTAGTAACTCTTCTACATCTTTAGCATAGATACGACCAGCAACAGTTCTGTCCCAGTTTAATACTTGTATTGTTTCCATCATTTTGATAGTACCTCCTCATTTTTCAGTAACAATCTCAAAGTCCCAACCATATCGCTTTAGCATCTCCGTTAGTTGACCATTTGAATAATTAAGTAAGTCATCTATCACGTTTTCCCTTGAATAAAATGCATATGCATGAATATCTAATACAGTTTGCAAATCTTTTTTCATTAGTATTTCTTTTAGCTCGCTTTTTGTAATCTTCTTACTCATTCAAATCACCTTCTCTCCTCTCACTAACAACCTCAAAGTCCAAACCATAATTCTTCAGACCTATTGTTATTTTCTTTTCTGAATGATTACCAATCAAATCGTTGATCATCTCCATTTTTGTATCAAACATGTAATTATAAATAGACAAGATAACATCAGAATCTTTGTTTGTTAATATCTTTCTTAATTCATCCTTTGTTATTTCTTTACTCATTCAAATCACCTCCTTGTATTTGTTTATTTGCTACTCTTTCTTTTTGCTTTTCCAACTCTTCACTAACATATTTAGCAATATCTCTAACCTCTTCATCCCTTAATTCTACATCACCAACACAATGGTCATGAAAATAAGTTTTTATCTGTAGTCCACTCATTAATCCATTTGTATCTTCAAATATTTTAACGGATACACCATTCTTTCCATAACTAAAACATTTTTCAATCATTTAAATCACCTCTCTTTTTATTTCCAGTCACACCCCTGACAATACCTACTATTTGTCAAAACAGATAACCGCTTACAAGAGTAATTATTTAGACCTTTTTGAAGAATTTTCCTTACTTGATAACTTGTCCTTCTTTCCTCATAATCCACCCATCCCAACCTTGAAAATATTCCAACAATCTGCTTAGGTTCCATAATCTTTAATAACTTTGCCGTTACTGCAACTCTAATATCGTGTGATGGTTCCTCTTTAAGAATTTCATTATATAAACAAGGTGGTAACATTGGCTTTAAGTATTTACGAACATCTCCATGCTTAGGAAAAAAGTTCTCAGATTTAATCTCCTCTTCTACTTCTCTTTGTTCAATAACCTTATCCTTCAGGTCTGTTAAGTCTGTTAAATAACAAAACCTATAACCATTGAAATTATATTTAGGATATCTCTTTGTCTTGCTCAACTGGATAATTTGTTTTAAGCTTAGTTCTAAAAAATTTTGTGGTAGAGGGACACAGAAGGTGTTCATACCTGGACGCTCGGTATTTGGAATACGGCAGAGAGAATTTATTGCTCCGATAAACCTTTCATCTATACACTCTAACACCTTACTTACACCAAATTCATCCTTTGTCCCATTTGACACTAAATCCAATGTTACACTTGTAAGCAAATCTGCTGAGTTATTATATCGCTTGGGTTTTAGTAGGACATAAAGATGGAATCCTTTGAGTCCAGAGAAGATTGGTATTACTGGTAGGTTTAGTTCTTCTGTTGCTTTTTTATAGGCCTTCTTAGCTGTTATCAGAGAGTTTTGAAGCGTATCGTAGCTATCAATATCAATAAAGATTTTATTTATGGTTTTGGTTTGGTCGTATACCGAAGTGAACAACTCGTATAAACCGCTGTATTCATTGATGAATCTATAAAAACCGTTTCTGGTTTTTATTAGTTCACGTTTGAAGTATTCTCTAGATGGCGGTCGTAGCCCTATCTCACGTGGGAATAAAGGATACAATACTTCTGTTATTGTTGGCATTTTCTTCACCCAAACGATTATATTTCCACAAAACCAGCTATTATTTTTATATTGGCTAATCCTTCTGATTCTTTTTGCTTTAATAATTCATCTAATCGTTCTTTTGCTTTTTTTATTTTATTGTCTTTTTCCTCTATCTTTTCTGATAAAATATGTTGTCCACGAGGTGAAATAGATCTCTCAGATAACGTTTTTATTGATCGCTTCTCCGACTTTAACCATCTAATATAACTTTCTAAACGCTCTATTTCATATTCCATTGTTACGATACTCCTTGCTATTTTAGTTTCATGTCCTTTTCTGATTATTCCAGATGCATATTTAGCACGTTGCACTTTCTTTAATACTTCAATTACTACATCATCATTTTCCTTCATTGTGTGCATTTTTTTTACCTCATAAATAAAAGTTGAGAACAAAGGGGTACTAAAGGATAAAGGAGGTGACATGGCATACCCCTTTGTTCTCTTTTCAGTGCTATTACTTCACAGCATCTGACCCTAACTTCTCTTCACAATACCTATCAAACTCCTCGTCCACTTCTGCTAATGTCACTATAAGACACCTGAACCGATACGAACACAAAAGCCAAACCATCTCGGCAATATCATACTTTGTGTTATCCTCGTTTGTTACAGTGTCTTTTTGCTTCCATTTCTCTGTTAGCATCTCCGCAAACTCTTTTATGAATGCTTCCTCTTCTTCTGGTTTCATGTTACATCATTTTCCTTTTTTTATATCCACTAAATGCATCCCAAAAACTCAAACCATATGGTATCTTCTTAAAATCTGAATCTACGTCTCTGGAGCCAACCATAACAAAAAAATGTTTTCCTGTAGGATTTTTTCCTAAAAAGACTATGTCATCAAACTTGTAAGGCAGCCGTTTTTGCCCATCTGGTCTATACCCAACCTCCTTGTACGCACTGTACATAAATCCTACAGACTTTTCAACTTTATCCTCTCCTGCTAAAGCCTCTGCCATCCCGCCAATCTCCTTCTCTGAGGCGGTCGCTAAGATGCTGCACGGACTGTTTATCACAAAATAGTAGCTAATTGTATTATCCAGCCGCTTACAGTATCCCCATTGAAACCCTGAAAGAGTTCCAAACTTAGAACTATCATTTGATGCTTCTATGATTAGATCAGCAATATTCCCATTTGTTGAACAACTTTCGATAAACTTATCCTGTGCTCTATCCCAGAAATCCGACATAACATCAACTATTATCCAATCATCTGGATTCGCTTGTGCTCTTATTTCAGTAAGCACTGGAAATACTTCGTTTAGGTCTAAAATAGGTCGGTATATAATCTGCTTCTTTAGCACGTCGGTATTTAGTTTCTTTAGTCGCCAATACCTTAAGACAGTCTTCCAAAAACCAGCATCCGTAATAATTACGTAGAACTTCGTATCAGGTCTCTCATTTAGCTTTGCTTCGATTAGGCTTGCTATAGCGTGGGTCTTTCCCACTTTTGTAGCTGCATAAAGAAGTATCTTTTCAGGCTCCTTAAAGAAATCATCCTCAACTTCTTCCTTTACCTTTTTCACTTCCTCTTCTATTTCTTTACCTCCAAGAGATAATTCCTCTTCCAACCCAATATCCATTTCAGTTGGAGGTGTAGGTTTTTCTGGGGTTTCAGAACTGCCAATTATAGATTCGATATCATCATCAACCTTAACTTTTTTCTTTTGTTTTACCGATTTCTTCTCCTTTTCTTTATCTTTTTCCTCAGGTACTGATTCTTTGGGTTTTTTATCACCAACTAAATCTCCAATATCTATCTCATCTACTCCTTTAGTTTTTTCACTAACCTTTACTGGTTTTTCTATCTCTGCAATGTCTGAACCTAATGTTTCTTCTAATACCTCATCTGTTTTTCCTATTTTAACACCCTCTTCCAACTTCTGAACATTTCCACCGCCAACGTCGTCCTCAAATTCCGCATTAAGAATGTCGTCTATGCTTTCTACATCTATTCCTTTTTCCTTTTTTTCACCTAAAATATTATCTACCATTTTTGATTCCTCCTATTTTTCTTTGGCTTTTTTTTACTTTCTCTTCAAATTCTACAATATCTTTTTATTGAATAAAAAGAAGTAGAGCGATAGTCCCTAAGGACATAGTATGTCTAGATTTTAAAAATGCGGATAGATTTTCTCGCTCTACTCCTCTCATAACAGAATTTATCTATTACGAGCATAAATTATTCTGTATCGATTCTAGGTGCTACCAAATATTCCACCTTGCCTAAACCTTCCGCTATCTCAAAACCTATACTTAAAGGATGATCTTTTCCAAGACCTATCTTCACAGATTCTATAACACCAAACCCCTTAGCAATATCACTTAGGTAATCAGTCGAAAACTTACTTATCACAGGTTGTTCACCAGCCACTAAACTCACCAGTTGCTCTTTAGTTAGTTGCATCCGCATCTTATCCATTTCGTTTTCGGCTTCAATATAAAACTTGTCTTCTTCCACACCAAAAACAATAGCATCACCAAGTTCCTTTGCTGCTCTGATAGCTCGTTTCAGATCCTCTGTTCCTACTTCTACCTTAGTTGGAAATTCAAGCTCTGGTATGTTCGGTTCTTTTCGTAATATATCTACATTTGGTAGTGACAAAGCATAAGACAAACTACCATTTTTTATCTTAAGTTTATCTATACCATCCATCTTTAGCTCTACCTCTTCTTTACCTCCCACACTAATCATATCCAACAATTTCGCAAAATCCATACCTACTGTTCTTGGCTCATCTATGCTATACTGCACAAAAGCGTCTTTCTGCAAGCTGAAGTCGCAAAAGGCTACGCTAGCGGCATCCACCGCTTTTAGACTGAAACCTCCGTTGGTTATCTGTAGTCTTGCTTCATCGGTTACTGCTACTATTGTTTCGATTGCTTCCTTTAATACTTTTTTTTCTATTTTTGCTTCTAGCATTTTTTATCTCCTTATTTCATAAATAAAAAAGTAGGGTGATAGTCCGTAAAGGACAAGCCTTATCTCAGATTTTAACAGAATCTATAGATTTTCTCACCCTACCCTCTCAATCTCAGTATGGAGAGAAATCAATTGTTTAGATTTTAAGAAGGTATCCAGATTTTCAAATCTCTCCACATTGAGCATTATAATTCCTCCTCTTCGTGATGCATAACTATAGAAGGCACTACAGAAACTGCATTCATCGAGACTTGCTCTTTATTCAGCCGAGTCGTCCCGATGCAAAAAACCCTGTCCTCCTCTTCATACACATCAAATGGTTCAGGTATCCAGACGGTTAGGGATCCTATATCCGCAGGATTACCCATCACAAGCTCCGAATCAATGAGCTCGTAAACACAGTACGGAGTTCCGTTACTTCTCAATCCACTTCGTTTCTGACTTATCATTCCCTCAATTAACTTTAAGTCAAATGAGTCAGTATTGCCTTTTTCGTCCACCGAACTTACGTTACTTTTTACCGTAGCTGTTGTCATCTTATCAATACCAAGTTTATCCATTATAGCTCGTTGCTTTTCGGGAAGTAAAGGTGTTCCTGGCTCGAATTTTGAGTTTTTCTGCACAAAGAACAGTCGTTTGTCTTGCTTTCCAGGTGAAATCCAGCAATTATACACTCGCATCATCTCTAAATCCTCCGCTATTTTTACTTCGTTATCTCTGAATACCAGCTTGGTAACCATATTTTCTCCGTTTACGTTACCGTAACCGTAAAGGTTTCTGGTTTCACGATTGTTTTTCTTGCCTACGATTGTACCTGAATCACCAAACAGTATTAGTTTGTACTCAAGTAGTGGTGGTTTAACCACGGTACGGCTCAATACAACTTCGTATGCATACCTATATAAGTTTACAGGATCACTAAGTTGCGGGTCTCCTTCAAACTCCGCTATAACCTTATCAAATTTCCCTTGTAACTCGTCATATGGCGTTCGTCTTTTCCTGCTAATCTCTTCTAATTTTCCTTTTATCCAACCTTCCAATTCTTCTTTTTCAGTCATCTTATTAATAACACTCTCCTTTATACTTATTATTTATTCTAACAAGTATCGGGTGTAAGACACACCCTCCTACTCCGTCTGCCTTGAAGGCTTCCGGTTCACTTTTTACTATAATGTTGTAACCTGCATTTACATCTGCATTTATTAGTATCCTTTTAGCTGTTCTAAAAAGACCTCGTCTTATCCGTTTGCCTAAATAATTATTATGATGTTTCACAGGTTCATCATCTAAGAAACTGCACTTGCTCGTGTATGATTCTTCTTGCTCTTTTAATGTTATCCCTACTTCTTCCACTTTGTATGCTAATTTCTGGATTATCTTATCAAAAGGTATCAATACAAAATTCTGGTTATTTCGTCTACCCAACTTAACCTCATGTTTCCAGTTCTCATTATGACCCACTACTATAGTTCCAATGTTATATTTTATACACCAATTCACTACCCACCGTGTTAGCTTATGCACCCAGTCATTTGCTTTTTTGTCTCGTTTGGTTCTCAATCTACGCATCTTATCTCCATCTTTTATTCCTTGTTTGTCATAAATGCTCTGTATTTCCGCTTTTCTTTTGTTATAGAACTGATTTATGCTTTTGATTCCAGTCCCATCATCTTTTACAACAATCGGCTTTAAACCGATATTATTTACCATTGCGATGATGTTACTGCTACCAAAATCAATTCCTACAATTCTGCTCTCATCCTTCTTTTCTACTTCTACCTCCTTTTCATATACTATCTCACATACATAACCTACTCCCTTAGGGATGATTCTTACTTCTCTGATGTTTGTATTATCTGGTAATCGGGTTTTTAGTTGTAAACCTACTTTCTTTGGAAATTTGAGGATGTTATCTCTTAATTTGCACTGTCTATTTGTAAAAAATAAAGTATGTTCTCCATTCTTTTTCTTGTATCGTGGTGGATTGGGTTTTGAATAAAACTTATCAGGATGTATTTTCCATTCTCTTATTACTTTGAAAAATGACTTCCAGCTTTTGTCAAGTGAAATTAGGATATGTTGTGCAGTGTTTGACGGTAACTGTTTATAGTTTTTACTTGGGTTAGTTCCTTTTCCGTTTAGGATATTCTCCAAATCTCCATATCGTATCCACTTACCTTTTTCTAGGGTTTGTTTGATTAAATAGTTACATTGGTTGTAGAGGTTCTTGGATAAGTGACAAAGATGGCTGATAGTTTTGTTTGGTTTTAACCAAATCTGCTCTGTTCGTATGAGTTTCATCTTTATACCTCATATAGTAAATGCAAATTAGTAAATATAAATGTTTATTGTTTTTCTATGTTATTTTTATTCATCTTTTACCTTTTTTTCTGCTTCCATTAATTCAAGTTTTATCTTTTGCGAAAGCAAATAATAAACCTTATCAACACAACAACATATCCCCTCTTCTCTCTCAATTTTTTTCTTCATATAGTCGGCAACGAAAGGAAGGCATTTAAGGATATTATACACCTCATTAGGACACGTACCATACTTATCACGTAGAACTTGTGTTGCATCTAAAACAACTCTCATCATTTTATGATTAACATCCCTCAGAAACTCTGTTGTATCATCAGACTTTTTGAAGAGGTCTTTGTACGGTTCTGATTCCCTACGTTCTTTAGTAATGATATCAAACAAACTATCTAAAACTTCTTTTAGTGTTTGATTATTTACATCATTATCCATCTTGTATTTCCTCCACTATTTCTTACCGTAATATATCTCATCAAAATGTTTACGACAATACATACCGCTACACATTCCTGAACGACAGATATGTTCTGCATCCTTTTTGCAACCAACTATTTGACATTTTACTTTTGTTTTCATTTTACTGCTTTTTTACCTCCTCCACTTTAATGTTCACCTTTTCCTCGAGCTTCACTATATCCTCTGAAAACACATTAGCATCTACTAACTTCCGTAGGAACAATAGACTAAAAGACTTAACTCCTTCTTCGACTTTGTCTATCTTTAGTAGGGTTTCAACAACCGATACAGGTTTCAAAACCTTCACACTCTTTGTAATTCGGTATGAAAACATAAGCAACCCGAACTGTTTCTTTTTCGTACCGTCATATAGGTTTTCAAAATCTGTAAGTAACTCTCCTCTTCTTGCTAATAGAGGTTGCAATCGCTGGTTATAGACATCTTCTATCTTAGATTGTTTTTCTGTAAGCTTTGTTATGTAGTCCTTTATTATGATTAAGTTGGTATCTATATTTTTTTGCTTCTCTATTTCCATTATCTTGACATCTAATTCGAGATACTCTCTATCAATTTCCATGTATATCCTCCCTTCTTCTCTTAACTACCTCTTTACAAACTTCTATGTCTTTACACATCATTTCATCTAAACTACCTTGAACAAATTCATCTAAATTAAAAACACGTTTGTTCATCCATTTTATTTGGTCGGTAAATAATAACACATTTACTAATTGTGTTTTTTGTTCCATCTTTTCCTACCTCCTCAAACCTTCTTTAAAATAGTCCGTAAAAAGACCTTCGTTTTGCTTAAAAAACCACAAAAAATTGTTATCCATCACATAATAAATACAATAATCATCTTCAGCCCTAATACCACGCCCGTATGCTTGTGCTATCCCTAATGCTACTTCCCAATTATAGGATTCTGGATTAAGCTGTTTTCGTCGTTGTACCACCTTATCAGCCAAATTCGGAAACTGAACACCAACTAACATCTGGAATCTGCAATCGTCGTAAGGTAGGTCAACACCTTCTTGAAACGATGGAGATAACAAAACTTTTGGCTGTTTAGATAACAAAAACTCCTCAAGCATCTCATTCCTGTTAAAACTATTATGTATTAACATTCTATCACTTAGTTTAGAATTATGTATTAAATACTTCGCTACATTATAGTTTTTGCAATGAATCAGACCTTTCTCATTCGGGTGGTATTTTTCTATCAACCTATCCACCACTCGTGTTACCTTTGGTAACGCTTTAGGTAGATGCTTGTAACCCATATTTGTAGTAAGTAATAATTTTATTGGTCGTATTTTTGTTGGAAACGTACTTGGCATTTTAAAGTAATCTATGTCGTCTATAGGGATACCAAATAAGCTCTCTGCCAACTCAAGGTTTGGTGGTGTTGCAGACATCAATATGACCTTGTTGGTCGCTCGATAGTATTTTGTAAAGAACCACGTACCAAAATACGGCTCGAAAACCAAGCTCTTCTCACTTGACGAAACGTACCAGTTTTTGGTATTGTAAGCAATCTGAAGGGATTTAAGGTTTTCTTTCAGGGTTTTTAATGCTCGTAACCTACGCTGGATTTTAAATAGTTGTTCATTATTTTTTAACTTCTCAAATCCTCTAAACTGTTTTTCTGTTTGGTCTATCTCAACATTCACCACATCTATAATCTCACCAAAGAAACCCTCATACTCACCTTCATCGAACTTTTTCTGTGTCGCCTTAGGTATAAACCTATAAGGTACTTTAATCTTCGCTTGCTTTACTATCTCCCCTTCTGCAGCGTGTCCTTCATCTAAGATTAGTATATCTGGTTGTTTAAGATACCTCTGTGATAAGAAGTATGCATAGTTAGTTACGAGCACCTCTTGCATCATCATAGCTCGTCGTTTTAGTTGCTCATATTCACAAATACCATAAGAAGGACACTCGCTGATCTTCTTATCCTTACGACCTTCATAGATACAATCATCTCGGGTTACTCTGTTATGAAATAGAGGGCATTTATAGTTTGCTTTACCTTTGAGGATTAGGACGTGGTTTTTAAACTCCTTTGCGTATTGGTTTTGGAGTTGCTTAGTTTTGAGTACTAAGACACCAGTTGAGCTTAGGTTTTTAATTAGTGAGATGGCAATAAGGCTCTTTCCACTGCCTGTAGGTGCTTCAAGGATTATGTAGTGTTTTGGGCTGGCAATTATTTGCTGGATAATTTCGGATTGTTTCGGGCGGTATTGCTGGAACTTAGGAGGTAAATTAAGTTCGACAGGGGTCTTTATTTGGATCATTTTAACTATTCTTATTCTATATAAATGTCTGCCTTCTTTATTTCCTCATAATCTACTACTTAATCTCCATTACCATTATTCACTATCTCCCCTATCACTTTATACGTAATGTCTTCCAATTTACTCAGTGTAATTTTTTGTTTGAAATTCCTTCAGTAGACCTCTTAGTTTGCTTTCGAATATTATTTCATTCATTCTTAAACTTTCATCTCCTTATAATCCTGTGAACCACATTTTGGACAGCAATATTCTTCACTTATCTTGGTACTTGGAAATCCACTATAAAATACCATCAATTTAGAACGATTACCAAACCAACCACATTTGTTACAAACTATCATTTTAATGTCACCATGTAACCTTTTATATCTCTTAGAGACATACCTCATCTCCTATTGTAACATTAGTATTTATCCACACTCCATGAATCCTCCTCATAATTTTGGTATGCTCTCTAAGGTTATCTGCTATTTCATTAACAATTGTATTCAAATAACCTCTACTATTTATACTTTCCACTTTTATAACAAGAATTATAGTTTTTTCACATTTCATAAAATAAACCTCCATTTCACTACTCCAGTTTTTATTCCTTCCTCATAATGCTTTTTACAAATTGCTATTTGTATAGCTTTTCTACCTTCTATCTCTCCATCAGTAAAGTTTAGAATCGCAAAGGTTTTCTCTTTACATCCTTCTACTTGACAGTTTTGTGGTAAACCCCAATCAATTGCAAGTGCTATTGTGTATAAACCACCAGTTTCAGGATCAGCTATTATTTTCATTCTTCTTTGTCCCAAATTCTTTTTTAAGTTCATCAAAATCTTTCTTACGCTTTTCTTTCTCTTTACGCTCTGTTTCTTCTTTTAATTTACGTAAATTTTCATCATATTCCTGCCTATATTTTTTGTGTTTACTGAGAAAACTATTTGGATCGGCAATATCTTGTCTCGTCAAATAAACATTAATGTTTATCCACTTTCGTTTGTCTCCAAATAAGTGATAAGGTTTAGATGGGCAATCTCCCATACATCCACTTTGCATAAATGTAATTCTTCGATCAGTTTCATCAGCAGAAATATCCCAATAGTACCCAAATCCACTTCTCCACAAATCCCAAATTTTTACTAGTTCTCTTGCAATATCATTGTAAACTTGAGATATTTCAGATTCTATTTTAGAACCTTCTATTTGACATTCAATAGATACTCCACAAACATTTTCTTCTTTATCTTTCATTCTATTGTCCCCCTTATATTCTTTTCCAACTAAATAATATTTACTTTAAAAATCTATTTGTTTGATAAGGATGATTCCTTACACATGTAGCACATACTACTTTATCATCTTGCTTTATTCCACCGTCTTTCTCTGCATCGAACTCCTTCTTACATACTCCACAGATTTCCATTTTCTTTTTACCTCCAAAGAAATTAATGCCCTCTTGTATTAACACCATATTAACACCAATTAGATAAGTCGAATATAAGTCATTTAAATCGTTTATCATATATCCTCTCCATTTATTTTCTGACCAGATTCTTACTGCTATTTCATACTGCCCTCCTGTTCTCGGCTCAATCGTTAGTATCTCAAACTCTGGTATGTATCCCCACATAGTATCTTCACTGACTATTTTTGTTAGGAAAGGAGGTTCTATGAATCCTCTTTCCCTTACTGCTTGTAAATCAAACCTATTTACCTTCTTCTCTCCGTGCTTTGCTACCCAAATACGACCAACTATTGGTTCATCAAAATAATCCACACCTTTAAAAAAGGAATCTATAACTTCTCTAATAACTTGTTCGTTTATCATTTTTCCTATCCTACAACCTCTCTTAACATAATGCTCCTTATATTATGTAATTATTATACCCAATTAAACTACATCCATCAATTTCAGTTTCCAACCTTTGCTTCTTGCTATTAGAGTCACTTGAAGTACTGTTACTAAATCTACTGAAAACCCTACTAAATACGACAAGAAAAGAACAAATACTTCAACATCTGGAAGTATCAACAAACCAATTACAAGAAAAGGCAACCCGCCAAGAGTTCCACATAAACAATTAAAAACACGTTGATGTAGTGTTTCTTTTTCTAAATTGGTCTCTATAGCTATACCAATTGGGAATCTCCAAATTCCCTTTTGTGGTATTTTCTTTGAAATATTATATAACCTGAAGATAGTAGTTCTTTTATAGACACCAACAAACTTAGCATACGATATATGGCTTAATTCATGAAAGAAAAACGCACCACAAAACAAAACTATGAAAATTACTTGTTCATTCATGTTTTCCACCTCTTTTTGTATTTCCCCTATACATTATACCATAATCACAAGCTGCAATTTCTACTACCTCTTGTAAATCATCAAGTCTACACCAATCTGGAATTGTATAATCACCTTCAATCATTTTGCATAGTTGTTCTTTTTCACATTCAATAGATTTTCCAAGTTCGCAAATTAATGTACCACCATTATTATCTGGGTCTTTTATATCACTAAATGGACAACTCAAACAATCTTTTATTATTATTCCTTTCATTTTTTATCTTCTCCTAATATTTTTAATTTTATCTTTTTACATTAAGGCAGGTATTGGAATTATCTCATACTCTTCAACTAATTCAACGAAGTCCTTAATTGATATATCACCAGCTATTGTTTCTCCTTTACTATTTCGTAACAGATAACCAATATGACCTTCATCGTCCATTGCTATTATATTATCTCCAACCTTGATTCGCTTGCCATTCACTAAATCTCGAATAATTGATATTACAACATATATAGATGTTCTTCTACTTTCATTCATCTCTCCATCTCCTTTTCACTTATCGAAATCCAGTAATCCAATCCTGAAACATATCTAATCTCATATCTACTTCCTTTGTTTAGTCTCTCAAACCGTTGTTTAGGCATATCACTATACACAATTTTATCGCTAACATCACGATAATTACCTAACATATATATATTTCCATCATTATCCGCAAAATAATATTTACTATCTTCTTCCCATAAATGTTCTACTGTTAGCTCAATTGTTTTCGGTTGATTTGAATATTTCATGGTGTCTAAAACTATTCCAGCACTATAAATAAAACCCATTACTATCAAAATCACACCAATTATAAAACAAAAACTTTTCATTTTATTCATTATACTTATTTTCATTTTATATCCCCTTCTATTTCAATTTGAATAACTCCTTCTGCTACCTTACATGCAGTTATCAAAGCATTATCATAAACTCTCGATAATTTATGTTCTGGTGGTGTAGTATTTCTTTCCTTAGCTTTTTCATAAAGCTCAACTAATGCAGTGCCGAAATCTTTTTCTTCCATTTTATTGTTCCCTAAAATATATCCAAGAAGAAAGAGATAAGAAATTATTTACTTTTTCCTATCTCTCCTTCTTATCATTCCATACCAAACCATACCCTACCTCACCGTACCTCACCGCACCAAACCCGACCTGACCTAACCATACCTGACCAAACCTTACCAGACTCATCCAATTAAATAGATGAGAATAATTCCCTTACTTCTCTTTGTAGTGTGTTATCGCCATAACTGAAACTAAGAATCCTGAAATTTGTACAAGGGGGCTTGTTTGCAGTTTTAAAGCTCTTTCAGTATCCGCAAGTCTTTCATAAATTACAAACTTTTTCAAAAGAGCTATATTAAGATTTTTCACCTCTGCATAAAACATTTCGATTAATTCGGAATTATTAGTCGTAGGTGACTGTATTATGTAACTCTCCAATTTCATCAAAGTTTCTTGCCATTCTCCTGAAATACTTGCTTGAAATATCTCTCGAATTTGATTTACTTCGGCATCTTTCTTCCGAATATATTGAATCAAACTTTCCTTACTATGCGAGTAGTTATCAATTACATCCAATAATCTTCTTGCATCACCTTTTGAATAAGATACTAAAGCATTAACAACTTGATGTATTTCTTCTTTACTACTGAATTTCATTCCTTCACGCTTTAAAACACGATAAGTTATTGTTGTAAGAGCTTCTTTGCTCAAAGGTCGGAATCGTTTAATAGTACATCTACTTGAAATTGCATCAATAATTTTCCAAGGTTCATTTAGTGCTAAAATAAGACGATTATTTGTTCTCTGTAATGCTATTTCCATTGGACGCCTGAGAGCAGCTTGAGCTGGCTGAGTTAGATTTCCTGCTTCGTCAAGTAAAATGATTCTTTTTCCTGTCGTAAACAAAAGCGTCTTAACTTCATTCCTAATTACATCTATTCCTCTATCATCGCTTGCATTTTTCTCAATTAATGGAACTCCCAAAATTTTTGCTAATACATAAGCACTTGCAGTTTTTCCAATTCCAGATTGTCCAGTAAACATTAAGTTTGGAAGTTCTTCAATAGTCTTATAACCACTTAAATCCTTTACTATTTCTTCCTGACCAATTATTTCATCCCAAGTTTGAGGAATATATATATATTTTTTTTGCAAAGTCATACTTCACATCTCAACTCCTTAAATCCTAATCTCCTGAGTTTACTATTCAATTTTTGACACATTAATTTACGAGTTTCTTTATTTACTTCTATTTGGTCTAATCCTGCTGTGTTTACATAACTCTTTATTATACCATATCTGGAAAGTTCTCTACACTCTTCTGAATTAAAACCTAATTCCTTTCCCGTAAAAGTTAGGTGTGCAAAAATAGTTCCCCAATCAGGTGTATATTTTTTATGAGCATCTACTAAATGCAAGTGATATTTAGTTATTGCCTTCAAAAATCTCTCTTCTAATTCTTTTTTAGTTGTCATTCAAAACCTCCTCTTACACGATGGACAATATAAAGACCAGTGCTTTTTACCCTCTTCATCAAGATAGTAAAACCTCTTTAGTTTCACCATTAAACAATAAGGACATACCATCACTCCTATTTTCTTTGTCATTTTTCTATCCTACAACTTCACCAAAATGTATACACCTTGGGTTGGTACAAATGTAATCATCCACACCCCTGCCATACATTGGATAACCCATAGCACTCAGAGGTATTTCTTCCCTACATTCATCACCACAAAAAGGACATTTCATTTTAGTTCTTTTTCCACTTTCTCATCAACTTTTCCAGAATAGCGGGTTGCAAATCCTTGTAATACAAATCCTCAAGCTCCTCTTTGGTTAGTTCACCATTTAGGTCAACCAAAAGCATCTGCTCAGGAATCATTAAAACAGATTTACCTGCTTTTGCCTTTACTTCCTTAGGCAGGGTTACTGCACTGCTGCCACCGATTGAAAAAATTATTCTCGATTCTGCTTCCATTTTTTTTCTACCTCCTAATTAGGAACTCCTTCAAATGATTCTTTACCTTCACTTTTCATGAGTATAAAAGCACTTCGCAGTGCTTCATAATCCATAAGTTCTTCTGCTACTTTTCTTAGGTTTTTATTTTCTTCTTTCATTTTTCTATCTCCTTAAAATCTATCTCACTATATTTTTTAACCTCTCCTGTTTCTGTATTTATCGAGTAAATAGAAGGATCAAAATCATATTTCTCTCCTAATTTATCCATAAACTTTCGCACACTATTCCATGCTATAGTTACCATATCTTCACACCCACCAACAAATATTACTGGTGTTGTTTGTGCTTTCTGATATAACTCAGCAAGTTTTTCTCTATCATCTTTACTTAATTTTATTTCTTCTTTCATTTTGTTTCCTCACCATCCTTATTAATTTCTTTTTTTTGCCTTTTTTTCAACTCTAACAACTCTGACAATAATACCTCTAAGTTTTATCCTTAGTCACTACACATCTATCTAGTATTTCATCCCTATACCACATAAGTGGTGTAGAACTATAACCAGCACCATCTCTTATTAATTGCTCAAATGTCAGTATAAGTCTTATAGATGGCATTTTAGATATTTCTAATCTTTCTTTTTTCCTCTCCTCTGCTTCTTTCATTCTCTTCTCTCTCCCTTATTTTGTATGCTAAAAAACCACTGAAAAAGAAAACACAAACAGCAATGCCAATAGCAACATACCTGATAACCATCGAATTTGTATTACCAATTATAGCTATACCAACCATAATTCCAAAGACTGCAGATATACTAATATCCCTTTGTATGTGGTAGTATTTACATCTTTCTTTGATTGGTAAGCATTTTATGTGGCATCCCTCAGCTCTTGACTCCCAAAACCAAATCCTTTTTAAGCATCCGTGACAATACATCATTTTATATCTCCTTTCCCGTAATCTGATCCTTTTCAACCAATCTCTTTTTACGTTCTTCCTTCAAAACTTCTATCTTTTGGTTACTGATACCTTCTTTATCATTCAAATCAAAACTTATCCTGATTATCTTACCGTCTAATCCTACAACCTTTATATGAGTCTGAACTTCTCTACCAAACCTAAACTTATAGACTGGTATTTTATCATAATATTCATCCTCTAAATTCCATCCCATTTGTATCATCTACTCCTTTTGTTTATAATATTTATAATCATTACTTTTGTTACACTTAGCACAAGGTTGCGAACCGTCATACACTCCCAACCACTTGCAACCATGCCAACATGCTGCATCAAAATCTCCCATTTGTTTCCTCCTCTTCTTCTATGTTCATTCTATGAAAATAACCAGCTACAAATCCAATTATAATTCCTATAAGTAGCATTACAATTGAAATTAACATATTATCCATTTCTTTTATCCTCCTCTTTCTTCCTTATTCTGCATACTATACAATCAAGATTCTGATACTTTTCCTCAGTAGTTATATCTCCTGGTCAAAAACAATTTTTACTTCCACATTCAGGATATTGCGCCATTTTTCTTTCTTAAGAACAAAGTAATATTTGAGCAAGGAGGGCAATAGCAAAAGGAGGTGAAAACCTTGCTCAAACATCTTTTTAGTTTTAGTTCTCTAACTTTTCTAACCAGTTAGTACCATTCCACATACCGCCTTTATAAGGAATTATGCCACAATCCGCTAAGGATACATCCCCAATGTCCGCTTCTGCAATGTCCTTCATAGTTACAGGTTCATCCAATATCTGTTTTGCTTTTATCCATATACCATCATCTTCTTTCCGTATAGGAAATATAACAGAAAGCATTCCCCTACGACAATGCCACCTGTATAACTTCTCCATCTCTACCTCAGATGCTTGTCTTACTTGTTTATCACCAAAGTCTGGTCTTTCTTTTACAACTTCTATTTTTGTTCTTTTCATTTCTTACACCTCATTTTTTTTTATCTTTTTGTATAATCATTTCCTCCAGTCCTTAAAGATGGTGGTGTATCTTACGCCCTATGGTCTAAGCATAAAAGAAAGCATCTTCAAGTTTTATATCCAATACTTCAGATCCGTGGATCCAAAGCGTCAGAACAGACTGCATAAGGTGATTACACATTAGACTGTTAAATCCTAAAAGGACTCTTCCATTTGTTCTCACTATTATTCCCATCTGATAGTTATTTTGCCTATTCCCAATATACCTCTGCTAAGCAAAAGGTAGCATCCCCTCTATAAGCAGGACGGGGAATAGGCAGTGGGAGACGAGGGAATCGAACCCCCTAATTCATACATTGTTCGTTTCGTAGCTTAACATGGTCACAACGTACCACAATACACTACAAGAGTAACTCGCCGGCAGTTAGAACACAAACTTTTATCGCATGGTATAAATACTAACCAACTCTCCCAAAATACTTACCCTTCTTAATCCTTCTCATCTCTTTCCACAAACTATACCTTCTGTACTTATCAATCCGTGTCCTAATCTTCAACCAATCAATAAAATCCACAAACTCCTCGTTTGTTGTAAACCCCCACTCCGCTTTAATAGACTTCCTAAACCTTAGCTCACCCGTTACGTACCCTACAAAAAAAACCATAAAAACTACACTATTAACTATAAGACTTAATTTGTGGCTACATGGAAATGGATTACCATAGAACAGGTGCATTAAAGGATCTAAGAATACTGATAGTAAGAAACCTACAAACAGTATGATAGTTCTGCTGCGTACCCTTTGTAGACCAAAACCATAACCCACAAAAGTATATCCAAACAACTCCAAAATTAGTGGGATTAAAGTTCTTATACCAGCATAGGATAATATAATAGAGAAGAGTAAACAAAAAATACCTAATGCTATAAATCTGTCTTTCATTTTGAAGCCATTTTTGCTATAACCTTCATTGATTTTTCATGGTTTATAGAAATAGCGATTTGTTCCCTTAGCTGTTTTTTATTACCACTAGGTGGAATACCAAACCTTTCGAAAACTATTAAGATAAGTTCCTTCTTACTTAGATCTTCTTTAAGGAGTTTTTCAACTTTAGTTAAGGTTAAACTTTTTACTTTTTTATCACTTAGGCAAGAAGACCCCTTGCATAAGCGAAAGGATAAATCAGCTCTACTCCCATTGCATTCCTTTTCCATATCTCAACACCTCTACATTCTTTATGTTGGTATTAATTACTTCTCCCACATTGGTCACTATTCTAATCCGTTTTCCGTAGCCAAATATTCCTTTTACACGGCATAACAAACCATTATATTTAACCAGATCGTGTGGTTGCATCTTGTACCTTTGTCGTCTTACTGAAGGTCTGTATCCTTTTCTATTAATTTGGAGGCGTCTGTTATTTCTCCTTGTTTGTGTTAGTTTGTATGCCTTATATCTTCCTTGGTTATCAGCACCTGCTATCATAAATGCATCATTGACATGTGACTTCTCTAATCCTGCCTTTATTCGCTTATACTTCGTTACGTAACCATAAGTCCAATTACAATCTAAGTAATTAACTACCTTCCACCGAATACTATTCATAAACGCTGTCGCTTTCAATGATTCTTTTGCCTGCTCCTGTATCTTTGGAAAGCCAAATTCCGCTGCTGTCTTAGTGCCTTTCTTCTGATTGCAGTCATGACAAGCCATCGTTAAGTTTGAAACTCTGTCACTACCCCCTCGTACTACTGGTATAATATGCTCTACTTCCAATGGTATATTCTTCTTGCCACAGTATGCACATTTTCGTTTCCATTTTTCTAAGAGATATTCCCGTACTTCATAACCTTGAAGTTCACCTTGTTGATATTCCACACCACTAATTTCAGGACTCTGCATCTTCTGTGTATCAAAGGATGCTACTTCAACTATTACCTTTGTTATCGGTAATATCCTCTTTAATTGCTCTACCAACCTTATATGACTCTGTAACTTGTGTTCTAATGAAGGTGGTAACCAACCATCCTTCCTACTTCTATTAAGAAATCTCGGTTGTCTATGCCATAACTTGTTTCGTTTTAACCTACGCATTCCACATCTACTTCCCAATAGTTTCTTAATACTATTTCTCAATTCCAGTTCTCCTGCTATTAGTTCCCTTTCCGTTGTAATAGCACTGAATCCTACTTTTCTATAGCCAGCATCTATACCTAATGTTATGTCTTGTTTCGCTTCTCCTGTTGGACAGAGCAATTGTATAACAAATGGCATCCGACTAATTACTTTTGCTTTATCCGCTTCCAACAACTTTCTTGCCTTCCTCGGAGTTGTTGGCATCAAAGGTTCACCACGCATGTTTAAGACAGGAACTCTCAAGTCCTGTCCACTCTTGCCAGAGTGTTTGTCCACATCGGAGTTGTTAGGTATGGTTTTCAAACTTGGCACACTGAGAGTTTCCTCTCTGTTTAATACCAAATCACAGAGCCTGGAGCTTGTGGAGCACTCCAAGGTGTGTATGTTTTTCACGTTCCTAACTGCTGCATATGTTCTTTGCATTTATGCCTCCTAATCAACCAGTTGCCATTGCTCCTCACGGTGCAAGCCCCTTCCTTTTAGAGGGGTGATTGACGCTACGTGCTCTTCGTAAGCCGAAATAAAAACCCACTAAGGTATATATCCAAACAGCTCCAGAATTGGTGGTATTAAAGTTTTTATCTTATAATAAGGAATTGAAAAAAATAAACAAATAATTCCTAACCATATAAATTTGTCTTTCATTTTTATAAAAAAAACTATAGAAAGAGAGAGGTGATTTAGAGGTGTGCCAAAAAGAGTCTTTTAACCCCAAACACTCTATCTCCTCACCCCTCCCCAAAACAACTTACTTACTTTGCCTTACTTTTACCATAACCAGCACCAGCAGTCCCACCATTGCAGCCCACGTAATTACTATGAATACTATACTCGGCATGTAGAATCCCATCGGGTTTAGCATTCTGTTTATTTCCCATACTATGTATATGGTCGTTGCAGCTACATACGTTATTAATGGTACAAGTATTAAGGATACTGCAAAAATTAGCTGGTTTATGGTTATCTTAGTTTTCATTTCTTTTTTTACCTCCTATTTTTTCTATTCCTTTAATAGCAGTTTGTATATCTTTAGGTAGCATAGCAATCCTTTGTTCATTGACTTCTTTATATTCTTTACTACCACCATATTTCTCTGTATCCTTATAGTGTAGTAACCACAAAAATGGCTTCCTTACCCACGGAACAACAAATTCACCATTCTCTTCAAGGTTTTTTATGTTTACATCTATGTTTCCTCCTCCACAACTGTGATAACCTACCCAAACCATTCCATCATTGTGTTTTTCGAAACCACCTGAAGAAGTGTATCTATATGCTGCTTGTCTGTCTCTTGGTATCCAGTTATAAGCAAATTCTCCACCGTTTATGTTGTCACCATACGTATCAAAGTAAAGCAGAATACCACGTTTTGCATCCCAATAGACATAGAATGCTCCATCTCTGTTTTTCATGTCCTTTGAAATCCACTTTTAGTGCTCGTTTGAATCCTATTTTCTCTACTAATTTAAGATATTCTAAAGTCTTCATGTTGTAACCTCCTATTTTACAAAACCACCTTTCCACCTGATAACAACTCACCAAATTTCACACGTTCTCTATTTAATAGCTCCGTCTCACCTTTTGGAATTAGATTTCCTTTTAACACAACGCTTTTGTCTTTATGCCATGCTTCTTCCCATGTCATAACTAACTCGTCAAACCGCTCTTCGGTAATCGGCTCTGGATCACCTCCATTGACTTTTAGGTACACACCTGCATTGGTATAACCTATCAGGGTTAATAGGTGTGTTTGGTCTTTCCAAATATCCATTCTTTTATAGTTG